>NZ_SGWE01000004.1:2777500-3077500 GCF_013337115.1 Deinococcus sp. JMULE3
GCCGCTCCGGCAGCGGCAGCGCCACCAGCCCTTCGGGCAGCGGTTCCAGCGCCAGCCGGGGCATCACGCTCACGCCCAGCCCGTGCGCGACCATGCCCAGGATCACGCTGTCCTCGCCGATCTCGGTCACGCGTTCCGGCTGAACGCCGCAGCGGCGCAGGTACCCCATCACCCGCAGGTTGCAGGAATTCGGCCCCGGAGCCAGCAGCAGCGGTCCCTGGAGGTCCTCCGGCGTGACCGGGTGCGTGCCCCGCCGCGCGGGCGCCACGAACAGGTACTCGTCCATGACCAGCGGCGTGAGGCGCAGGTCGCCCCAGTTCTCCTCGATCACGATGGCGGCGTCCGCCTGCCCGCGCCGCACGAGGTCCTGCCCGCCGCCCTCCGTCTCGCCGTCCAGGAGGCGCACCGTCACGCCCGGATGCTGCGCCCGGAACGCCGCCAGCGCGGGCGGCAGCAGGTGCGTGGCGGTCGAACGGAAGGACGCCACGCGCAGCACGCCACGCAGCTGCGTGTTCTCCTGCGCGGCCAGCAGCGCGTCGCCCGCCGCCTGCACCGCCGCCCGTGCGTGGACCAGCATCCGCTCGCCCGCCGGGGTCGGCACCGTCCCGCCGCGCCCCCGGCGCAGCAGGGGCCGCCCCGCCAGCACCTCCAGTTTGCTGATCGCCTCGCTGAGGGTCGACTGCGACACGCCCAGTTCCGCCGCCGCCTCGCTGAAGCCCCCGGCGTCCGCCACCGCCAGCAGGGCGCGCAGCTGCGCCAGGGACGGCAGACCGACTGAGGAGGGGCGCTGGGAGGTCATGCCCCAGTGTAGGCCGCGCCCACCCCGGCAGGCATCGGGAAAACCGATGCGACGCGCGAGGGTCAGCGTCCGCACCGATGGTCAACACCCCACCCACAGGCGCACGCTGAGGGCATCACCGGCCACCCCGGCCGCGCCCCCGATGAGGTCCCCCCATGACTGCCACCCTGCGCCCCACGGCCCGCTTCCCCCTCACGCCCGACCTCCAGCCCCTCGCCCGGCAGACCAATCCCGCCGCGCCCCTGTACAGCCTGCCCATGTACAGCGTGGAGGTCATCGCCCCCAGCGGACAGGCCCCGCAGCTCGACGGCTGGACCGTGCAGAGCTGGCCCGTCGCCAGCCTGGGTGACCTGACCCTCCAGGCCCGCCCCCACCACCCCGCTAGCCCGGACGACCTGCGCGCCGCGCTGACCCGCGCCGGGTTCACACCCCTGGGACCCGTCCGCACCCACCGCTGACCACCCGCCCCTCCACCCCCGCCATCAGGGGAGGTCCGCATGGGTGAACGCCCCGTCACGCCCGCCTTGACCACCTCATCACAACGCGGCAGGATACTGGGCGGCATGGACGGCGGCGCACCCCCCACCCCCCACCCGACCGGCGCACCCGCGACCGGCCCGGTGGCCACCATCACCGCGCGCTTCCTGCGGATGCTCAGCATCACCCTCGAACAGCTCGACGCCGTACGCGACGCGAACGAACGCGCCGAATTCGCCGGACTCACCGCCCGCGCCGAACGCCTTGAAGCCGAAACCGACGCCCTGGAACGCGAACTGGAGGACCTGTGCCTCCAGGCCTTCAGCACCCCCCTGACCGAGGACGACCTCGCGTTCAACCTGATGGTCTTCCGCAGCCTGACGAACCTGGAACGCGTCGGCGACTACGCCTTCAACGTCGCCCGCGACCTGGAAACCATCGCGCCCCGCACCCGCAGCGCCACCGTGCAGGACGCCCTGCCCCTCGTGCGCCTGCTGACGCAGATGCTCGAACGGCTCTCGTACGCCTTCGCGGAACGCGACCTGCACGCCGCGCGCGACGTCATGCGCCTCGACTTCGAACAGGTGGACGCCCTGTACGAACAGATGCAGCGCGCCAGCCTCACCCGCCTGCTCGAACGCCCCGAGGACACCGACGTCGCCCTGACCGCCGGGCGCATGGCCCGCAACCTCGAACGGCTCGGCGATCACCTCGTGAACGTCGCCGAACGCCTGGAACACGTCATCCTGCGCGCCAGCTGAACCCGGCGGGCGCGGCCCGCCACCCCCCACCCGACCTCCCCCTCAAGGGGGGAGGAGCAGGGCAGGTCAGGCGACCGGCGCGACCCTGTCCGTGTGAATTGCGCGTTCCTCCCGCGCGCCGCCCTTCAGGAGCGGCATGACCAGCTCCCCGAAACGGCGCGCCTCCTCCAGATGCGGGTAGCCGCTGAAGATGAACGAGCTGAAGCCCATGTCCTCGTAGCGGCGAATCTTCGCGGCCACCTGCTGCGGATCGCCGACGATGGCGACGCCCACGCCACTGCGGGCCATGCCCACGCCCGCCCACAGGCCGGGTTCGACCATCAGGTCCCCGTCCAGGTCCTTGATCATGTCGATCTGCCGTTTCTGCCCCACGCCGTCCACGTGCGCGTGGCTCGCCACGAACGCGGCCCGCACCTCCGGGTCCACTCGGCTGATCAGGCGCTCGGCGGCCTCGCGGGCCTCGGCCTCCGTCTCGCGGACGATCACGTGCGTCCGCAGCCCGTAGCGCAGCGGGCGGCCCGTCTGCGCCTCCAGCGCCCGCATCTGCACCAGCCGCTCGGCGAGCATGTCCTCCCGCTCGCCCCACATCAGGTACACGTCCGCCAGATCCGCCGCGATCCCCTGCGCGACCGGGGACGCCCCGCCGAAGTACAGCGGGATCGGCTGCACGGGCGCCGGGTCCAGCACCGCGTTCTCGAACGAGTACAGGTCACTGCTGAACGACTGCGGCGGCGGCGCCGTCCACAACTGCCGCAGGATCTGCATGAACTCCCGCGTGCGCTCGTACCTCCTGCCGTGATCCTCGCGGTCCCCGTACATGGCGTTCTCGGCCGGGCTGCTGCCGGTCACGATGTTCACCCGCACCCGCCCCGGGAACAGGTTCTGCAGTGTGGCGAGCATCTTCGCGTACATCGCCGGGTGGAACATCCCCGGCCGCACCGCGATCAGCAGCGCCGGATCCGTCGGCGCGCTGCGCGCCAGGGCCGCCACCGCCGCCGTGTAGTTCTCGTGCTCACTGTGGTAGTTCGTGGCGGTCAGCAGCGCCTCGAACCCCGCCTCGCCCGCCGTGCTGATCAGCGACTGCAGGTACGCCAGGGTCGGCTTACGCGGCGGTTTCTCCCGCGTGCCGATGAACTCGCCGTCACGCGACAGCTGAAGAAACCACAGAAATTCGGACTGGGAAGGATTGGTCATAGGTCACCTGAAGGGAAGGGCAGTGGGGAGTGGGGGGTGGGGTGGTTCCATCGACCATCAACCATCACCCGTCTACGCCTTCACGCCGCCTGCGGTGAGGCCCGCGACGAAGCGGCGCTGGAAGATGGCGATCAAGAGCACGAGGGGGACGGTGGCGACGACGACGGCGGCGGCGATCAGGGGCCAGGGGAACGCGAATTCGCCCTGGTAGAGGGTCACGCCGACGGACACGGTGCGCATGGACAGTTTGGTGTTGAAGCTCAGGGCGAGCAGGAATTCGTTCCAGGAGTTCACGAATACCAGCAGCGCGGCGGTGACGACGCCGGGCGTCGAGAGGGGCAGCACGACGCGGGTCAGCGCGCCGACGCGGGTGGTGCCGTCCACCATGGCGGCTGCTTCGAGGTCGCGGGGAATGGCGCTGAAGAACGCCACGAGCGTGAGGATGCCGATGGGGAGGCTCAGGGCGGCGTAGGGGAGGATCAGCGCGGGATACGTGTTGAGCAGGTTCGCGCCGCGCATCAGGCGGAACATGGGCACGAGCAGGCTGACGACCGGGAGCATGCTGAACGTGACCACGGCGGTCATGAGCAGCCCGCGCCCGCGCAGGTTCAACCGGGCCAGGGCGTACGCGGCGGGCACGGCAGCGGCGATGCACAGCACGGTGCTCAGCAGGCTGACGGTGAGGGAGTTCAGGAAGAACTGCGCGAACGGCTGCTCGCTGAACACCCGGGCGTAGTTGCTGAAGTCCAGTTTCGACGGGAGGTACTGCACCGGGAACTTCTGGAGTTCCCCCTCGGATTTCAGGCTGGTCAGGACCATCCAGATGAACGGGAAGAACCCGCCGACGATCAGCGCGGCCAGCGCGGCGTACCGTCCGGCGCGCTGCGCGGGCGTGAGGCGCTGGGGGCTGGTGTCGCCACTCACGAGTTGCCTCCGTCCCGCACGAAACGGACGTACACGGCGGTCACGGCCAGACTCAGGGCGAACAACGCGACGCTGAGCGCGGCGGCGTACCCGAAGTCCAGGAACTCGATGCCCGTGCGGTAGATGTACACGCCGAGCGTCTCCAGCAGCCCCTGCGCGGGCGCCTGCTGGATGAACGTGTAGGGAATGTCGAAGACCTGCACGGCGCTGATGGTGCGGAAGATGAACGCCACGGCGAGGCTGGGGGCCAGCAGCGGCAGGATCACCCGGAAGAACGTCTGGGTGGGGGTCGCGCCGTCCACCTGCGCCGCCTCGATCATCTCCTTCGGGATGCCCTGGAGGCCGCCCAGGACGATCAGCGCGACGAAGGAACTGGTCTTCCAGACGATGGTGAGGACCATCGCCAGGACGCTCAGGCCGGGCGTGCTGAGCCAGCGCAGCGGCTCCTGAATGAAGCCCGCGCGGACCAGCAGGTCGTTGAACACGCCGTACTGCGCGTTGAACAGCCACGCGAAGATCAGGCCCGTGATGACCGGCGGCATCGCCCACGGCAGCAGCAGGGCCACGCGGGCCACGTCCCGCGCGCGGCTGGGCAGGTGCGCGGCCAGCGCCATGGGCACGCCCACCAGGAACGACCCGCCGACGGTCAGCACGCCGAAGAACAGCGTGTTGCGCAGCGCCGCGCCGAAGCGGGCGTCGCCGAGCATCTGCGCGTACTGCTTGACACCCACGAAGCCCGTGAGCCACGGTTCGGTCAGCTTGTTCAGGTACAGGCTGTCGCGGAAGGTGGTCAGCATGGGGAACAGCAGCACGCCCAGCAGCAGCGCCGCCGCCGGGAGCAGCAGGAAGAAGGCCAGCAGGCCCTCGCCGGGTTCACGGCGAACCCGGCGGGAAGGGGAGTTCAGGGGTGGAATCACTTCAGCAGGGGTTCCAGGTCACGCTTCATGTCGTTCAGGGCGGCGTCCACGCTCTTGCTGCCCGCGACGGCGGCGGAGACGTTATTGCGGATGATCTCGCTGACGCGCGGGTAGGCGGGCGTGACGGGGCGCGGGCGGGCCTTCGTGACGATGGGGTACAGGGACTTGAAGTGCGGGTTGGCGGCCAGCACGGCCTTGTCGTTGTACAGGCTCTTGCGGACGGGCAGGTACGCGCCCTTGACGGCCATCTCGCGCTGCACGTCGTTGCTGGACATGAACTGCAGGAGTTTCACGGCGGTGGCCTTGTTGCGGCTGTAGGCGTTCAGGCCCCATTCCCAGCCGCCGGTGCAGGTGGCGCTGGCGTTCTTCCCGAAGGCGGGCAGCGCGGCGACGCCCACGTCGCCCTTGACCCTGGTCGGCTGGGGGCTGTTGCCCTGGAAGTGCGCCCAGGCGTAACTCCAGTTCAGGCCGAACAGGACGTTCCCGGCCTGGAACTGCTGGCGGGAGTCGTCGGTTTTCATCTCGGCGCTGGCGGCGGGGGCCAGTTTGGTCTTCACGGCGTTCACCAGGAAGCCCAGGCCCTGCTTCGCGGCGGGACTGGTGACGTCATTGACACTGCCGCCGCCGGTCCAGGTCATCTCCAGGAAGTTGCACACGGTGCCCTCGATGGGCGCGCCCTGGAAGTTGAAGCCCTGCAGGGTGCCGCCTTCGGCCTTCTGGATGCGCGCGGCGGTCGCGGCGAGTTCGTCCCAGGTCTTGGGGACCTTGGCCTTGTACTTCTCGAGGAGGTCCTTGCGGTAGTACAGGAACTGCGCGTCGGTGAAGGCGGGCATGGCGTACAGCTTGCCGTTCACGCTGGCGGCGGCGACCGGGCCGGGCAGGAAGGCTTTCAGGTAGGTGTCCTTGCTGGGCAGGTACGCGTCGAGCGGTTCGGCCCAGCCGGCGGCGGCGAAGGTGGCGGTGCGGACCACGTCGATCAGGAAGAGGTCGAGGGTGTTGTCCTTCGCGGCCAGCACGGTGGTGAGGTACTGGTTCTGGGCTTCGCTGGTGGCACCGCCGGTCTCGATCTTGATCCGGACGTTGGGGTTCTGCTTCTCGAAGCGGTCGAAGATGGGCTGGAAGATCTCGGGGCGCTGCTGACTGCCCATGAAGACGGTCAGGGTGGTGGCGGCGTGGGCGCTGCCGAGCGCGGCGAGGGCCAGGGTGGCGGTCAGGGTGAGTCGGGTACGCATGGGAACCTCCAGAAGAAAAAGTGGACTTGTTTTATCAACTAAAGACCTGCTGATCCAGTCGCGCGCGGCGACCCTGTCCAGACCAACGGAGAATGACCCCACCAGCATGGCACGCCCACCCCCACCCGTGCGCCAATTGGCTTACCTGCCCCCACCCGCCCCGCCGTACACTCCGGAACGTGACCACAACCGAGATGCCCCGCTGGCGCACCGACGACCTGTACGCCAGCCTGACCGACCCGCAGCTGGACCACGACCTGAACGCCCTGACCGAGGACGTGCAGGCGCTGGAGGCCCTGTTCGACACGCACGCCGTCCGCGCCGACTCGCCCGTCACGACGGCTGGTGTGGACGCGGTGCTGGGCGAACTGAACGCCGTCCTGACCCGCGCGGGCCGCGTGCGCGCCTTCGTGTACGCCTTCGTCACCACTGACAGCCGCGACGAGGCGGCGCAGGCCCGCATGGCCGCCCTGACCACCCTGACCCTGCCCCTCGGGCCGCTGGGTTCACGCCTGACCGCGTGGCTGGGCGGCCTGGACGACGCGGCCCTGACCCACCTGCTGGAAAGCAGCGCTGTCGCCCGCGCGCACGAGCACCGGCTGCGCCGCGCCGCCGAACTCGCCCGCTACCAGATGACCCCGCCCGAAGAGGACCTCGCCGCGCGACTGCACCCCGCCAGCGGCGGCGGCTGGGGCAAACTGCACGGCAACGTCTCCAGCACCCTGACCGGCGAGTACCGCGGCCAGACCCTGCCCGTCACGGCCCTGCGCGCCCTCGCCAGCGACCCCGATGCGGGCGTGCGCGAGGACGCCTACCGCGCCGAAGTGGCCGCCTGGAAGACCCAGGAGACCGTGTTCACCGCCTGCATGAACGGCGTCAAGGGCGAGGCGGGGACCCTCGCCACCCGGCGCGGCTTCACGGACGTCGTCGCGCCCAGCCTCCTGAGCAACGGCATCGACCGCGAGACGCTGGACGCCATGCAGGCCGCCGTCGTCCGCTCCCTGCCGGACTTCCGCCGCTACTTCCGCGCCAAGGCCCGCCACCTGGGCAAGACGCAACTGGACTGGTGGGACCTGTTCGCCCCGGTGGGAAGAAGCGACACCCACTGGGACTACGCCGCCGGGGAGGCGTTCGTGGAACGCCAGTTCCGCGCGTACAGCCCCGCCCTGGGCGACTTCGCCGCCCGCGCCTTCCGGGAACGCTGGATCGACGCCGGACCCCGCGACGGCAAACGCAGTGGCGCGTTCTGCATGAAATGGCAGGGGGCCGACAGCCGCATCCTGATGAACCACGACCCCAGCCTCGACTCGGTCAGCACCCTGGCGCACGAACTGGGGCACGCGTACCACAACGTGCAGCTCGCCCCGCTGGACCCCCTCCAGCAGGAGACGCCCATGACCCTCGCGGAGACCGCCAGCATCTTCTGCGAGACCATCATCCAGAACGCCGCCCTGGCCACCGCGCAGGGCGCCGAGCGTCTGTACGTCCTCGAAACGCAGCTGATGGGGCACGCGCAGGTCGTCGTGGACATCCACAGCCGCTTCCTGTTCGAGAAGGCCGTCTTCGAACGCCGCGCGGGCGGCGACCTGAACCCCAGCGACCTGAACACCCTGATGGTCCAGGCGCAACGCGACACGTACGGCGACGCCCTGAACACCCCCCACCCCTACATGTGGGCCGTCAAGCCGCACTACTACGGCCGCTCCTTCTACAACTACCCGTACACCTTCGGGCTGTTGTTCGGCCTGGGCCTCTACGCTCAGTACGAACAGGCCCGCGCCCAGGGGCGGGAAACGGACTTCCAGGCCCGCTACGACGCGCTGCTGGCCGCCACCGGGCAGGCCACCCCGCTGGACCTCGCCGCGCGCTTCGGCATCGACCTGCACGCCCCGGACTTCTGGGAAGGCAGCCTGAACGTCATCCGCCGCCAGATCGACGCGTACGAAGGGATGTAGGTTGTAGGCCGTGGGTGGTGGGAAGGGCTGCCCCTCCGACAACCCACGGCCCACAACCCACAACCTCCGCGTCAGCGCACTTTGATGTCCTGATCGAACCACGTCAGCACGCGTTCCCCGCCGAACGGCCACACCGTCACGCGGGCGGCCTGCGCGGCCTCCTGCGCGAATTCCGGGAGGGGACCGTGATTCTTCGGCGTGACGTTCCACGCGGGCGCATCACCCGGCAGGCCCGCGAGTTCCCGCGCGCGCGCCAGACCGGTGCGGAGGTCGCCCAGTTCGTCCACCAGCCCGCGGTCCAGGGCGTCCTGCCCGCTCCAGATGCGGCCACGGCCCAGTTCGTTCACGCGCTCCTTGCTGAGGTTGCGGCCCTCGGCGACGCGGGTGGTGAAGCGGTCGTACACCTCCAGGATGCCCTTCTCGACGTGCTCCCGCTCGTCGTCGCTGTAGGGGCGGGCCGCCGAGTACATCAGGGCGCGGTCGCGGCCCACCCGTTCGGGGTTCAGGCCGTGACGGCGGTTGAATTCCGTCAGGACCGGCTTGCCGCTCACCACGCCGATGCTCCCGGTCAGCGTGTACGGCGACGCGACGATCGTCTTCGCGTGCGTGGCGACGTAGTACCCGCCGGACGCGGCGTACTCGCCCATGACGACCACGACCGGCTTCTCGCTGGTGGCGACCTCGCGCCAGATCAGGTCGCTGGCCAGGGCGCTGCCGCCCCCGCTGTTCACGTACAGCACGATCGCCTTCGTGGTCTTGTCCTGTTTGGCGCGGCGCAGCGCCGCCACGACCGTGTCCGACCCGGCCATCGGGCCGCCCAGCAGCGGCAGCGGCACAGGATTATTACGGCTCTTCCCGGTGATGATCGCCCCGACGAGCGGCACGACCGCCACCCGCCCCGCTTTCGCCGCCTTCCCAGACCGGGCGGGCAGCAGCAGGTCCGCGACCGCCGCGAACGGACGGCTGGCCGGGCCGATCAGTTCGTCCTCATAGGCGACCTTCGTGATCAGGCCCGCCTCCAGCGCCGCCTGCGCGCTCGTCAGGTCCGCCGCGAGCCACCCGGCCGCCACGTCCTCCGGCACGCCGCGCGCCGCCGCGAGGTCCCGCACCCACGCGCCCTCCAGGCCCGACAGGTACGCCTGCAGCTGCTCGCGGTTGTGGTCGTCCATCCGCTCCTCGGAAAAACGCGTCAGGGCCGCCTTGTACTCGCGGACGCGCAGGTTCTCGAATTCGATCCCGCGCTTCTTCAGGAACTCACCCAGGAACGTGCTCTCGATCCCGAACCCGCCGATGTTCACCTCGGCGGACTCCGGCGACACCAGTTCCCCCGCGCCGCTCGCCGCGATCAGGGACAGCATGTTCAGCTGCGGCAGGTACGCCACCACCCGCTTCTCCCGTTGCAGGTCGGCCAGCAGCCCCCGGATCGCGTGCGCCGTCGCCGGTGCCGCCGTGAACTCCCCGAACCGCACCAGCACCCCGTGCAGCCACGCGGCCCCGCGCAGCTTCTCGACGCGCGCCGCCAGCGCCTCCAGCGACTCGGTGCGGCTGAGCAGCCCCGCCACCGGATTCGTCGGCTGACGCTCCGGGTAGGGGCCACTCAGGTCCAGCACCACCCACGTCGGGCGGGTCACGCCACCGGGCAGCGCGTCATCGGTCTTCAGGAACGGCAGTTTCAGGTTCATGCCCCACGCTACGCGCGCCCCGGCTGAGAAGTTCCGATCACTCCTCCAGCAGCGTCCACGACCGGAGCGGGCTCATGTCGCCGTCCGTGACGCGCACCTGCACCGGCTTCAGGTCCCACACGAGCGCCGAGTGCCGCCCCGACCCGTCCCGGTACACCCGCACCGCCCGCCCCTGCCCGTCCACACCCGCGCGGCTCAGGGTCCACCCGGCGCGTTCCAGCACCCCGCACGCGAACTCGTGCGTGGTGTTGAGCGCCGTGACGCCCTCGCCGCCCGTCAGCACGGCCATCACGACGTCCTCCGGCCCAGCCAGCGCCTGCGCCTGCGCCAGCGGCGTGCCCAGCAGCGCGGCGAGCAGCAGCAGGTGACGGCGCGTCACGCGGTCCAACAGTCCAGTTCCCAGCATGCGTTCCCCCCTCCGGTCACCGCGCCTGAAAGTGGTGCGGGCGGTGACTGCGCCCAGGGTGCGCGCGGGGCCGTGACCGCACCGTGCCCGCACCGTGACCGCGCGGCGCGCATGAAGGTCAGGGTGGACCCGGATGCCGTAGCATGCCGGGATGCCAGTCCCCACCCCCCACCCCCTCGACCGCCGGAGCGGCACGTGAGACGGATTCCGTCTGTTCCGCTGGCAACCCGGAACACCACCGGGTTATCCACTTCACGTCCGGAATCCGTCCTTCTCCTACTCGCATCCGCTCGAACTGAACGGTTCATGCAAACCGTTCAGTCGGAGTCCATATGAAACCCGAACAGATCCAGTCGCAACTGACCCGCGTGATCAGTGACGCCATCGCCGGACTGCGCGACCCGCGCGTGCCCATGATCGTCACCGTCGAGCGCGTGACCGTCACCGCCGACTACGCCCAGGCCCGCGTGTACGTGAGCGCCATGACCGGCGACATGGAGGACCTGCTCGACGCGCTGCGCGGCGCGCGCGGGTACCTGCAGCGGCAGGTGGCCGATCACGTCAAGCTGCGCCGCACGCCCGTGCTGGAATTCCACGACGCCAGCGACCGCCCCCCCCTGTGACCGCCGAATCGCAGGCCGCGCCCTGGCCGCCCACCGTCATCCGCGTGCGCTACGCCGAGACGGACGCGATGGGCGTCGCGCACCATGCCACGTACCCCGTGTGGTTCGAGGTGGCCCGCACTGACCTGATGCACCACCTGGGCCTCCCGTACCGTGAGGTCGAGGCGCGCGGGTACTACCTGATGCTGTCGGGCCTAAACGTCGAGTACCGCCGCGCCGCCCGCTACGACGACGAACTGCGGATCGTGGCGCGGCTGAGCAGCGTCCGCTCGCGCACCATGACCTTCACGTACGAGGTGCTGCGCGGCGACGAACTGCTCGCCACGGGCGAGACCCGCCACATCGCCACCGACCAGACCTACCGCCCCGCCCGCCTCCCGGACGACGTGCTGAGCCTGCTGCAGGAACCGGGGCGCGCTAGACTGCCGGGAACATGAGCCACCTGTCGCGCACCCTGCCCCTGAAACGTGCCGCGCACGTGTACCTCGTCCGGGACGGGCACCTGCTGCTCGTCGAGGAACGCATGGACGACGGCAGCATCTTCTACGGCCTGCCCGGCGGCAAGGCCCTTCCCGGCGAGACCCTCGGCGACGCTGCCGTCCGTCAGGTGCTCGTCGAGACCGGCCTGACCGTCACGGACCTGATGTTCGTCAGCCTGCTCGAAGGCGAACTGCTGACCGGGACCCGCAACGAGTGCTACGCCATCTTCGGGCGCTTCACCGCGACCTTCCACGGTGAACTCGACCCCACCGACCCCGAGGTCGTGGGCGTGAAGTGGGTGCCGTTCGCGCAGGTGGAATCCCTGGTCCGCTACGGCCCGCCCCCCGAGGTCGAGGAACGCAACCCGCTGATCTGGGTGCCCACCCGTGACTTCGTGCAGGGACAGCCCCGCGCGTACTACCCCATCTGAAGCGCAGCAGGAGCAGAGGCGGCCCCGGTACTCCTGGGGCCGCCTCTGCTGGTGGTGTTCAGTTCAGGGTCTTCACGAAGGCGTACACGTTCGCCACGTCGCTGTCGGTCAGCTGCGTGTCGGCAATGCGGGGCATCGCGGTGGACAGTTCGCGCTCGGGCGTCTTGCCTTCCCGCAGGGCGACGGTGAACTCCGCCAGCGTCCAGTCCTTCACCTTGCTCAGGGCCGGTCCGACGACGCCCTGACCCTCGGCTCCGTGGCACCCGGCGCAGCTGACCGCGTAGGATTTCTCGCCCGCAACGGCGTCGCCCTGCGTCTCGGCGGCGGCGGCGGTCTCCACGGGCTGCTCGCCGGTTGACCCGGCCGCGTCGGTGTCGGTGGCGCTGCCCTCGGTGGTGCTGACCTTCTCGTCGCCGGTGGTGGCCTCGCCACTGGCGGTCACGGCGCCGTTCTCGCCGGCCAGTTCGCCGCCCTCGTTGTCGGCTTTCACGTCACCCAGGGCACCCTCGGCCCCGGCGGCACCCGTCGCGGCGCTGTTCGCGCTGGGACCCTGTTCACTCATGGGCGCGCCGCTCTCGCTGTGCCCGCCTTTCTCCTCGCCGTGGCCGCCCTTCTCCTCGCTGTGGTGGGGGGTGGTGGCGATGTTGTACCCGACGACGGAGCCGCCGACGGTCAGGGCCAGCAGCAGGGCCATGGAAACGACGAACGTGTTCTTCATATACCCCCGAGCCTACCATACGGTCAGGGGGCGTTTGCCCGTGCCAGCGCGCACTTCCCACCCGCGCCCGCCGCGCCCTAGACTGCCCGGCATGCCCCCCACGCGACTGGCCAGCCTGACGTGCAGCAACACCGACATCCTGCACGCCCTGCACGCCACCGACCGGCTGGTGGCCGTGGACAGCCACAGCGACGCCCCCGGAATAGAACACGCCGCGCGGCTGGGACCGGACCTGAACATCGACGTGGACGCCCTGACCCGCGCCCGCCCGGATCTGGTGCTCGCCAGCCTGAGCGTGCCCGGCATGGAACGCGTCGTGCAGGCCGTGCAGGACGCGGGGCTGAACACCGTGATCCTCGACCCGACCAGCGTGCCGGACACCGCCGCCACCATCCGGCAGGTGGGGGCGCTGCTGGGCCTGCCGGAACGTGGCGAAGAGGTCGCCGCCGCGCTGGAGGCCGAACTGGCCGCCCTGCACCGCGCATCCCCAGCCCCGGCGCGCGTGCTGGTCGAGTGGTGGCCGAAACCCATCATCGCCGCCACCCGCGACTCCTGGGTGACGGACCTGCTGACCAGCCTGGGCGCCGTGAACGCCCTGGCCGAGCGGGCCGGGCGCAGCAGCCCCCTGACGCTGGACGAGGTCCGCGCCGCCCGCCCCGACCTGATCGTCTGCTCGTGGTGCGGCGCGAAGAAACTCCGCCCGGAGGTCATCGAGGCGCGCGGCCTGGGTGTCCCCGTCGTCGCCGTCCCCGAAAGTGGCCTGGGCCGCCCCGGCCCCCGCCTCATCGAGGGTGCCCGGCAGATCCGCGCCGCCCTCGACGCACTGGGCCGCTGACGGCAACAGAAGGGGAGAGGCCACCCGACCTCCCCCCAGATCAGACTCCCGGTTTACGCGAGGTCGTCCAGCGTCTCCTGCAGGTCCTTTTTCACGCAGGTGAACATCGGGGTGTCCTGCAGCGTGTAGTTGCTCGCCTCGGTGTAGCGCAGGCGGTGCACGAGGTCCACGAATTCCTGCGGGTAGTCGCTGTCGAAGCTGACCACGAACTCCTGATCGTCGATGCCGTAGGAGTAACTGGTGTTGATGCGCACGCCCTTGAACGGTTCGGACGCGTAGATGTGCTCGTCCATCATGCCCTGGCGGGCGTGGGGGGTCAGGTCGTACCACGCGCGGGTCTTGATGAACGGGTAGATGAACAGGTAGCGGCCCTGGCCGGGCAGGATTTCCAGGCCGTGCCCGCTGCCCTCGACGCGGTTCACGTACTGGCTGCGTTTGTTCATGCTGGTGTACGTGTACGGCTGGGTCAGGTAGCCCATCAGGCGGGTGCGGTTCAGGCGGGCCTGGGCGTCCTGGAAGTCGCGGACGTCGAACGCCATGCGCCAGATCATGAAGTCCACGTCGCCGCGCACGCCGACCAGCGAGTAGCTGCGCTGGATGAGGCCCTTCGCGGCGGGCGCGTCGGCCTGCCACGCGTCGGCGGCGGCCATGAACTCGGCCTTGATCTCCTCGCGTTCGGCGTGCGGGAGGCGACGGAAGGCCGGGTCGAGTTTGAAGAACGAGTAGTTCATGAACTGCCGTCCACCGCGGTCCGGTTCACGCTGCGTGACCTGCCCGCTGGGGTCGAGGTCCACCATGCGCTTGCGGGCGGGGCGACCGGCGGGCGCACCAGCAGGGGCTCCCTGAGTGGGGGCGGCGGGTTGGGCGTTCGATTCGGGTTGTTCGCTCATGGGATCACCGGGGCGCGCGGGGCGCCGAAGTCAGAGAGGAGTGGGGGAGAGGGTGCCCGCAGGCCCACTGCGCGGGGCAGGTGGGGTGGGGGCGCACGCGCTGAACTATCTCACCCGCCGCGCGGGGCGCATGACCCCGAACGACCGGTCAGGCAGGCCACACGCGCGGCACGGGGAACACCATCCGGAAGTCCGGCACCGCCACCGTCAGCAGCGGTCGCCGCTCCAGCAGCGCCGGGTGGAAGTTCCCGCCGATCACGCTCAGCCGCGCGGGCCGCACCCGACCGGACGCCGAGACCGTCGTCAGCAGCGCCGCCCGTTCCCCGGCCTCCGGCAGGGGCGGCTGGACCAGCGTCCGCCACGCGGCAGGCACCACCGCCGTCGTCACGGGCAGCGACGGCCCCCACGACCGCACGCTCAGGTGCGCGAGCAGCCGCCCGTCCTGCGTGACCCGCACCTGCTCACAGCAGAGTTCAGTGGTATCAAGGGTCTTGCTTAATACCACTGAACCGAGCGGAGTGAGCACCTGACAACACCAGCGGTTGGAAGTGGAATTGAAGGGCGTGAGGTTGGCCCTTCGATGGAACTGGAAACCGCTGTCGCGCCCCGGCACGCCCTCCCACGCGAAGTCCGCCCGTGACTTGGGAATCGCCCAGTTCCGGCGGCCCCACTCCACACTGTCCTGCGTGCTCACCACGATCCGCGTCACCTGCGGCGCGCCCGACAGCGACACCCACAGCAGCTCGTCGTACGGCCCCACGCCGGACTGCGCGTAACGCACCAGCATCAACGCCCCCGCCTCAGGCCCGCCGTACACGGCGACCACGCCCCGACCCGACAAGTTCCACGGTGCTCCCGTCACGCCCGGCAGCGTATACCCTGCACGCATGCTCAAGCACGTCTCCTTCCTGACCCGCGACATCGCCGCGACCGTCGCCTTCTACGAACGCCTCGGCGCCACCACCGACAAGAACATCACCACCACCGAAGGGCACCGCCGCGCCGTCCTGCGCCTCGGAGAAGGCCTCCTCCAGTTCTTCCAGATCACCGGCGAGACCCCCGCCCCGCACCCCCACTGGGCCGAACACATCGCCCTGCACGTCACCGGCCTCCGCGACCTCCTCCCCACCCTGAAAGAAAGCGGCGTGACCGTCACCCGCGACCTCCAACCCAGCCCCGGCGGACGCGACATGGCCTTCGTGCAGGACCCCGACGGACGACAGGTGGAACTCCTCGAAGGGTGAGGGGGGCTGTGGGAAGTGGGCAGTGGGGAGTGGGGTGAAGGCCATCAGCGGACCAGCCCGCGTGTTCGCCACATGGGGTGTCCGTCGCGTGCCCGCCCAAGGCGACCGACCCACTCCCCACAACCCACTCCCCACTTCCTTCAGGCGCTAGCCTGGACCCCATGACGCCGACCATCGTGATCGTGCCGGGCCTGGGGGATAGCGGGCCGGAGCACTGGCAGAGTCTCTGGACCGGGAAGTTCGGCGCGGCGCGCGTCCGGCAGGACGACCCAGAGCGGCCCACGCCCGAGACGTGGTCGGCGCGCCTTCAGGAGGTCATCGACGCGACGCCGGGCGATCTGGTCCTGATCGGGCACTCGTGCGGCGTGCTGAACATCGTCCACTGGGCGCGCCTGACCGGCGGGCACCCGCGCGTGAAGGGCGCCATGCTCGTCGGCCCCACCGACGCGGACCGGGCGTTCGAGGAGTACCCGACCGTGGCCGACATGGCCCCCGTCCCCATGCAGCCCCTGCCGTTCCCGGCCCTGGTCGTCGCCAGCGAGAACGACCCGTTCGCCAGTTTCGAGCGGGCCCAGGCGTTCGCGGAAGCCTGGGACGCCGAATTCATCTCGGCGGGCGAGGCCGGGCACATCAACGTCGCCAGTGGACACGGCGACTGGCCCGACGGCGAGGTGCTCCTCAGCGAGGCCCTGCACGCCTGGACGCCACCGGACATCGTGCGGATGTGAACGGGGGAGGGAAGTGGGGAGTGGGTTGTGGGCAGTGGGTCGGCCGCCATGGGCGGGCACGCGGCGGAACTGCCGTGGGGTCAGGCTGACGCCTGACGGGAGTGGGGTGTGGGGAGTGGGTCGGTCGCTTTGGCCGGGCACGCGGCGGACCCCCCATGTGGCGAACACGCGGGCCGGTCCGCTGATGCCCTTCAGTCCACTCCCCACTCCCTACTTCCCACTACCCAGGCAACGACGAAACGCGCCCCAGGTCACTGACCGGGGCGCGTCACCGTTGCCGTTCAGGCGCTGGCGGTCGCGTTGCTGTACTTGTCGAGCAGCGCTTCGAAGGCGCGTTTGGGCTGGGCGCCGACGACGCCTTCGACGGGCTGGCCGTCCTTGAAGAGGATCAGGGTGGGGATGCTCATGACGCGGTACTGGCCCTGCGTGACGGGGTTCTCGTCGACGTTCAGTTTCGCGATCTTGACCTTGCCCTCGTACTGCCCGGCGAGTTCCTCGATGACCGGGGCGATGATGCGGCAGGGGCCGCACCAGGGGGCCCAGAAGTCCACCAGGGTCAGGCCCTCGCTGATCTCGGCGTTAAAGTTGCTGTCCGTGAGTTCCACAGGCTTCATGCCTTCGACTATACCCCTGGGGGGCAGGGTGGGGATATGCCGGGGGTGGGTGTTCCCTCACCGGTTGTTTAACCGTGGTGAGGTGGGTCGCAGTTGGCGTTCTGCGGGCCGGGACGGAGTACCCTGCCGGGCATGACGGTCAGTGGGTCGGTGGATTTCCGGCGCGGCGCGGCGCTGTTCGCACGCGGCGAGTGGTGGGAGGCGCACGAGGCGTGGGAGCGGCCGTGGCTGACGGCGCGCGGGGACGACCGGGCGTTCCTGCAGGCGCTGATCCTGCTCGCGGCGGCGCTGCATAAACGCTGGGCGCACGGCAGCCTGACGCACCGGAACTACGACAAGGCCCTGCGGTACCTGGACGGGCTGCCCGCCGGGTACGCGGGGGTGGATCTCGCGCGACTGCGGGCCGACGTGTGGAACGCCCTTCAGGGTCCGTCGCGGCCGGAGGCCGGGGTGCCCGCGCTGCGCGGGCCGGGCGGGGCGCCGTTCCCCACGTGACGGTCCGTCAGGTATCCTGAGCCGCGAACGCTCAGGCCCCCCAGGGGACGCCGGGCGTCCGCCGCCGCCCGCCCCATGGCAGGCGCGGCCCCAGGAGATCACAGATGGAACGCATTGCACTCTTTATTGACGGCGCGAACGTGTACGCGGCAGCCAAACGACTCGGGTGGAACTTCGACCACCGCAAGATCCTGGAGCACTTCGCCGCTCCGGGCCGCCTGTACAACGCCTTCTACTACACCGCCGTCCCCACCCCCATTGACGACAAGCAGAAGCGCTTCACGGACGCCCTGACGTACATGGGCTACACCGTGCGCACCCGCCCGCTGCGCGAGGCGACCGACGACAGCGGCGACACTTACCGCCGCGCCAGCCTGGACATCGAGATCGTCACGGACCTCCTGACGACCAGCGACCAGTACGACACGGCGGTGCTGCTGACCGGCGACGGGGACTTCGAACGCCCGGTCGAGGTGCTGCGCGCGCGCGGCAAGCGCGTCGTGGTGGCCAGCATCGCCGAGATGACCAGCTACGAGCTGCGCAACGCCGCCGACCAGTACGTGGACTTCAAGGACATCCGCGAGCACGTCGAACGCCCCGGGTACCGCCTGCCCAGCGAGCAGCGCGGGCAGGAGAGCCGTCCCTTCTATACGTCCGCCGCGCTCGACGGCGACGACCGCTGATGAGCCTCCCGGTCGCGCTGGACGCCATGGGCGGCGATCACGGCGCCGCACCGAACGTCGAGGGGGCGGTGCAGGCCGCCCGCGCGGGCGTACCCGTGATCCTGGTGGGGGACCGCGTGAAACTCCACGCGGAACTCGGTCGGCACGCGGGCAGCGCGAGTCTGCCCATCGAGGTCGTCGAGGCGACCGACGTGATCGGCATGGACGAGCACGCCAGCGACGTGCGCAGCCGCACGCAGGCCAGCATCAACGTCGCGTCGCGCCTCGTCAAAGAAGGCCGCGCGTCGGCGGTCGTGAGCATGGGGCACAGCGGCGCGACCATGGCGTCCGCGCTGCTCACGCTGGGCCGCATCAAGGGCGTCGAGCGGCCCGCGATCCTCACGCACCTGCCCGCCAAGGGCGGCTTCACCACCCTGCTGGACGCCGGGGCGAACGCCGACGTGAAGGCCACGTACTACGCGCAGTGGGCGCGGCTGGCGAGCGTGTACCTGAAGGTCGTCGAGGACCGCGACAACCCCACCGTTGGCCTGCTGTCCATCGGTGAGGAGGACCACAAGGGCAGTGCCCTGGTCCTCGAGGCGCACGGCCTGCTGCGCGACCTGCACGGGCGGGGCGTGAACTTCCACGGGAACGTGGAGGGCCGCGACATCTTCCGCAACACCACCGACATCGTCGTCACCGATGGCTTCACCGGGAACGTCGTCCTGAAGCTCGCCGAGGGTGAGGCCAAGGTCCTGTTCGGCTGGGTCAAGGAAGCCCTGCAGAGCAGCCTCAAGAGCAAACTGGGCGGCCTGATGGTGCGCGGCGCCCTGCGCGGCCTCGCCGAGCGGATGGACCCCAGCACGTACGGCGCGAGCATCCTGATCGGCGTGCGCGGCCTGGCGTTCATCGGGCACGGCAGCGCCGACGCCCGCGCCGTGAAGAACGCCCTGCTGCGCGCCGCCCGCGCGCACGAGGCGAACCTCGTCCCCCGGCTGGAGGCCGCGTTCACGGAACAGTCCTCCGGCTGACGTTCACCGCCCCTGCCCGCCCGGAAGACCCGCCGGGCGGGTTCATCTCTGGTGGGTGACTCTTGGCACGCTCACGCACTCATGAGAAGGTGTGGGTCATGTTGCAGGAACTCACCGTGCAGATCGTCAAACCCCAGGTGTGGGTCGGCCTCGCGCTGACCGCCGTCGCCGCGTACGCCATCTACCGCTTCGGGCGGCTGCTGATCAGAGCGCTCGAACCGCACGTCCCCGCCCGCCTGCGCCCCGCCCTGAACTGGCTGTGGGCGCTGGTCGTGATCGTCGGCTGGCTGGCCGTCGCCACCGCCGTCGCGTACCTGCCCAGCGTCCCGGTGCTGTTCAGCCTGGGCCGCGACATCATGGACGGCTTCCGCCACAGCGCCGGGCAGCTCGTCGTGGTGATCGCCATGGCCCTGATCGCCTGGAATCTCATCGGCGCACTCGCCCACCGCATCGTCGCGGACGAGGAATTCAACCGCCGCAGCGTCCGCGTGCAGACCCTCAAGGGCGTCGTGGAAAGCACCCTGCGGGTCGTGGTCGTCATCCTGAGCGTCATCGCGGGCCTCCAGGCGCTCGGCGTGAACGCCACCAGCCTCCTGGCCGGGGTGTCCGTCCTGGGCCTCGCCGTGGGGTTCGGCGCGCAGAGCCTCATCAAGGACGTCTTCAACGGCTTCTTCATCCTGCTGGAAGACCAGTACGGCGTCGGGGACGTCATCACCGTGAACTCCGGGCAGCTGTCCGGCGGCGTGGAACGCGTGAACCTGCGCGTCACCGCCCTGCGCGCCCTGGACGGCACCGTGCACATCGTCCCGAACGGACAGATTCAGACCGTCAGCGTCAGCAGCAAGGACTGGTCCAGGGTCGTCGCGCAGGTGGACGTCACGTACGCCGCGAACATCGACGACGCCCTGCGCGTCCTCGAACAGGTCAGCACCGAGATCTACGAGGCCGACGAGTGGAAGCACTTCTTCCTTGAAAAGCCCGAACAGCAGGGCGTCACGCAACTCGCCCCGGACGGCGTCACGCTGCGCGCCCTGTTCAAGGTGCAACCCAAGAGCCAGTACGCCATCGGCCGGGAATTCAACCGCCGCATCAAGATCGCCATGGACGAGGCCGGGATCGAGATTCCCTTCCCGCAGCGCAGCCTGAACTTCGGCGGCGCGCCCATCGAGATCAAACTCACCCGCGAGGACACCACCCGCGACACCCGCGACACGCAGGACCGCGAGCACGCCCCCGTGAAACCCACCCTGACCCGCGACCCCGGCACGAACGAAACCAGCTGACGGGGGAGAGGGTTGATGGGTGACGGTTGATAGAGAGGAGCCACACCATCGATGCACAGAGGCCGTGGAGGTGTTTCCACGACCTCTCTGTGCGTTTCGATCCGTCTAGGCGCGGCTCCAGTTGGCGGCCTGCGTGAGGGCCTGGGCCGCCGCGCTGACCTCGGCGGGCGTGGTGGCCGCGCCGAAACTGAAACGCAGGGACGCGCGGGCCTGCGCCTCGTCCAGGCCCAGGGCGGTCAGGACGTGACTGGGCTGCATGGTGCCCGCGCTGCACGCACTCCCGGCACTCGCGGCGACGCCCAGCATGTCGAGGTTCATCAGCAGCGCCTCGCCGTCCGCGCCGCCCACCGTGACGTTCACGACCTTCGGGCTGCTGTCCGGCGCGTGATTCACGCCCAGGTCCGGAATGCCCGCGACCTCCCGCATGAACTGCTCGCGCAGGGCGTGCAGGTGCGCCAGGGTCGCGCCCTGCGCCGCCGCCGCGTGCGTCAGGGCCACGCCCGCCGCGTACACCCCCGCGGTGTCCTGCGTGCCGGGGCGCACCCCGCCCTCCTGCCCGCCGCCCAGCGTCACCGGGGGCAGCTCGGCGCCGCGACGGACGTACAGGAAACCTACGCCGCGCGGGCCGCCCCACTTGTGCGCGCTGAACGTCGCGAAGGTCACGCCCCAGCCGGTCAGGTCCACCGGGAGCACGCCGGGCGCCTGCACGGCGTCCGTGTGGTACGGCACGCCCCGCGCCGCCGCCAGGGCCGCCAGTGCCGGGGTGTCCTGCACGGCGCCGACCTCGTTGTTCGCGTGATGGATGGACACCAGCGCCGTGTCGTCCCGCAGCGCACCCGCGAGTTCCGCCGGGTCGTACCGCCCGAACCGGTCCGGAGTCAGGAACGTCACCGCCCAGCCCTGCGCCGCCAGTGCCCGCGCGGGGGCCAGCACCGCCGAGTGCTCGGTGGGCGTGGTGATCAGGTGCCCGGGCCGCCCGTGCGCGTCCAGCCACGCGCGCGCGGTGCCCAGCAGGACGTGATTGTCCCCCTCGGTGCCGCCGCCGTTCGCGATCAGCGTGCGCGGGTCCACCCCGAACGCCGCCGCCACCCGCGCGCGGCCCTCCTCCAGGCACTCGCGGGCCGCCTGTCCCGCCGCGTGCACGCTGGCCGGGTTGCCCGGCAGCGCCGCCGCCCGCGCGTACGCCGCGAGGGCCTCCGGGGTCATGGGGTGCGTCGCCGCGTAATCCAGGTAGATCATGGGTGTCCTCACAGCAGGGGGCAGAGGTCGAGCGGAACTCCCCCGGTGCCTCTGAATCGAATGGAGCGGATCGGTGAGAGGCGTGCGGGCGCTGTGGGTCAACCCAGGCGGCCACCGCACACCCCGGTCAGGGCGTCACGAGCGCGAAATCCTGCCCGTCGCGGCGGATGACGAACACCGCGTCCCCGGTGACGCTGGCCGTCGTGCTGATCTGCTTCCCGGCCAGCGTGGCGGCGTCCGCGTTCAGGTCCAGCGGCCGCTCGCCGCCGTCGTCCCGGACCGCGAGCGTGTACGTGCCCTCCGGCAGGTCCGTCGGGAAGGTGTAGCGCAGACTCACGCTGCGGGCCGCCGGGGCGGGCGTCTGCTCCTGCGGCACGGCCGGAATCTCGGTGCCGCCCGCCTGACCCTGCTCCTGCACGGACGGCGTGACCGGCTCGGGCACTGGCGTGGGTTCCGGTTCGGGCGGCGTGACGGGCGGCGGCAGCGGCAGGCTGCCCGCCGGGCGGCTGGGCGCGCTGTAGCGCGGCGCGGCGACCGTCAGCGTGACCGGACTGCCCGCCGTGACCTTCGCGTACGCGGCCGGCGTCTGATCCAGCACCGTGCCTTCCTTCAGGTCGCTGGGCTGCTGGGTCACCTTGGTGACGACCAGACCCGCCGTGCGGACGTACTTCAGGGCGTCCTCGTACTGGAAGCCCTTCAGGGGAGGCAGCCAGGTCTGCTTGCCCACGATGCCGGTGCTGACCATCAACTGCACCGACTGCCCCTGCTGCGCCGTGGACCCCGGCTCGGGCAGCTGCGCGACCACGCGGCCCTCGGGCGTGCCGGTCAGGGTGCCGTCCACCTTCACGATCTTCCCGACGGTCATGGCGCTGCCCTTGAGCGCGTCGCGCGCCTGATCGGGCGTCATCTCCTCCAGGCGGGGCACCTCGATCGCCGGGGGGTTGTTCACGGTCAGCGTCACGAGGCGCCCCACCGGCAGGTTGGTGCTGGCCGCCGGGTCCTGACGGATGATAGACCCGACCGCGCGCCCCGCCGCCTGCCCGGTCGCGTACTCGACCCGGAACCCCTCGCTGGTCAGTTGCCGCGCCGCGTCCTTCGCGGGCTGCCCGACGACGCTGCTCACGGCCCGCACCGGCGGGTTCAGGTAGATCTGCACCGCCTGCGCGCCCACGTACCCGGCGCCGCCCAGCAGCAGCAGGCCCGGCACGAACGTCAGCCACGCGCCCGGCTCGCGGCGGCGCTTCACGCGCGCACCCTTCAGTGGCGCCAGCGTCGCCGCGTTCCGCGCCGCGACGTCCTCGGGGCTGCGGGGCGCCAGCAGGGGCGTCAGGTACGCGACGCGCGGCTCGTGCCCTTCCACGAGGACCTGCGCGTCCTCCAGCGCGTACCCGTGTCCGGCCAGCGAGGCGGCCAGTGCGTTCACGTTCTCCACGAGGTCCTGCGGGACGCCCTTGTGCGCCAGCGCCGATTCCAGCGGCTGACCCGTCACGGGCTGCCACACCGCGTAGAACGCGCCGGGCCGCGCGACCACGTCCGTCAGGCCCGCCGGGCTCAGGGCGCGCAGCGCCGTGCGGTACGCGTGGAAAGCCTGCCGGTCGGCGGGTGTCGCCACGTTGAACCACGCGACCTGCCGCGTGACGCCCTCTGCGGCGCGGACCTCGGACAGCGTGACCGGGCCCTGCACGGACACCTCGCGCAGCACCTCGTACTTCCCGTCGATCATCTTGACCCTGCCCACCTGACCCGTCATGCGCCGCCCAGCATAGCGCGCCCCCACCCCCACGCGCCGCAGCCGCCGTCACAGGCCGCTACGCGCCCAGCATGCGCGCCGCCCAGTACGCCGCGAAGCCCCCCAGGATGCCCAGCGCGAGGTTCCGGGTGCGCCACAGCAGCGCGCCCCCCACGACGGCCCCGATCAGCCGCCGGGCCCACTCGGGGCTGCCCAGCACGTCCGGGACGATCAGCGCCGCGAACACGCTGACCGGCACGAAGCGCAGGAACGCCAGCCAGAACGGCGGCAGGTTCAGCCCACCCAGACTGAGCCCCACGAATCGCGCCGCGTACGTCACGCCCCACATGAGCAGGGTGACCAGCCAGCCGCTCACGCGCGGACCTCCGCCCGCCGCGTGCTGATCAGCGCGCCCAGCAGCGCCCCACCCACCCCGACCAGCAGCACGACCAGTCCGCCCGGCAGCACCCGCCCCAGCCCCCACGCGCCCAGACCCGACAGGACCGCCACCAGCACCGCCACGCGGCCCACCAGCAGCGGCACCAGCAACCCCAGGAACGCCAGCGGAAAGATCACCCCCACGCCCAGCGCGTCCGGGTCGGGCAGCGCGGCGCCCGCCAGGGCGCCCAGCAGCGTCGCCGCGTTCCACGCCGCGAACAGGCTCAGTTCCGCGCCCAGCAGGAAGCCCACGCTCAGCCCCCCAGGATCGCGCGGCCCGGCGACCAGCACCATGCCGTACGCCTCGTCCGTCAGGAACTGCGCCGCCACGGCACGCTGCCACCGACTCAGCGACAGCTGCCGCGACAGGCTCAGGCCGTACAGCACGTGCCGGGCGTTCAGCACGAACGTCGTCCCCACCAGTGCCAGCGCCGCCGCCACCCCCGGCACGCCCCCACCCACGAACTGCCCGGCCGCCGCGAACTGACTCGCCCCGGCGAACACCGTCACGCTCATCAGGCACGTCTCCCACACGCTCAGGCCGCCCGCGCGGGCCGTCACCGCGTACGCCACCGCGAACGGCACCACGCCCGCCCACAGCGGCACCATCACCCGGAAGCCCCGCCCGAACGTCCCCCAGTCGAACCCCCGCCCCTGACCCGTCATGTCGCGCAGCCTACCGGGTCGGCGCCGGCCGATGCGCGCCCTGCACGTGCTACGGAATCCACTCCACCAGTGCACTCACAGGCCGGTCCGGCCTGCTCAGGCGGGCGTACAGGTCCGGAAGATCGGCGGCCGCCACCGTCACCGGGTACAGCGCCTCCAGCACCGGACTGACGTGCCGCCACCACCAGCGGGCGTGCGCGGCGTAGTCCTCGCCGTCACTGGACGCCACGACGCTCAGTTCCTTGCGGTGGAAGTCTGGCGACAGCGTCAGCGCGCCCCAGTTGCCGTCCGAGAGCACCACGCAGCGCCCACGCGATTTCAGTGCCCCCAGCAGTGCCGAGAACCCGGCGGGGGCGGCGCTGCATTCCACGCCCACGTCGAAGGCGTCCCGCGGCGCTTCTGCTGGCGCGTACACCTCACGCGCGCCGAACTGCCGGGCGAGGGCCTGCCGGTCGGCACGCGGCTCAATCACGCTCACGTCTTGGCCCGCGCGGGTCAGGTTGAACACGCTCAGCAGCCCCAGCAGGCCCGCCCCGGCCACCAGCACCCGCTCGTGCGGTCCTGGGCGCACGCGGCGCAGGCCCTTGGCGGTCTCCTCGGCCAGGATCACGCTCAGCGCCGCCCGGTCCGGCACGTCGTCCGGCACGGGAATGACCCGCGCCGCGCCATGCACACCCCACGCCGCGTGTCCCAGCGTCGTCACGACCCGCGCGCCCACCGGCAGCGTCACGCCCGGCCCGGCCTCCGTGACCGTCCCCAGCGTCTGATACCCCAGGGCCGATGGAAACGGTCCGTCCCTCAGCATGCTCATTTCCGAGGCGACACTCAGGGCACTCAGGCGGGTCTGGACGCGCACCTCGCCCGGCCCGACCCCGCGCTGCGCGAGCGGCTCCCAGCGCGGGGTGAGCGGTGCAGCGGCGATCAGGCGCATGGTTCAGTCTGCCACCCGCTTGACCCTCACGCGGCGGGAGGGCCTACGCTGCCCCTCAGGAGGTTCCACCCTGGAGGCGAAGCGCTGGACGGTGGGGGAGGTCGCGGCCCTGACGGGCGTCAGCGTGCGCACCCTGCACCACTACGACGAGATCGGGCTGCTGCGCCCCGCCGAGCGCAGCGAAGGCAATTACCGCCTGTACACGCCGGGTGATCTGGCGCGGCTGCGGCGGGTGCTGACGTGGCGGGCGCTGGGCGTGCCGCTCGCGGAGGTGGCGGGGGTGCTGGACGCCCCGCCGGACCTGGAACGCGAGGCGCTGCGTGCCCACGCCGGGCGGCTGCGCGCGGACCTGCGCCGCGCCGAGCACACGCTGCGCGAGGTGCAGGCCCGCCTGGACGCCCTGGAGGACGGGGCAGAGGAGACCACCATGACGAACGAGGACGTGAAGGCCGTGTTCGACGGATTCGACCCGGCGCAGTACGAGGACGAGGCCCGTGAACGCTGGGGCGACACGGACGCCTACCGCCAGAGTGCCGCGCGCACCGCCCGGTACAGCAGGGCGGACTGGGCGCGCATCCGCGCGGAGATGGACGGCATCACCGCTGAATACGTGGAGCTGATGGACGCGGGTGTGCCTGCCACGGACGGCCGGGCGCAGGCGGTCGCGGCGCGGCACCGCGCGCACATCAGCGGGGCGTACTACGACGCCTCACCGCAGATGATGTGCGGCCTGGCGCAGATGTGGGTCACCGACGAGCGCTTCACGCGGAATATCGACCGGACGCGTCCCGGACTGGCCGCGTACCAGAGTGCCGCCGTGACCGCCTGGGCCGACGCGCAGGGCGAATAGCGGACAGCGGGGAAGAGGCCGCCTGCTCTGCCCATCACGCCGCGCCGTGCCGGACGAAGCGGGTGGGGGTCTGCGCGGCGACCGCGGCGGCCTCGCGCGTCAGGCGCAGCCACTCGGCGCGCACCCCGTCCGGGCCGAGCACCTGCACCTGCGGCCCCCAGGACAGCAGCCACGGGAGGACGCTGCGGGGCACGCCTCCGGCGTCGTGCGGAACGAGCAGGGGCGCGTCCACGCTGCCGTCCGGGTTGATGCTCGGCTCGCCCAAGCAGGCGTGCCCGCCTTCGAGCACGCGGAATGTCGCCTCGCCCGTGAAGCGCAGGGTGACCGTCATGCTGCGCTCAGCTCTCACCGGGAGTGGCGTGCACGGCAGCGCGGGTGTCTGCGCCGGGTCGAGGAGGTCGGGGGTGAAGGTGCCATCCTCGGGCGTGACGTGCAGCATGCGGCCCAGGCGGTACGTGCGGACCTCGCCCGCGTGGTCGGGGTCGCGGCCCACGACGAGCAGGTCACCGCTGACCGGGTGCGCCTCGATCCGCAGGGGGTGCAGCCGCGCGGCACGCCGCTGTCCGGGCTGCCATTCCTGGAAGCGGATGGGGCGGCAGGCCAGCCACGCCTGCGTCACGGCGTTCAGCGCGAGGTCGGAGGCGGCGGGGCGAGCCGTGCCCGTGGTGGGCAGGGCCGCGCGGACGTGTGCGGGCAGCGGCGCGGCAAGCGCGGCGCGCAGCGGGGCGAGGCTGGCCGCCGGTTCGCTGCCGCGCGCCGCGAGGGCGTCCAGACCGCGCAGCAGCGTCAGTCGCGCCGCGCCGCCCAGGTCCGGCGTGCCGATCACGTACCCCTGGGGCGGGCCGGGCAGGACGCGCAGCTCGGGTTCCAGGCTCTGCAGTTCGCGCAGGTCGCGCGCCGTGACCGCCAGGGTCTGCCCGGTGGCCGCCGCGAGTTCCGCGACGGTGTGCGGCCGGGCGCGCAGCAGGCGGGCCAGGAGGAACAGGCGCTGGACGGGACTCTGGGCTCGCTCGGGCTGCTCGTCGGGGGTCATGCGTCCAGTCTGCGGAGAGGGTGTCCGCGAAACGTCCACGTTTCTGAGAATGCCGGATCAACAGGTGCTCAATCCGGCATTCCAGCCAGCGCCCGCTCCTCCCGCCACTCCAGCACCCACGGGTCGAAGCGGCCCTCGCAGAAGAAATCATCCCGCCCCCGCCCCGGCATGGATGGTTCCTCCCAGCGCGGCGCGTCCGACAGGCGCAGCACGCCCCCGTCCACCGTCAGCGCCCCCGGCCAGCCCAGCAGCTCGCGCAGCGCCGCCACCGCCGCACTCAGCGCCTTGCGCCGCGCGGTCGGCGTCTTCCCCGGCAGGTCCAGCGCGTCCAGCGCCCGCTCGCGCGACACCTGCCCGCCCGCCGTCACCAGCAGCGCCAGCAGGCCCGCCTCGGGCCGCGTGGAGCGCAGCGGCAACTCGTCCCCGGACATCCACACCCGCACCGGCCCGGCCAGACTGACCCGCACCGTCCACTCCGGCGGCGCGAACGTCACCACCCCGTACTCCTCCAGCAGCGCGGGCAGGTACGCGCGCACCCACGACCACCGCAGCGTCGCCAGCTGCGCGCGGATGCCGTCACCCGGCGGCAGCGGCTCGCCCCCCGCCTGCCGGGCGCACTCCGCACGGGCCAGCCACGAGAGGGTCCCCGCATGCTGCGAGTAACTGTCCGCGCGGCTCAGGGCCTCCTGGGCGCGCGGCAGATCCCCCGCGTGCAGGTACGCCAGCGCCAGGTGATTGAGGATCGCGTGCCGACCCGAGTCCAGCACCCGGTGCAGAGCGGCCGCCTCCTGCGCCATCAGAACGGCTTCGAACGTCTGCCCCATGAGGGCCAGGGCCTTCGATCCCGTGACCAGCGTTGAGGCCAGCCGATCGGGAGCAGAGATGTGTTCACGGGCTGAGCTCGCTGTCTGGATGGCGACGGGATACTGAGTCAGGTTCAGGGTCAGCAGTGCCCGCTGCAGGAACAGTTCTGAGGCGAGCAGGCCGTCCTGAGCGATTGCTTCCGCCTTTCGCAGGGCAGTCAGCGCTGCGCCCGGTTGACTGGTATCGAGAGCGATAGATACGAGTGACCGGTAAATGTAAGTGGAGGACGTCGGGTCGTGCCGCAGGTCACCCAGCGCTCGCGTCAGTTCGGTGGTCGCCTCGCCCACTTCCTGATGGTGTTGCAGGTCGAAGGCGAACTGAACGCGGGCCATCCCCCGGTAGTGGGGAAGCGCCTGAGCAATCTGCTGCTGGTACAGGTCCTTCCAGTGGGGGTGATCGAGCATGGCGGCTGCGCCCGCCAGCTGCGTGAGGGTCAGCGAACGGGTGGGGCCATCGGGTGCCTGCAGGACGCTGAACCGCGCGATGCTCAGGGCTAGTTCGCTGCGCCGGTGTATCAGGTGAAGGTGCGCCCGGAACGGCAGAAGCTGCCCGGAGGGTCTGACATCCAGCAGGTGGTCAAGGTCCTGGTGTCGTGCGCCCCGGAAGTACAGCCAGGCCAGGGCGAGGCCGCCCAGCTCGCTGCTGATCCAGTCCTGTGGCACCTCCGGCAGGGCCGCGATGATCGGGAGAACGTCTGCCGCTCTGTGGGCGTGCTGTGCCGCCTGGATCAGGTGATACAGCGTTCCCTCTGCGTCGTCACGGAGCAGCAGTTGACGGAGCGGGATGAGGGCATCGGGCACAGCGAGAGCTTAGCGGCTTGGTCTCACGTCCGGGGCCGCTCGTCGTCACCTGCCAGGAATGGCGAGTTCGGCACAGGTGCGGTGTCACTGAACAGGTGGAAGATCCAGATCAAAAAATACGCTGAAAACATAACGATGCTCCAGCCGCGGCCTGTCCGGTGTCCGTGGGGTGCCGGATGGTCTGGGCCGACTGAGGGTGGTGGAGGTGGCGCGGCCAGCGAAGCGGGAGGTCACCCGTTTTGGGCCGCCAGTGGGTGTGGAACGCCGTTCACCTCAGGCGTGGCTGGGGTGAAGGGTTCGGATGGAGCGTGGATTGAATCGGGAGTTCAGGTTCGGTCAGGGGTGCCCTGACGACTATGTAAATTATAGAACAATGTCACATATTTCGCAAATAGCAGAATGGGCGTAGGGGGCAATGCGCCACCTCACCCAGGAACGGCACGCCAGATCACCGACACCACCCCAGCCCCTCAGCAGGCCACAACCCCTACGGACATAAGAAAAAAGGCGGCCCACGCCGCCTCACTTCGCTCAGCCCGCGCTCATACGGATTCCGTTTGTTTCGTTGACAATCCGGAACTTCACCGGATTGCCAGCTCCACGTCCGGAACCCGTTTCTCTCCTCCTCGCTCCGCTCGGGTTGAAAGGTTTTGCAAACCTTTCAACCCGAGTCCGTATCAGATCACGCGCCGCTCCGGCAACGTCACGCCCCGACTCAGGCGCGCCTCCAGCCCGCGCACCACCCGCGACAGCACGAACGTCAGCCCGAAGTACACCAGCGCCAGCACCGCGTACACCTCGAACTGCCGGTACGTGGCGTTCGTGATGTACCTCCCCTGACTGAACAGCTCCTGCAGCGTCACCGCGCTCGCCAGACTGCTGCCCAGGATCAGGCTGATGAACTCGTTCCCCAGCGCGGGCAGCGCCACCCGCCACGCCTGCGGCAACACCACGAACCGCAGCGCCTGCCCCCGGCTGAGACCCAGACTCCGCGCCGCCTCCGCCTGCCCCGCCGGAACACTGCTGATCCCACCGCGCACGATCTCACTCGTGTACGCCGCCGAGTACAACCCCAGTGCCAGCACCGCCGCTGGAAAATCCGGCAGGGTCACACCCAGCGTCGGCAGGCCGTAGTACACCACCGACAGCAGCACGATCAGCGGAATGCCCCGCACCACCGTCACGTACGCGTCCCCCAGCCGTCCCAGCACCGGCACGCGCAGCACCCGCGCGGCCCCCAGCGCCGTGCCCACCAGCACCGACACCAGCAGCGCACACACGCTGACCGCCAGCGTCAGGCCCAGACCCGACAGCAGCAGCCGCGGGTACTCCCCGGACAGCACCGTCCGGAACCCCTCCAGAACCTCGGTCACTGGCGGCCCCCACCGGGCACGCGACCTCTGAACACCCTCACGCGGACACCATCACCGCCACACCATAGGACAGAACCCGCCCCGCCCGCGTCCCCCCTTCACGAAACGTGCACCCTGACTCCATCCCCACCACACGACCCGGTACGCTGAACGGCAGAAGCCCGGGGCGGCCCCGACCACCCCCACGCCCGCCCCACGGAAGGTGATCCACCCATGCGCGCCTGGCTGTACCTCCTGACCGCGATTGCCCTGGAGGTCAGCGGCACCCTCAGCCTGAAACACCTGCACGACCAGCCGCTGACGCACACGCTACTCACGTACGCCCAGCTGACCGGCGCGTTCTACCTGCTCTCCCGCGCGTTCCGGCAGATCCCGGTCGCCGTGGCCTTCGCCACCTGGGAAGCGCTGGGCCTCCTGAGCCTCACCGTCCTGGGCGCCACCCTGCTGGGCGAACACCTGCCCCCCACGCACCTGCTCGCACTGGGCGGCCTGCTGCTCGGCAGCGCCCTCCTGAGCCGAGGCACCCGGCACCCCACCACCGGGCAGCCCACCACGGACGCACAGCCCACGGCAGACGCGCAGACCACGGCAGCCCAACCGGCCCACCCCGCACCCACCGGCGGGCAGCCCGCATGACGGCCACCACCGCCCTCCTGATCCTCGGGGCCGCCCTGCTGGACGTCCTGGCGAACCTCCTCCTGAAACGCAGCGACGGCCTCGCCCGGCCCGCTTCCTTCGTGGGTGCCGTCCTGACCGTCCTGGCCGCCTTCAGCCTGATCGGCCTCGCCGCGCGGGACCTGCCGGTCGCCGTCGCCTACGCCCTCTGGGGCGGCCTGGGTATCGTCACGACCGCCCTGCTCAGCAGGCGCATCGACGGCGCCCGCCTGACCCCCACCGGCTGGGCAGGCCTCGCCCTGATCCTCGGCAGCCTCGCTGTCCTCAGCCTCACCCCGTAACACCACCCAACACAGCAGGGGCCGGAGGTCCGGTGGACACCCCACCTCCCCTCCGGCCCCCGCTGACGCCGTTACTTCTGCACGATCCACCTGTTCAGCAGCTTCTGGTACTCCCCGCTGGCTTTCAGGCGCGCCAGCGTCTTATTTGCCGCCGCCGCGAGATCACTACCCTTCCTGAACACCATGCCGTAATCCTCGGCCGCCAGGTCCTTCCCGGCCTGCTCGAACTGCCCCGGCAGGCGCTTTTTCAGGTCATCCACCGTCGGCGCGTCGCCCACCAGCGCCGCGATCCGCCCGGCCCGCACGTCCGCCAGTCCCGCCGCGAAATCGTCATACACCTTCAACGTCGCGCCCTTCGGTTTCAGCAGGTCGTTCGCCACGAACTGCCCCGTCGTGTTCCCCTGCACGCCGATCACCTTCCCCTTCACGCTCGCGGGCCACGCGAACTTCCCGGGATTCCCGGCCCGCACGATGAACACCTGCGCCGACCGGAAGTAAGGCTGGCTGAACGACACCACCTTCGCCCGCTCCGGCGTGATCGTGATGCCACTCATGGCCATGTCCACCCGGCCCGACGTGACCGCCTGCGGCATCAGCGCCCCGAACCCCACCGCGCGGATCTCCAGCCGCACGCCCAGGTCCTTCGCCACCGCCCGCGCGATATCGATATCGAAGCCCTGAATCTGCCCGTCCGGGCCCTTGAACTCGAACGGCGCGAACGTCGGGTCCGTGCCCAGCACCAGCACGCCCTTCTTCTTCACCTCGGCCACCGTCGCCGCCTGCGACACGCTCACCAGGGCCGAACCGAGGACCGCCGCAATCATCACGAAACGCTTCACCCCACCAGCATAGAACCCCGCGCGGCGCGCCGTACCCTGCCTGCATGGAATGGCCCGCCCCCACCGACTTCGTCCACGGCGACCCCCTCCCCCCACCACAGGCGTGGACGCGGCCCGGCCTCGTCATGACCTTCAACCTTGAATGCCCCGGCTGCGTCTCACGCGGCATCCCGTTCCTGAAACGCCTGCACGCCGAGTTCGGCGACGCCGTTCACCTCCTCGCCGTGCACACCAGCCACGGCCACCGAACACTCCCCAGAGAGGACGTGGAACCCACCCTGAAAAAATTCGCGCAGGACTACGCGAAACTCCCGTTCCCCGTCGCCCTCGACCTCACCGGCACCCTCGCCCGCGACTGGCACACCGAAGGCACCCCCCACTGGCTCGCCTTCGCGCCCGGCGGAGACCTCATCCGCAGCGTGTACGGCAGCCAGGACAACGCCCAGACCAGACTCCAGTACCTCCTGGAAGAATGGACCGGGCGCGGCGCAGAGGATCAGACCTAACGGGCGTCGGACGTCGCCTGGGCGGGCACGAAGATGCCGGACTGCAGGTCGTTCAGGGGAATGTTACTCAGGCGCACCAGCAGGGCTGTCTGGTGACCATTGACAGGGTCTGGTCCGAGCTGGGCGGGGTCCGTCACGAAGCGCAGGCGGGAGGCACTGGAAGACAGAGTGATCGCCCGGTCTGTCGCGACGGGCTGCACACTGAACGTGTAGTTGCTTCCGGCCCCGCGGCGCACCAGCATCACCACTTCACCGGCTGGCAGCGTGGTCAGTACACGGTGCTGGTGGGGACCGGTTTCCTGCCCGCTGCTTCGCAGGGTGAATTCGGTGGCGCCGGATGGGGGGGATAGAAGACTGCTCAGCAGTTCCAGGCTCAGGCCGCCATAGAACGCCGTCCCGATGGTCTGTGTGCGCTGTCCGAAGGTCAGACGCTGACCTCCGAACTGGATGGTGGGCTGCGCGAACCCGCTGAGGTGAGCGTCTGGGTAGACGGCCATGATTTCACTGGCGACGGCGGCGGCCAGGAAGTAGCGTTCGTTCTGCGCGGTGAAACTGCTGGGCAGCTTGAATTGACTGGCGGGTAGCTTGACCCGCACGCCGCTGCCGTCCAGTTGGGTGACCTGCCCTCCGGCAGCGGTGACGGCGCTGCGCAGGGACGAGAATGACAGGTAAGCGCCGGGGACAGTGGGGCCGGTGTAGGTGAAGCAGGTCACGCCGTCCCGTGCGCTGACAATGCTGACATGTTCGGGAACAGTGCCTCGCACGCAGGTGGGTTTCACGGGTCGTTCAGTCTGTACGGGGAGAATCAGCGATTGGCTGCCCCCTGCCAGGGCGTACAGTCCGGCGCTGATGCCGAGGGCGAGGGTTGCGGCGGTCAGGATGAGTTTTGGCATGGTGTACACCTGTGCCATGCCCAGGGTCACGCGGGTGGGTGGCCCGAGTTCACGGATGGCCTGGGCGGTGGCCTGAGTGGGGGTGAGGCCGCTGAGGATCAGGTGGTCGGCGCGTGTCAGGATGTGTTCTTCGAGTTCGTCCCAGAGTTCCTGGCGGCGCGCTTCTGGGAGGCCCCAGGTGGCGCGGGTCAGGTACGCGGTCAGGGCGCGGGGGGTGGTGTGGGCGGCGGTGGTCACGCGCCGGTCCCGCCGAGCTGGTTCACGGCGCCGGTGAAGGCGGCGAATTCCTGCCGTTTGGCGTTCAGGGTGTCGCGGCCCCGGTCGGTGATGGCGTAGTACTTGCGGGGTTTGCCGTTGCGGCCCGTTTCGCCGTGCTGCGCGGCGAGCAGTCCTTCGGCTTCCAGGCGGTGCAGGGCGGGGTAGAGGCTGCCTTCCTTGAAGTCGAAGTACCCGCCGGTGCGGTCGCGGGCGGCCTGGATGATCGCGAAGCCGTACAGGGGTTGCTGTTCGAGGAGGGTCAGGAGGATCAGGTCGAGGTTGCCGCGCAGCAGGTCTGGGTTCATGGGTGCTCCGGGGTGGGGCGTCGGCCGCGTGGCGTCCCGCGTGGTTGCGGCCCCTGCATAGCTATGTCTGCCTACATAGTCTGTCTTGGTTAGCTGGTTGTCAAGCTCAGTCTGCCTATGTAGTCTGGCCACAGGAAAGCCCCAGCACCGGGGTCGGTGAGCTAGGGCCAGGAGCGAATCGAGGGTCAGGGCGTCTGCTGGTCGACGTTCAGGGTGCTGGTGTCGGTGTCCTCGCTGACGACGTCGGGGGCCGTTTCGGTGTAGGTGCCGTCCTGCTCGGCGGCCGCTTCGGCGTCGCCGCGGTCCACGTAGCTGAACGTCTTGCCGTTCAGGCTGGTCACGGTGATGGTGTAGTCGCTCAGGCGTTCCGGGTCCAGGGTGATGACGCTGCTCTTGATCGTGTCGCCCATCTCCTGGCTGAGCGAGTAGTCGCCCAGCAGCGGGGACGTGCAGGGCTGGCCGTTCAGTCCGGCGGGCAGCTGCTGGGGCGTGGCGGTGGCGCGGGCGCGTTCCAGTGCCTGGATGCACTGCGTGCGGAAGTACAGGGCGTTGTCGATCTTCAGTTGCTCGGCGCGGTCGGCGTTGTGTTTCTCGAACATGCCGCTGCAGGAGGCCAGCGCGGCGGGCAGGGCCAGGATCAGCAGGAGGGGAAGGCGCATGACCCGAGTGTAGAGGCCAGGGAAACAGCCGGAGACCGCAGGTGCGGTGGATAGGCCAGAGGGCCTACAGCGCGGAAGACCCCCGGCGCCGCGTGGGGCTCGGGGGTCTTCTCGGACGGGGCGGGGTTCAGTCGATGCTGATGCGCCAGCGCCATTCGCTCGCGCGTTTCATGACGTGCGCGATGCCGCCGGTGATGGCGAGCTTCTGGTTCCAGGGGAGTTTCATCCAGCCGACGGCCATCAGGCCGCCCAGGCTGACGAACTCGCCCAGGGTGGTGGGTTCGTACGCTTCGGGTTCCTCGCCGCGCACGAGACGCATGATGTTCTTCCCGGTCAGGCGGCCCTGCTGCCCGGCGTGCTGGGCGGTGGTGGGCACGGGTTTGCCTTCCTGGTTCAGCGCGAGGCCCATGTCGCCGATCACGAACACTTCGGGGTAGCCCTTGGCGCGCAGTTTGTCGTCCACGGCGATGCGGCCGCCGGGGCCTTTTTCCAGTTTGCTGCCGCTGACGATGTCGCGCGCCTGGATGCCGCCGGTCCAGATGATCTTCCCGGCGCTGATGGTCTTCTGCTGGCCGTCGGCGGTCTGCACGGTGACGGTGTCGGCGGTGGCCTGCGTGATGCGGTGCCCGACGAGGATGTGAATGCCGTATTCCTCGAGGGTCTTCTGGGCCTTGGCGCGCAGGGCGTCGTCCAGGATCGGGAGGATCTTGGGTCCGGCTTCCACGAGGTAGATGTTGAAGGGGGGCAGGCCGCGTTCCTTGGTCAGGAGCTGGGCGCGCTGGGCGAGTTCGGTGACGAGTTCCACGCCGGTGAGGCCCGCGCCGCCCACGACGATGTCGCGGTTGCCCTGGTACTCGGTGGTGTAGGCGCGGTTGACGAAGTTGAAGATCTCGTCGGCGTCGCTGAGCTGCTTGAGTTCAGAGGCGTTCTCGGCCAGGCCGGGGATGCGGTAGAAGTTCGTGACGCTGCCCAGGCCGACGACCAGGGTGTCGTACGTGAGGACGCGGCCGTCCTTGAGTTTGACTTCCTTGTCGTCCAGGTTGACGGCTTCGACCTGCGCCTGTTCGAGGTTCACGCCGGTGCCGCGCAGCAGGGGCGCCAGGGGCAGGGTGACGGGGGTGTTGTGGGCCGCCGCTTCGTGGAGGCGGGTTTCGAAGGTGTGGTAGGCGTTCTGCTCCACCATCAGGGCTTCGAGGCCCGGGGCGGGCTTCATTTTGGTGGCGACAGCAAGGCCGGAGTAACCAGCACCAAGGATGAGGGTCTTCATTTCTCTTTCTCCTGTGAACGAATTCACGAGTCGGCTGGGAGGGCTCCCACCGGCACGCAAACACCGCTGGGGGTCGGGGACCTCCACACGGCAACAGTGTACATGTTACACCAAATACACCTGAACGCGCCCACACAGTGCCGTCTCATCTAGCGAGACCGTTCATCTCCGCCCGGTCAGGGAACCGGGACGTCAGCCCGCCCCCCTCACCCACGGCCCCCCGCGATCCGCGCCGCGTCCGGCGACCCGCGCAGCGCCCGCATCGCCAGCGCCCCCAGCAGCGGCCCCACCGCCCACAGCGCGAACAACCCCCCCACCCCAGCCGCGGCAGCAGCAGCGGCACCAGCGCGATCGTCACCGCCGTCAACGTGAACCCCAGCGCCAGCTGCGCCGTCATCGCCGTACCCGCGTAGCCCGGCTCGGCGATCTCACTCATGACCGTGCTGAACTGCGCGCTGTCCGCGATGATCCAGAACCCCCAGAACACACTCAGCGCCAGCACCACCCCCGGGGGCGGCGACCCCCACAGCAGCAGCCCCGCCAGGACCAGCGCCGCGCCGCCCGACAGCCACATGGACAGCTCCGTCAGGCGCGTGCGGCCCCAGCGGTCCCCCAGCACGCCCCCCACCACGCAGCCCAGCGCGCCCACCCCGACCACGCCGAACGTCGCCAGCGCCGCGCCCCGCACCGCGTCCGGCTGCCCCGCCCCGGTCAGCACCCCGCTGAAGAACAGCGCGAACCACGTCCACATGGCGTACAGCTCCCACATGTGCCCCAGGTACCCCAGCGTCGCCAGCGCCGGACCACGCGCCGACAGCACCCGCCACGCCTGCGCCGGCCGGAACGCCGGGGCGGCCCCCGCGAACGGTCCTGGCCCGACCGGCAGCGCCAGCAGCCCACCCAGCGCCGCCAGGGCGCTCGTCACGCCCACCACCACCCGCCAGTCCGCGCCGCCCAGCCCATTCACCAGATGCGGACTGGCCGACCCCAGCGTCAGCGCGCCCACCATGACCCCCAGCGCCAGCCCCCGCCCCCGCGTGAAATACGCACTCATGGCCCGCAGCGCCGGAGGGTACACCAGCGCCAGCGCTGCCCCCACCCCCGCGCGGGCCAGCAGCGCCCCCCACAGGCCCGGACTGAGCAGCAGCGCCGCGTTCGCCCCCGCCGCCAGCAGCGCCCCCAGCGCGATCAGCACGCGCGGCTGCACCCGGTCCGCCAGATTCAGCAGCGCACTCAGCACCGCGCCCACCACGAACCCCAGCTGCACCGCCAGCGTCAGCCACGACCCCTGGAACGCGTTCAGGCCCCAGCCCTCCCGCAGTTGCGGCAGCGCGGCCGCCGCACTGAACCACGGACTCATGCCCAGCACCACGCTGCACGCCAGCAGGATCAGCGCCGCCGTCGGGGACAGGCGCGCCGCAGGCGGCAGGGCGGGCGGCGCAGGATCGGTCATAGGGCCAGCATCAGGCAATGGGGCAGGGGAGGGCATCGCGTGCCCCTCACCCTACGCGACGCCTGATCAGAAGGCGTCTGATCAGAAGGCGTCCAGCGCGGCGCGGCGCGCCCGCACGACCGGGCGGCGCGGGTCCCCGGCGGGCAGCAGGTCGTCCAGCACGTCCAGGCACTCCGGGTCGTCGAAACGGGACGCGTAGCGCCACAGCAGGTCCGGGTCGCCACTGCGGCACACCGCCGCCTGCACCGCCGCGCCCAGGTACTCCCGCCAGTACGTCAGCAGCGGCGACGCCGAGTTCGGGAGCAGCGGCCCGTCGAACAGCTCCGCCGCCTGCGCGGCCCGCCCGGCCAGCAGGTGTTCCTCGATGCGCTGCGCGTCCAGCGTGACGGGCACGCTCAGCCGGTACGGGCGGGACGCGATCTGCCCGCCCAGCAGCGCCCGCAGCGTACTCACCTCGGACTTCAGGGTGCTCAGGCTGACCGGCTGATCCCCGTACACGTGCGCGTGCAGCGCGTCCAGGCTCAGCCCGCCCGGATTCAGGGCCAGCACGCCCAGCAGTTCATGCTGCCGGGGCGTGAGGTGCAGCCGCCTCCCCCCCAGCGTCACGCGCGGCGACCCGCAGAACGACAGGCTCAGTGCGTCCGCCGCGCCGTGCGGGCGGCCCCCGATCGCCTGTTCGATCTGCGCCGCGTAGTGCCGCGCGCTCGCCAGGCCCAGCGGCGTGCTGTGCTCCCAGGTGCTGCTGAGGTCCAGCACGCCCAGCAGCGCCCCCGACCCCGGATCGCGGATCGGACTGGAGTAACACACCCAGTCGTGCACGGTCTGCACGTAGTGCTCCGCGCTGAACACCCGCACGGGCCGCCGCGTCCGCAGGGACAGTGCCAGCGCGTTCGTGCCGACGGTGCCCTCGCCCCACTGTCCGCCCGGCACGAAGTTCACGCGCCGCGCCAGGGCCGTCATGCGTTCACTGCCCTGCGTCCACAGCAGCGTGCCGTCCACGTCCCCCACCGCGACGATCAGGTCCGCGTCCTCCGCCAGGCGGGTCAGTTCCGGAATCAGGCCGCGCATGCCGTACTCCAGCGCACTCTCCCGCCACGCGTGCCGCACGTCCGTTTCGCTCAGGACCGGCGCGCACACCCGTTCCGGCGACACCGTCAGCGCCGAACGCGCCCAGGACGCCGCGACCTCCGGGGTCACGGTCGGCCCGGTCGTGTCAGGCCCAGCCGTGTCAGGCCCAGCAAGGTCAGCCCCAGGGACGTCAGGCCGGACCTCCGGCGCGCGGCGGTGCACGAAGCCGCCCCACGCGCGGATCAGCTGCTGACGTTCCAGCGACAAGCGGTCATTCATCACGCCCCGAACCTCCACACGGCCCCTCGAAACGGCCCGACTCTCCGAAACGGTCCCGCCCGGCCCCGGCGGACCCCACTGCATTCTGATGCCCCCACGCTAGCACCTCCGGGAGTCCGCACCTGATTCCAACCTTGGTGTGTTTAGATGGTGAAGGTCAGACAACTCGGCGGTTCACCCCTGAACCAGCGCACTCCACCCCAGCCCGTGGGAGGCACGCATGAACGTCACCCTGCAAGTGAACGGCAAGACCTACACCCGTGACGTGGAGCCCAGAACGCTCCTCGTTCACTTCCTCCGCGAGGACCTCGGCCTGACCGGCACGCACGTCGGCTGCGACACCAGCCAGTGCGGCGCGTGCACCGTCCACCTGAACGGCGACGCCGTCAAGAGCTGCACCGTCCTCGCCGTGCAGGCCCAGGGCATGGACGTCACCACCATCGAGGGCATCGGCACGCCCGGCGACCTGCACCCCCTCCAGACCGGCTTCTGGGAGGAACACGGCCTGCAGTGCGGCTTCTGCACGCCCGGCATGATCATGAGCTCCGCCGAACTCCTGAAGCACACCCCCAACCCCACCGAGGACCAGATCCGCCACCACCTCGAAGGCAACTACTGCCGCTGCACCGGGTACCACAACATCGTCAAGGCCGTGCAACACGCCGCGAGTGCCATGCAGGGCTCCAGTCAGGCCGCCGACGATTGAGGCCGGGGGCGATGAGCTCTGAGCCCTGAGCTCTGAGCTCTGAGCCCACGCGCCGCTTCCTCACAGCCCACAGCTCATAGCACACGGCTCAGAGCCCACAGCGCACTCCCAGGGAGGCATCACCCCATGAGCGACACCCGGACCGAGAAGTACTTCGGACAGGCCCTCAAGCGCAAGGAAGACCCGCGCTTCATCACGGGCACCGGCAACTACACCGACGACATGGTCCTGCACGGCATGGTGCACGCCGCGATGGTCCGCAGCCCCTACGCGCACGCGAAGATCACGGGCATCAACACCGACTCCGTGAAGGACATGCCGGGTGTGATCCGCGTGCTGACCGGTCAGGACGTCGCGGACGCGGGCCTGGGCAGCATCCCGGTCGGGTGGCTGCTGCCGGAACTCAAGACCCCCGCCCACCCCGCCATCGCCCTGACGGAAGCGAACCACGTCGGGGACATCGTGGCGGTCGTGATCGCCGAGACGCGCGCGCAGGCCGAGGACGCCGCCGCCGCGCTGGAAGTCGACTACGAGGCCCTTCCTGCCGTGGCGACCACCCACGCCGCCGTCGCCGACGGCGCGCCCCTCGTACACGACGACGTGCCGGGCAACGTCGCCTTCCGCTGGGAGATCGGGGACGAGGCCGCCACGAACGAGGCCTTCAACGGCGCGGCCCGCAAGGTCAGCGTGAAGCTCCGCAACCACCGGCTGGTCGCCAACCCCATCGAGCCGCGCAGCAGCCTCGCGCAGTTCACCCCGGCGGGCGGCGACTACCTGCTGTACACCACCAGCCAGAACCCCCACATTCACCGCCTGATCATCGCGGCGTTCGTGATGAGCATCCCCGAACACAAACTGCGCGTGATCAGCCCCGACGTGGGCGGCGGCTTCGGCACGAAGATCTTCCAGTACCAGGAAGAGGTCATCGTGCTGCTCGCCGCGCGCCTGATCGGCCGCCCCGTCAAGTGGACCGCGCGGCGCAGCGAGGCGTTCGTCAGCGACGCGCAGGGCCGCGACCACGACACCGAAGCCGAACTGGCCGTCAGTGACGACGGCATGATCCTCGGCTTCCGCGTGAACACCCTGGCGAACCTCGGCGCGTACCAGACGCTGTTCGCACCCGCCGTGCCCACGTACCTGTACGGCACGCTGCTCAACGGCGTGTACAAGATGCCCGCCATTCACGCCAAGGTCACGGGCGTCATGACGAACACCGTTCCCGTCGACGCGTACCGCGGCGCGGGCCGCCCGGAGGCCACGTACCTCATCGAGCGGATCGTGGACATGGCCGCCCACGAACTGAACATGGACCCCGCCGAACTGCGCCGCAAGAACTTCATCGGCCCCGACGAGTTCCCCTACCAGACGCCCGTGGCGCTCGTGTACGACAGCGGCGACTACGAACCGGCGCTGGATCAGGCCATGCAGATGATGAACTACTCGGCCCTGCGCGAGGAACAGGCCCGCATGAAAGGCGGGAAGAAGATCCTCGGCGTGGGCCTGATCTCCTTCCTGGAAGCCTGCGGACTGGCCCCCAGCGCCCTGGTCGGCATGCTCGGCGCGCAGGCCGGACAGTGGGAATCCAGCCTCGTGCGCGTGCACCCCACCGGGAAGGTCGAACTGTACACCGGCAGCCACAGCCACGGGCAGGGCCACGAGACGGCGTTCCCGCAGATCGCCGCCGACGAACTCCAGATTCCCATCGAGGACATCGAACTCATCCACGGGGACACCGGCCGCATGCCCTACGGCTGGGGCACCTACGGCAGCCGCTCGGCCGCGGTGGGCGGCAGCGCCCTGAAGATGGCCCTGCAAAAGATCACCACGAAGATGAAGAAGATCGCCGCGCACCTGCTGGAAGCCAGCGAGGACGACATCGAGCACGAGGGCGGCACCTTCCGCATCAAGGGCGCTCCCGACAAGAGCAAGACCTTCTTCGACATCGCCCTGATGGCCCACCTCGCGCACAACTACCCGGCCGACCTGGAACCCGGCCTGGAAGCGACCGCGTTCTACGACCCGAAGAACTTCGTGTACCCCTTCGGGACGCACATCGCCGTCGTGGAAATCGACACGGACACCGGGCACGTGAAACTGCGCGACTACGGCAGCGTGGACGACTGCGGCCCCCTCATCAACCCCCTGATCGCCGAGGGACAGGTGCACGGCGGCGTCGCCCAGGGCATGGGCCAGGCACTGCTGGAAGAAGCCGCGTACGACGAGGACGGCAACCTGCTCGCCGGAACGTACATGGAGTACGCCATGCCCCGCGCGGACGACCTGCCGTTCATCCAGCACGGCCACACCGTCACCCCCAGCCCCCACAACCCCCTGGGCGTCAAGGGCATCGGCGAGGCCGGAACCATCGCCAGCACCGCCGCCGTCGCCAACGCCGTCATGGACGCCCTGTGGCACGAGGCGGGCATCGCGCACCTCGACATGCCCTACACCGCCGAGAAGGTCTGGCGCGCCCTGAAAGACGCGCGGGCCAGCCAGCCCCAGGCCGCCGACGACTGAAACGTTGATGGGTGAAGGTTGATGGTCGATAGACCGTCCCTTCTCCATCAACGGTCACCTTTCAACCATCAACCCCATCCCGGAGGGATTCATGTATCCAGCCAATTTCGAGTATCAGAAGGCCGAGAGTGTCGATCAGGCCATCGCCGCCCTGGCCGGGAACCCGGACCTGAAAGTGATCGCGGGGGGGCACAGCCTGCTGCCCGCCATGAAACTCCGTCTGGCGCAACCGCCGGCCCTGCTGGACATCTGGGGTATCCAGGAGATGAAGGGCATCACCCGTGACGGCGACTGGTTCGTGGTGGGCGCGATGACCACCCACGCGGACGTGCTGCGCAGCGACCTCCCCCTGTTCCCTGAGGTGGCGGGCTGGGTCGGCGACCCGATGGTCCGCAACCGCGGCACCATCGGCGGCAGTCTGGCGCACGCCGACCCCAGCGCCGACTACCCCGCCGCCGCCCTGGCGCTGGGCGTGGAGTTCGTCATCCGCGGCCCCGACGGTGAACGCACCGTCCACGCCGACGACATGTTCCAGGGCATGTTCGAGAGCGCCGTGCAGCCCGGCGAACTCCTGACCCACATCCGCGTCCCCGCGACCACGCAGGCGAGCGCGTACGAGAAGTTCCGCCACCCTGCCAGCCACTACGCCGTCGTGGGCGTCGCCGTCGTCCGGCACGCCGACGGGAGGGTCCGCGCCGCGTACACCGGCGCCGCCGAGAAAGCCCACCGCCTGAACAAACTGGAAGACGCCGTGAACGGCTCCCAGGCCGTCCCCACCGGACTGGTCGACGCGGGCGACCTGCTCGGCGACCGCTTCGCCAGCGCCGAGTACCGCGCGCACCTCGTGGACGTCCTCGCCGCCCGCGCCACCGAACGACTCGGGTAAACCCGATTCAGGGCCAGCGGCACCCGGGCACCCAGCCGGGTGCCGCTGGCCGTTCCAGAACCACGCGCACACTCACGTCCGGCGGAACGTCTACCACCCCGGAATCCCCCAGCGTGCGGGAGTACCCACCCTCGACCAGCGCCGAGAGCTCGACGGTCAGCGGACCGTACGACCAGACCTCCGGGAAGTCCGTGTCCGGGTTCCTCAGCGCCTGCCAGATCCGCTCGCCCAGCACCTTCCGGTCCCCGGCGGCCAACCCGAAACAACGCGTGGCGTACTCGCGCGCCAGTCGGCCCAGGCGACTGCCCAGGTCCGGCAGCGCGTACGGATACGACGGACTCTGCGTGTTGAACGCCAGCACCACCCGCGTCACCTGCCCACGGTCGCCCGACAGGAGCACGTCCAGTTCACTGTCGATCCGCACGATCACCCCACCCCCCTCCGCCGGAACGGTGGCCGCCGAACGGGCACCCTCCAGCAGGACCGGCGTCCGGGTGACGGACAGAGGAGCCGCGACGAGCAGACCGCTGAGCAGGACTGGCCACATGCACCGACTGTACGCCCCGGCTACTGGATCAGGCCCGCCACGCCGTTGATCGTCACCGCGATGATCACCGTGCCGAACACGAATGACAGCAGTGCGTGCCCCAGCAGCAGGCGCCGCATCGCGCGGGTGTTCAGGTTCGTGTCGCTCACCTGATACGTCATGCCGATCGTGACGCTCAGGTACGCGAAATCCCAGTACGTCGGCTCCTCCAGATTCCCGTCCCCGTGCGGGAACAGGATGCCGCGCCCGTCGCGGTAGTACAGCCGCGCGTAATGCAGCGCGTACTCGGTCTGCACCAGCAGCCAGCTGCCCGCCACCGTCCCCACCGCCAGCAGCGTCAGCAGCACCTCGCGAGTGCCCCTGGCGTCGTGCGCGTCGGACAGCAGGAACATCACCCCGATCAGACTCACCAGCGCCGCCGACGTCGTCAACGTGCCCGCCACCGCCCGGCTGTCGTCCTCCCGCGTCGCCAGCTCCCGCGTCCGTGCAGGCCCAGCCGTCATCATCAGAGGCCACAACTGCGCCATGACCGTCAGCGTGAACGCCACCCAGCCCAGCAGGAGGCGTGCCTCCGGCGGCCAGGTGGCCGGGGTGAGCAGCCCGGCCACCAACCCCACTCCCAGGCCGATCAGGAGACGACGCGCGGCAGGTGGGGGCCGCCGGGAAATCATGGTCATGCGGCGAGCCTACACCGGGCCCTGTCATCGCACGCTCGTGAAGCGTTCATGCCCGCTGGCTACCGTGAACACCATGAACCGACTGACCCTGACCCTCGCCACCCTGATCCTCGGCACCGCGCACGCCGCCACACCCCCCGTGCAGGTCAACTACCGCGTGTACCAGTACGCCTGCGCCGGCGGGCAGAACCTCAAGGTGTACTACGTGCAGTTCGGCGACCAGCCCATGTTCGCCATGCTCGACTGGAAGGGCCAGCGGCACGGACTGGCGCAGGCCATCAGCGCCAGCGGCGCCCGCTACGCCAGCCTCAGCGGCCCCGCCGGAGCGCGCGGCGGCCTGCAATGGTGGGAACACCAGGGCACGGCGGAACTCAGCACCTTCACCGGGAACAGCACCACCACCACGAAAACCCTCCTGACCGGCTGCAAGACCACCGGACGCTGACCGCCCTTCGGTAAGTCTTTTCGCTCTCGGTGTTGTCTCGTGGGGGCGCGTAAACTCTTCCGGTGACTGTTGCTGCGCCGAACCTGTCGAAACTGCTGCCCGCCGCCCCGCCCGGAAACCTGCTGCTGCTCCCGCAGGTGGCGCGCGCGGCGCTGTTCGCGGCGTTCCCCGGCCCGGCCGTGCTGCTGACCACCCCCGACCGGCTGGGCAGTTACGCCACGGCCGGGGTGCTGGGCGCGCCGGTCAGCGTGAACCCCGGCCTGCGCGACTGGGACGCCCGGCACGAGCACGTGGTGCTGGACGTGAACACCGCGCTGGACCTGTTCCCGTCCCGCCCGGAGGACCACGCCCTGACCCTAAAGGTGGGGGCCAGCTACCCGCGTGAGGTGCTGCTCTCGCGCCTGGAACGCCTCGGCTATGAAAGGGGAGAAGAGCCGGGTTTCGAGATTCAGGGCGACACGCTGGAACTGCGCCTGTCGGCCGGGTCGGGTCTGCCTGCCGAGGCCGAGGAGGGACTGTGGGTCCGCGCGGAGTTCTTCGGGGACGAACTGGACACCCTGCGCTTCCTGAAGCCCGGCGCGCTGACGGGCGAGAAGGCGCAGAGCTTCACGCTGGAACCCACCGCCGACTACCTGACGGAGGTGAAGTGGGACGCCACCCGCCTGGATCTGCTGCCGGGCCGGGTGTTCCTGGACTCGCCGGAGTTCTACGCCTCGGCGCTGGGCGTCCTGATCGACACCTTCTGGCCGAAACTGGCCGGGCGTGAGGTGACGAGCTTCGGCCGCACCCCGCTGGACCTGCCGGACCTGGATACCGGCCTGACCACCCTCCCGTTCTACCGGGCGCGCCTGAGCGACCTGGAACGAGACGTGAACGAGTGGCGCGAGGCGAACTACCGCGTGATGATCCTCGTGCGGCACGACCGCACTGCCGCGTACCTCGCTGACAAGCTGCTGAACACCCACGAGATCCCCTGGCTGAAGATCCCCCGCGTGCCCGAGGGTGGCCTGGGCTTCCTGCGCGCGGCAGGGGAGGGCGGCTTCGTCATCCCCGAACATAAGACCGTCGTCCTGACCGAGGACCTCATCTACGGCTTCCAGGGCGGCAGCGCCCTGCGGGGTAAACGCCTCAGCGGCAAGCCCGTCACGGACGCGCTGGGCCTGCACGTCGGGGACTACTTGATCCACCCCGAGCACGGCATCGGGCAGTTCGAGGGCCTGGAGACCCGCAAGGTGCTGGGCGTCACGCGCGACTACCTGAACCTCACGTACCGCGGCGGCGCGCGCCTGAGCGTGCCCATCGAGCAACTCCCGGTCCTGCGCCGCCACCCCGGCACCACCGACGACCCACCCAGCTTAAGTTCCTTCGACAAGAAGGACTGGGCGAAAGCCAAGGAGAAGGCCCGCAAGAACGCCGAGGCCGTCGCCGCGAAACTTCTGGTGCAGTACGCCGCGCGGCAGGTCACGCCCGGCAACGCCTTCCCCGCGCAACCCGACTGGGACGACCAGATCGAGAAGAACTTCAGTTTCGAACTGACCGCCGACCAGAAAACCGCCCTGAAAGAAACCATGCGCGACCTGGAGAAAGCCAACCCCGCCGACCGCCTGATCTCGGGCGACGTGGGCTTCGGGAAGACCGAGGTGGCCCTGCGCGCCGCGCACCGCGTCGTCGGGCACGGCAAGCAGGTCGCGGTCCTCGTGCCCACCACGCTGCTGGCCGAGCAGCACACCAGCACATTTGTGGAACGCTTCAAGGGCATGCCGGTGCGGGTGGAGGGCCTGTCGCGCTTCACGACGCCGCAGCAGGCGCGCAGCATCCTCGCGGACGCCGCCGCCGGCAAGGTGGACATCCTGATCGGCACGCACCGCCTCCTGAGCGGCGACGTGCAATTCCGCGACCTGGGCCTGATCATCGTCGACGAGGAACACCGCTTCGGCGTCGGCCAGAAGGAAAAACTCCGCGCCCTCCGCGGCCTCCCGGAAGTCCCCAAGGACGGCAAACTCGACATCCCCGAGGACGCCCGCGCCGTCGACACCCTCGCCCTGTCCGCCACACCCATCCCCCGCACCCTCTACATGAGCATGGTCGGCCTGCGCGACATGAGCTCCATCCAGACCCCACCCAAGGGCCGCAAACCCATCCAGACGGTCCTCGCCCCGTTCGATCCCATCACCGTCCGCGACGCGATCCTCAGCGAGATCGAACGCGGCGGCAAGGTCTTCTACATCCACGACCGCATCGCCAGCATCGGCGCGCGCAGCCTGTACCTGCGTAACCTCGTCCCCGAAGCCCGCATCGGCGTCGCCCACGGCCGCATGAACGAGGAAGAACTCGAAGAAATCATGCTCGGCTTCGAGCAGGGCGCCTTCGACGTGCTGCTCGCCACCACCATCGTCGAAACCGGCCTGGACATCCCCGAAGCGAACACCATCCTGATCGAACGCAGCGACCGCCTGGGCCTCGCCCAGCTCTACCAGCTGCGCGGACGCGTCGGCCGCCGCGCCCAGACCGCCTACGCGTACCTGTTCTACCCCCCACGCATGACCGAGAACGCCCAGAGGCGCCTCTGGGCCATCGCCGACCTCCAGGACCTCGGCTCAGGCCACCTCCTCGCCGAGAAAGACATGGAAATCCGCGGCGTCGGCAACATCCTCGGCGAAGAACAACACGGCCACGTCCAGGCCGTCAGCATCGACGTGTACACCGAACTCCTCGCCGAAGCCGTCGCCAAACTCAAAGGCGAAAAGATCGAAGCGCCCGCCACCATCAGCATCGACCTCCCCATCGACGCCCGCCTGTCCCCTGAATATTTCGAGAACGACGAGGAAGCCCGCATCGCCACCTACGGACGCCTCAGCGACAGCCGCACCCTCCAGGCCATCAGCCGCGTCGAACGCGACCTCCGCAAAAAATACGGCCCCCCCACCCCCGAAGTGCAGAACTTCATCGACCTCGCCAAACTCCGCCTCACTGCCGCCGCCCGCCGCGTCCTCAGCATCGGCGAAACCATGACCCAGATCCAGATCACCTTCGCCTACAAAAGCCTCGACTACGACGCCCACGGCCTACGCGCCTTCCCCTACAAGACCGAAGTCGTCACGTTCCCGCCCAGCGTGAAACTCGACAAACGCGGGCTGAAACCCAACGATTACGCGCGCACGCTGATTGATCTGCTCGGGTACTTCGGGTAAATGAAGTTGGGAGTGGGGCGCCTGGCGGCGGGCCTCCCCACCCCCCAGCCCCCTACCCCAGAGGGGCAGGGGGGGCTTACGTTGCACTGGGCAAGAGTTTTTACTCGTGCGGCGTGATTGTGATGGGCGGTGACGGGTCCGGCTTCGACGCCATCCTGCCGCCCCCCTCGCAGGCCCGCGCGCTTCGCGCACGACGGCCGGTGGTGGTCTGCGGTCAGGGGCAGGGCAACCTGAAGCGACCCGCTGATCGACTTTCAAAAGACCGCTTTGGCAGAAGCTGAAAAAAGTAGAACCTTCCGGCACGCACCAAGTTGGCTGGCCCCATAACTGTCGTGGCAGACGAGCCCGTCGTGCGCGCAGCGTGCGGGGCGCACGCGGCGAGTTCGGAGGCATGCAGCCCCATACGTGGCCGAACCCGCCAGTTGCCCATCAGAAACGCCAGAGAAATACCTGCCGAGCGCAGCGACCGCTCCCCCTGCCCCCCTGGGGTAGGGGGCTGGGGGGTGGGGAGGCCCGCCGCAGGCGCAGCCCAACGACGTCACTGCCGAACAGGCTTGTTACGACCTCACCCCGCGAGGCTGGGCGGCGTGCTGGGCGCTGCGGGTGGCAGCGGTTCGAGCGTTTCGCCGTTGAGGAGCGCGGCGAATTCCTCTCCGGTGAGGGTTTCGCGGGTGAGGAGGACGCTGACGATCTCGTGGACGCGGCCCAGGTGTTCGCCGATGAGTGTGGTGGCGCGGGTGTAGGCGGCGTCGATGAGGGTTTTGATTTCGTGGTCGATCTGGGCGGCGGTGTGTTCGCTCATGGGGAGGAGTTGGGGGCCGCCGCCGAGGTAGGTGCCCTGGTCGGTGGCGTGGGCGATTTTGCCGATGTGGTCGCTCATGCCCCATTCGGTGACCATGCGGCGGGCGATGGTGGTGGCCTGCTGGAAGTCGTTTTGTGCGCCGGTGGTGATTTCGTGGAAGATGATGTCTTCGGCGGCGCGTCCGGCGAGGGCGACGGCGATCATGTCTTCGAGGGCGGGGCGGGTGATGTGGAGGCGGTCGTCGGCGTCGGGCATCATGTAGCCGGCGGCGCGGCCGCGTGGGACGACGGTGAGTTTCGCGACGCGGTTGGCGTGCGGGAGGAGCTGGGCGGCGAGGGCGTGGCCGACTTCGTGGTAGGCGGTGACCTTGCGGTCGGCTTCGCGGACGACCATGCTGCGCCGCTCCGGGCCCATCAGCACCCGGTCCCGCGCTTCATCGACATCCCGCATCGTGATGCGTGTCCGCCCGGACCGTGCGGCGAGCAGGGCGGCCTCGTTCAGCAGGTTTTCGAGGTCCGCGCCGACCATCCCGGCGGTGCGCCGGGCGATCACGCTCAGGTCCACGCTGGTGTCCAGGGGTTTCTTGCGCGCGTGGATGCGCAGGATCATCTCGCGGCCCCGCACGTCGGGGGCGTCCACGACGACCTGCCGGTCGAAGCGTCCCGGGCGTAGCAGCGCGGCGTCGAGGACGTCGGGGCGGTTGGTGGCGGCCAGGATGATGACCTCCTGCCCGCTGCCGAAGCCGTCCATCTCGACGAGGAGCTGATTTAAAGTCTGTTCGCGTTCGTCGTTGCCGCCCTGCATGTTGACGCCGCGTTTTCTACCGACGGCGTCGATCTCGTCGATGAAGACGATGCAGGGGGCGTTCTTGCGGGCCTGTTCGAAGAGGTCGCGGACGCGGGCGGCGCCGACGCCGACGAACATCTCGACGAAGTCTGAGCCGCTGATGCTGAAGTAAGGTACGCGGGCCTCGCCAGCGACGGCTTTGGCGAGGAGGGTCTTGCCGCTGCCTGGGGGGCCGACGAGGAGCACACCGTGGGGGATGCGGGCGCCGAGCTGGTGGTAGCGGTCGGGGTGGCGGAGGAAGTCGACGACTTCCTGAAGGTCGGCTTTGGCCTCGTCGCAGCCGGCGACGTCGCCGAAGGTGAGTTTGATCTGCCCTTCGCTGATCACCGCCGCCCGTGACCGCCCGAAGTTCGTGGGGTTGGCGCCGCCCTGCGCGCCGCGCATGGACCGCCACAGCACCACGAGGATCAGGCCGGTCAGCACCAGGGGCAGCAGTTGCCCCAGCCAGCCCAGGGTGCTGCCGCCGCCGGTGACGGTCAGGGGGACGCTGGCGGCGCGGATGCGTTTCAGGGTGGCGCCGTCCGGCGGGACGACCAGCGAGCGGACGCGCAGGCCGCCCGCGTCGCTCAGGGTGACGTTCGCCAGTCCGGCGCTGTTCAGCGTGACGCGCGTCACCTGTCCGCCGCTCAGGTCCGCGAAGAAGCGGTTGGTGGTGTACGGTCCGTCCTGGGCGGGCCGGGCGGGCAGCGCGAGCGACGCGCCGAGCAGGGCCAGCAGGAGCAGCGGCAGCGGGCGTGTGGGACGCATGCTGCATCCTACGCCCGGCGGGGGGCGCCACTTCGTGAGGACGGCACTCAGCTGCCGGTCAGTTTCGCGTCATAGGGTGAGGGCATGCGCAATGCGATTCTGCTCGGCACCCTGGCCCTGGGCCTCAGCGCCTGCTCCGTCACCGTCCGCCCCAACTTGGGCCTGCAGGGGTCGGGCAGCAATTTGATCACGTCGTTCCGTCCGGACCGGGGCGAGGGCAGCACGTACGCGGTGGGCGAATCGGTGCGCTTCGTGGTCAGCACCCGCTCGGCCGGGTACGTCACGCTGATCGCCCTGCAGGGCGGCGAGGCGAGCACCATCGTGCGCAACGCGTACGTGCCCGCCGGGACGACCGTGTTCCCCCGCGCGCAGGACAATCAGGTGTACACCGTGGGGGCGCCGCGCGGCCTGCAGCGCGTCCGTGCGATCTTCACCCGCGTGCGGCCCACCAGTGACCTGGTGCTGCGCGGCACGTTCGACGACGGCCGCTGGAACGCCACGAGCACCGCGTACCTGCAGCCGTACGCCGTCGAGGATCGCGACGTGCAGGAAACGTACCTGTACATCCGCTGACCGGACGTGTCGAGGGTCGGGGGGAGCCTGCGGGGCTTCTCCCGCCTTTCAGTTGGGTCGGGGGCGGTGGGCGGCGCGGTCGCGGCGTGCCGTCCGGGGGCCGGTGCGCCAGTGCCGGATGAGGGTGCGGACAGCGGCGCTGTTCAGGCCGCCCGCTTCGATCAGGGCGGCGGTCAGGTGGTCGCGTTCGGTCCGTTCCTCGCCGAGCAGCAGCAGCGCGCGGTTCTGCGCCAGTGCGGCGCGCGTGTCGTTGGTCCGCTCGGGCAGGTGCTCGCGCGGGTGCGGCCAGTCCTGGGTGGGCCAGCGGGGGGCGACCTTCACGCCTTCCTCGGCCAGCCACTGCCACAGGGCCGGGTCGGTCAGCACACTCCGGGTGTGCACGGCGTGCAGGTCCGGCTGGGCGGTCCAGCGCCACGCGCCGGGGCGGGCGTACGCGGCGCGCAGCAGGCCCACGGCGCTCACGCGGCGGGTCATGCACGCGCGGCCCAGTCCGTCCTCGGCGGCCCAGTCGCGCAGGGTGCGGTGCAGTTCCGCGAACGTCCCGCCGGAGGCGACCACGTCCACCAGGGCCGCGCGGCGGTCCTCGCGGACCAGGGTGCGCGGGTGCAGGCCCGCCCCGGCCAGCAGGGGCCGCAGCGTGCGCGCCTGCGCCGGGGTCAGCGTGGCGCGCAGCAGGGACACGTTCAGCGTCGCCACGCGCTGAAGGGCGGGCACGCCCGAGAGCAGCCCCAGCAGGTACGCCCGCAGCGGTTCGGGCGAGCGCCCGACGAACACCAGGTCGGCGCCGTCCGCGGCGACCAGCGTGCCCGCCAGGGCCGCCCGCAGTGCCGGGAGGTGCGCTCTGGCGTCCCCCAGGTCGGGCGTGACGCCCAGACCCTCGGGGCGGGTCAGGTCCCACACGGGGGGCCCGGCGTGCAGGTGGCGCGTGGTGCGGGTCATGCCGTCATGGTGCGTCGCCGGGGCTCGGGGCTGCATCCGCCACCCGGCGCAGGGGCGGGTAGGCCGGTTATCCTGCGCGCATGAGCCTCACCTTTCAGGAAGCGAGTGCGCGGGTGGACACCTTCATCGGTCAGTTCGAGGAGGGGTACTTCCCGCCGCTGTTGATGCTGGCCCGCCTGACCGAGGAGACCGGCGAGATCGCCCGCGTGATCGCGCATCAGAACGGGAAGACGCCCAAGGCGGGTGAGGACGCCGGGGATCTGGAGATGGAACTCGCGGACCTGCTGTTCGTGACGATCTGCATGGCGAACGAGCGCGGCCTGAGCCTGGAGCGGGGCTTCGAGCGGATGATGGCGAAGATCGAGCGGCGCGACGCGACCCGCTGGACTCGCAAGGAGGACCCGCAGGAAGCGGCGGACCGCGCGGCCGGGGAGGGCGCGCTGTGACGGCGGACCTGCGCTACCCGCTCGGGCCGATGCCCACGCCCCTGACCCTCACGCCGACCGAGCGGGTGGAGGCGCTGGGGCACGTCTTCGCGCTGCCCGCGGACCTGTTCGACGCGGTGCAGGGCCTGTCGGAGGCGCAACTGGGCACCCCGTACCGCGAGGGGGGCTGGACGGTGCGGCAGGTCGTGCATCACGTGGCGGAAAGTCACATGAACGCGTTCGTCCGCCTGAAGCTGGCCCTGACCGAGGACAACCCGGTCATCAAGCCGTACGAGGAGGACCGCTGGGCGACCCTGGCGGACCACGAGCTGGTGCCCGAGGTGAGCCTGAACCTGCTGGACGCGCTGCACTCGCGGCTGGGGATGCTGCTGGCGTCCCTGGACCCGCAGGGGGACGACTGGGCGCGCCCGTGGACGCACCCGGCGCAGGGCCGCACGTACAGCGTGGACACTCTGCTCGCCATGTACGCGTGGCACGGGCGGCACCACGTGGCTCAGATCACGGCCCTGCGCGAGCGGCTGGGCTGGGCGTGATACGGATTCCGTTTGTTTCGTCAACAACCCGGAAGGACGCCGGGTTATTGACTCCACGCCCGGAACCCGTTTTTCTCCCACTCGCTCTGCTCGGATTGAAAGTTTTTGCAAACCTTTCAATCGGAGTCTGTGTGAGGCGGGAGGGCTGATGCAGTTCGGCCCGGAGTTGCACACCCCCGTGGAGCACCGCGCGGCGGGCGTGGTCGTCCTGAACGCGGCGGGCGACATCCTGCTCGTGCGGGAACAGGGCGTGCCGGAGCAGCGCCAGAAGGCCGGGCTGTGGCACATCCCCAGCGGGACCGTCGAACCCGGCGAGAACCCCCAGGACACGGCGGTCCGCGAAGCCTGGGAGGAGGCGGGCGTCCGCGCGGGCCTCCTGAAGTTCCTCGCGGCGTACCTGGGGCACTTCCCGGACGGCGAGCCGGTCCTGCGACATGCGTGGCTGGCCGAGGCCCTGCCAGAGTCCACTTTCACGCCCACCCTGCCCGACGAGGTGCTGGAGGTCCGCTTCGTGCCGAAACCCGAGTTCGACGCGCTGTACGATGCCGGGCTGATCCGCATGCACCACACGAAACTCTTCTACGAGGACGCCCTGCGGGAACGTGACCGGGCGTCTTCATGTGCCGCCGGGTGAGAGTCGAGTCGGACTGATGGGCCTACCGTGAGGGCACTTCAACCTCGGAGGGGCTCACACCATGCGTACACCGATCCTGATCCTGACCGCCGCGATCCTGACTGCCTGTGGGGGCTCGACCCCGTCCGGTCCGACCCTGCCGCCCGCCGCGACGTCCGGCACCGTGAACGGGTCGCGGATGGTCGCGCAGGGCACGTACCAGTTCAGTTTCACGCCGGTCAGTGGCGAGACCGTCACGGGGACCGCGCAGATCGATTCGGCGTCCGTCCGGAACCTCAGCGCCGGGCAGGCGAACGTGAAGGTGTGCGGGAACGTCAAGACGAACGGGGACCTGACGGCCGCGCTGGCCCTGGATTCCACCGGCAGCATGTCCTGGAACGACCCGGACGAGCGGCGCCGTCAGGCCGGGCACGCCTTCGCCAAGCGCATGCGCAAGGAGGACATGGGCGCGGTGCTGTCCTTCGACGCGACCACCCTGCCCAGCGAGGGCCTGCGCGCCGCGTACCTGTGGCAGGACTTCACCGGGAACCAGGGCCTGATGACGGCCGCCGTGAACCACGCGACCTTCGTGGGGGGCAACACCCCGCTGTACGACGCGATCCTGGACGTCAGCGACCTGCTGGAGGCGACCGGCAAGACGAACACCCGCATCCTGATCCTGACCGACGGGGAGGACAACGCCAGCAAAGCGACCGTCGACGAGGTCGTGGCGACCGCGAACGCGAACGGCACCCCGGTGTACATCGTGGGTCTGGACGTGACCGGCGAGGTGGACTTCGCCGTGTCGCAGGACATCACGTCCCGCACCGGGGGGTTCTTCCAGCAGACGAACGACCCTGACGAACTGACGGAGATGTTCGGCAAGCTCTTCAACAGCGCCGAGGCCGAGGGCTGCCTGGAACTCCAGTTCACGCAGAAGCCCGAAGCCGGCACGGTCGTGACCGGGGAGCTGGTCGTGAACCTCAAGGAGAACGGCAAGAAGGACAGTACGGTCGTGTCCCCCTTCAGCGTCACCGTGCAGTGATACGGGATTCCAGTGATTCCAAAACATTCGGAGTCGCCCGGTGGCCCCCTCACCCTTCCGTCGCTTCGCTCCTCGGCTGCGCAGCTCTGCGAGTCCCTCCCTCTCTGCTGCGCAGCTCTCCGAGTCCCACAGGGGGAGAGGGGACAACGGAAGGCAATCACGTTGGAAGCAAGTCAATTTAATCCCGTATGAGAGGGACTCCGGTTGAATTTGCAAAAACTTTCAACCCGAGCGGATGCGAGTAGGAGCAGGGCGGGTTCCGGACGTGAAGCTGACAACCCGGTGACGTTCCGGGTTGTCAGCGAAACAAACGGAACCCGTATCAGCGGCGCGCGGCGGGGGTCAGGTCGGCGCGGGGGACGAGCACGATGGCGTTCGGGACGGGGCGACTCCAGACGGTGTTCAGGTACCCGCCGAGGTTCGCGTACCCGCCCGTGACGTACGTGGTGGCGCTGCTGCCACTGTCCAGGCGCACGGCGTCACGCACGCCGGCCTTCACGAGCGCGGCGGCGAAGGCCTCGGGGCTGCCGTGTTCCAGGAACGCGATGGTGGGCTGCCCGGCGAGCGTGCCGAACGCGACCTGCCGGGTGGGGCGCCAGATGCTCGCGGCGGTGTTGAAGCCCTCACGGGCGGGGTTCAGCGCGACGCGGCCCGATTGCACGAGCAGCGGCCCGGCGCTCAGGGCGTCGGTCGCGGCGTCCCAGCCGTCCTCACGCCAGTTCAGCGTGACGGTCAGCGGGATGTTCGCCGCGCGGGGCAGCTGCGGGAAGCGGGCCGGGTCGAACGTGAAGGCGAGGGTGCCCTCGGGCGGCGTGATCACGCCGGTCAGTGCGGAACGTACCTGTGAGGTGCCGGGGGTCACGAGCAGGGTGGTCAGGGTGTCCGCCCCGACGCGGGTGCGGCCGTCCCCGACGAACGCCGTGAGCAGGTCCGGCGCGGCCTTGGCGCGGACGCTGTTCACGGTCACGCTGAAGCCCGCGCCGCTCAGGACGTAGCGGGGGCGGGGGTACCCGAAGATCGTGTCGCCCTGCGCGGTGAAGCCCAGCGTGGCGCGTTTTTCCAGGCTGGGGGCGGTCATCAGGCCGCCCACGGCCACCAGATCGACCGGCAGGTGCGTTCCGGGGTCGAAGTACCCGCCGTTCACGCCCGCCACGCCCCCGGCGCGCCTGACGAGGTCCGCGACGCCGCTGGCCTGCCCGGTCGGGGCGCTCACCACGCGCGGCTGGAAGCGCGCCGGGTCGAAGCTCAGCAGGTGCAGGCCGCCCAGCTGCCGGTACGTCACGCCGTCGGGCAGGGCGTCGGGGTCCACGGGTGGCGGCACGCTGCTGTCCAGGTACGTGGTCGTGTCGATCACGACCCGGTCGGGGTTGTTCAGCGTGAAGATCTCGCTGCGCCCGCCGCCGGTCGTGAGACTCACGCTGGCGCCCTGCGCGGTCTGCGCGAGGGTCAGGGTGTCGCCGGATTCCAGGGTCTGCGTGCCGGGCGTGACGGACACGCCACTCAGGGTGACGTTCAGGCCGTTCTGGAGTCGGGTGACGCTGCTCTGGGCGGCGCCGCTGAGTTCCAGCACGACCCGCTGCACCTCCACGGTGCGGTGCAGGGTGCGGCTCACGCGGACGGTGTCGAGGTTCACCGCGAACGTCGGGCTGGGCGGCGGGCCGGGCAGGGGAGAGGGTCCCGGCGTGGGCTGCGGGGCAGGCTGCAGCGTGGGTTGCGGCGCGGACGTCAGGTCCGGCGAGGGCGGCAGGGTCGCGGTGGGCACGCTGGTCGGCGCCGCGAAGTCCAGCAGGGCCGGCGTGTCGGCCAGCACCGGGACGCCCAGCGCCCCCAGCGCCGACAGTGGCACGAGCAGACTTCCGCCGCTCAACTGCGGGACGGGCAGTGGGCCGCTCAGCGTGAAGCCCACCGCGCGCCAGCCGGTCACGGGCGCGAAGCGCAGTTCCCGCGTGCCCAGTTGCAGCCGCAGGTCCGCCGGGTCGTTGCGGACGGTGACGCCCAGGCGCGGCAGGGTCCACACCGGGAGCATCTCGGCGCCGGGCAGGGTCACGGTACTCACGGCGGCCGCCTGGACCACCCCGCCGATCGCGACGGGTCGCGCGGCGGCTGCCCCCAGCAGGGCCGCGCCCAGCAGACTGGTCAGGAGGCGGGCGGCGCGGCGGGGACGACGGGGACTCACGCCGGGGAGTGTAGCGTCACGCTGCGGGCAGACTGGTGAGCGTCCCGTCAGCTCCGGCCCCGGCACTTCATGATCGGTGGATGATCGGTGGTCAGTCTCAGTGACGAGCTTGTATGAAATGTGTTTTTATACTTCCGTCATATGATCGAACCTTCACTGGCGCTGTACGGGGACGCCTTCGAACGCGTCGACGCCCTCATTCAGGAACTGCTCGACACCACCGGCGTGCGCTACGGTCTGCTCGTGGACCGCAAGGGCTTCGTCCTGTCGCACAAGGAAGCCCTGTGGGCGCCGCGCCCCCCGGCGCTGGACAGCGTCGCGACGCTGGTCGCCAGCAACGCCGCCGCGACCGCCGCGCTGGCGAACATGCTCGGCGAACGGACCTTCAGCGAGCAGATCCACCAGGGTGAGAACGGCACGCTGTACGTGGAATCGGTCGGCACGGACTCGCTGCTGACGCTGATCTTCGACGCGAGCGTCCCGCTGGGCAAGGTGAAGGTGTACGCCAAGAAGAGCATCACGCAGATCGCCGCGATCCTCGACGAACTCAAGGACATCCCCCCGGTGCAGCTGGGCGAGGACTTCAGCGCGGGCGCGACGTCGCTCCTCGACGACCTGCTGGGCTGACGCGGCCCCCGACCTTCCCTCACCGTCCGTTTTCACCACCAGAGGAGTTCCATGAGCACCATCAACTTCGCGGCGCGCGAAATCAACTGCAAGATCGTCTACTACGGCCCCGGCATGAGCGGCAAGACCACCAACCTCAAGCACGTGTTTTCCAAGGTGCCCGGCCACCTGCGCGGCGAGATGGTCTCCCTGGCGACCGAGGACGAACGCACCCTGTTCTTTGACTTCCTGCCGCTGGACCTGGGCACCGTGCAGGGCTTCAAGACCCGCTTCCACCTGTACACCGTGCCGGGGCAGGTGTTCTACAACGCCAGCCGCAAACTGATCCTGCGCGGCGTGGACGGCATCGTGTTCGTCGCCGACAGCGCCCCGAACCGCCTGCGTGCCAACGCCGAGAGCATGCGCAACCTCCGCGAGAACCTGCAGGAGCACGGCATCGACGTCCGCGACGTGCCGATCGTGCTGCAGGTGAACAAGCGCGACCTGCCCGACGCGCTGCCCCTGGAGATGATCCGCGCGGTCGTGGACCCCAAGCAGGAACTCATGATCTTCGAGGCGGTGTCCGACAAGGGCGTCGGCGTGTTCGAAACCCTGAAGACCGTCAGCCGACTGGTCCTCGAACGCCTCTCGCAGAACAAGTAATACGGATTCCGTTTGTTTCGTTGATAGATCGGAACACCGCCGATCCGTCAACTCCACGTCCGGAACCCGTTTTACTCCTGCTCGCATCCGCTCGGGTTGAACGGCTTTGTCAGCCATTCAACCGGAGTCCATATAATCCGGACTCCCGCGTCCCGCCTGGATTCCCTCCGGGTGGGACCGTTCGTGTGGGCGCGGGCAGGTCCCTGCCGGGCGGGGGTGGGGTGGCCGGGCGGCGCATCCCGTATGCTGAGGCGTAATGAGCGCCGTGATCCACCTGCAAGCGCTCGGGCTGACCGAGTACGAGGCCCGTGCCTACACCGCCCTGCTGGCCCTGGGCCGCGCCGTCCCGGCCCGCGTGGCCCGGCAGGCCGGTATTCCCCGTCCGAAGATCTACGAGACGCTCGAACGCCTCGAGGGCCGCGGTCTGGCCGCCAAGGTCGGACAGAACCCCCTGGAGTACGCGCCGCTGAGCGCCCGCGAGTACCTCGCCCGCGCCCGCCGCGCCTTCGACGACCGTCTGGGCGCGCTGGACCGCGACCTGTCCCGCCTCGCCCCCGACCCGGCCCCGGAAGCCGTGTACCACCTGTACGGCGAGGCCGCCATCCGCAGCCTGTGCGAGGACCTCACCCTGAACGCCCGCCGCAGCCTGTTCATGGCCGGTGAGGCCAGCTTCGCCGACCGCCTGGAACGCCTCAGCCCGCGCGGCGTGGACCTGTACCGCACGCCGCTGACGAACCTGCCGGCCATCGCCGCGCCCGGCCAGCGTGCGTTCCTGCTCGCCCGCGACGGCGAGGCGGCCCTGGTGGCCCACTTCATCGACGAGGGCGGCGTCGGCGAGGCGCACGGCGTCCACACCCACAACCCCGTGATCATCCACCTGATCGAGGGGTACGTGCAGCTGGCCGCGCAGCAGCTTCAGCCCCGCTGACCACCGCGCTGACCACGCCGCGCAGCGCGTCTTGACAGTCCGGAAGGTCGCTGCTAGCATAGCTGAGCCTCAAAAGAGGCAGCAAGGCAAGCAAGGGGCTGTGGCGCAGTTGGGAGCGCGTCTGAATGGCATTCAGAAGGTCAGGGGTTCGAATCCCCTCAGCTCCACCAGAAGGTGCCCCGCACGCACGCGGGGCTTTTTCAAGGCGATGTAGCTCAGCTGGTTAGAGCGAACGACTCATAATCGTTAGGTCCCCGGTTCAAGTCCGGGCATCGCCACCAAGAGAACTCCGACCCTCACCGGGTCGGGGTTTTTGCGTTGTGCGGCGCGTCTCTGCGTGTGTGACGGCACCCTGCGCGGGTCGGGGCGCGGGCCTAGAATGCCTGTCATGTCGTATGTGTCCCTGACTCCCACGCGCGGCGAGGTGCCGCGTGACACCCTGGTCCGCTGGTTGAACGAGTACCTGAACGTGGGGGCCTTCAAGGACCCCAGCCTGAACGGCCTGCAGATCGAGGGCACCGGCACGGTGCGGCGCGTGGCGGTCGCGGTGGACAGCAGCCTGAAAACCATCCAGCACGCGGCGGACAGCGGCGCGGACCTGCTGATCACGCACCACGGGCTGTTCTGGGGTGATCCGCTGGCCCTGAGTGGCCCGCACCGTGAACGGGTCCGCACGGCGCTGATGGCGGACCTGAACCTGTACGTGTCGCACATCCCGCTGGACGCGCATCCGGTCGTGGGGAACAACGCGATGATCGCGCAGGCGTTGACGCTGCAGAACACCGAGCCGTTCGGCGAGTGGGCGGGCGGGAAGATCGGCATTGCCGGCGAGTTGCCGTTCGAGCAGTCCCTGCAGGACTTCGCTGACCGCGTGCAGAAACTGACCGGGGAGATCTGCCTCGTGCACGGGGGCGGGCGCTCGCCGACGGTGCGGCGCCTGGGGGTCCTGAGCGGGAGTGGCGCGGGCAGCATCGCCGAGGCGGCCGCGATGGGCCTGGACACCCTGCTGACCGGCGAGCCCGAGCACAAGCACTTCCATGACGCCTTCGAGTACGGCGTGAACGTGATCTACGCCGGGCACTACGAGACCGAGGTGTTCGGCGTGCGCGCCCTGGCCGCCCGCCTGGAGGACGAGTTCGGGCTGGCGTGGCAGTTCCTGCATCACCCCACCGGCCTGTGACGCCGCCGCCGGGATTGTTCGTCAGCTTCGAGGGACCCGAGGGGGCCGGGAAGAGCACGCAGCTCGCCCGGCTGGACGCGCGTCTGGACACCCACGGCGTGCCGCACTGCCTGACCCGCGAGCCCGGCGGGACGCCCCTGGGCACGCGGGTGCGCGAGGTGCTGCTCGACCCCGCGCTGACCATCGATCCGCTGCCGGAGTTCCTGCTGTACTCCGCGAGCCGCGCGCAGCTGGTCGCCAACGAGATCCGCCCGGCGCTGAACCGGGGCGAGGTGGTCGTGTGCGACCGTTACGCCGATTCCAGCCTCGCGTACCAGGGGGCGGGGCGCGGGCTGCCCGTGAACCTCCTGCGGGAGATCACGCTGGCCGCCACGGACGGCCTCACGCCGGACCTGACGGTGCTGCTCGACCTCGACCCGGTCGTGGGTCTGGAACGCGCCGCGCGGCGCGGGCAGCCCGACCGGCTGGAACAGGCGGACCTCGACTTCCACCGCCGCGTGCGGGCCGGGTTCCTGCACCTCGCGGAGCAGACCCCCGCGCGCTTCCTGGTGCTGGACGCCACCCGCCCGGCCGACGACCTGTCGGACGCGATCTGGCAGGCGGTGCAGGCGCGGCTGCCCTGAACACGGGGCAGGGTAAGGGGGGCGGCCGATCAGTGGCCGCCCCCTCCTGCGTTCAGGTCAGCGGCGTGTGCGGGCGCGGCCGGTCGTGCCGGGGTCCTCGGCCTTCACACCGGGCAGTTTCACCTCGAACAGGGTCGGCCAGCGTTTGCCGGTCAGCAGCAGCGTGCCGCGCTCGGGAATGAACGCGATGCCGTTGGGCACGTCGTCGAAGGTCAGGGCGTGCCCGGCCTTCGCGGCGGCGGCGCTGGCCTCGCGGGTCAGGGCCGACACGTCGATCCAGGCGGTGACCTTCCCGGTCTGCGGGTCGATCCGCGCGATGCGGTCGGTCAGCCAAACGTTGGCGTACACGCTGCCCTGCACGTACTCCAGTTCGTTCAGGTTCTTCACGGGCTGTCCGGCGTCCGTGACCTGCACGCTGCGCTTGACCCGGAACGTCTTCGGGTCGCGCCACACCAGCGTCGGCGAACCGTTGCTCATGATCAGCGCCTTGCCGTCGGTGGTCAGGCCCCAGCCCTCGCCGCTGTAGCGGTAGCGGCCCGTTTCCTTGAGCGTCGCGGCGTCGAAGGTGACGGCCACGCCGTCCTCCCAGGTGAGGTGGTACGCCACGCCGTTCAGGGCCGTGACGCCCTCACCGAACGCGCCCGCGATGGGGGTGGCGACCTTCGCGAGGACCTTCCCGGTCTTCAGGTCCACGCGCCGCACGCCGGACTGACCGACGACGCCGGTGCTTTCCAGCAGCGTGCCGCTCCCCAGGTACTGCAGGCCCTGCGTGAACGCCGCGCGGTCGTGGAGGTAACGGGCCGTCACGGTGGGCGTCAGGACAGGCGTCGCGACCGACTGGGCGGCAGAAGGGGGCGCCGACAGGGTCAGCAGCAGGCAGGGAAGCAGGAGGGCACCGGAACGCACGCCCACATGGTAGCGGGCCGCGTCCGGGACGCGCGGAGGCGTCTGCCTGCATGCGGGTTGATGAAGGCCGTCCGAAGGTCAGGGACGTGTGGAGGTGGTGTCCAGGGCCTGTTCGGCAGTCGCCCGCACCGTCTCGTGCGGGTCGTCCAGCAGCGGCGTCAGATGCCCGGTCTCGCCCCACTGCCCAAGGGCCCAGGCGGCCGCCTCCCGCACCTCCCAGGCGGGGTCCTGTGCACCGGCCAGGATCAGCGGCCAGCCCTGCGGCGCGCGGGTGTTCCCCAGGACCGTCAGGGCGTTGCGGGCCATGCCCTTGCGCCGGGGGCGCAGGAACGCCGTGCCCGCCCACTGCCGCTCGAACTCCCGCTCGCTGACCCCGAAGAAACGCGACAGGTCCGGGTGCGCCAGTTCCGGGTCGGGTTTCAGCAGCTGCGCCAGGGGCCCCGCCTTCAGGGTCCACGGGCAGACCTCGCTGCACACGTCACAGCCGAACAGCCACTCGCCCATCCCAGGCCGCAGCTCGTGCGGGACCGGCCCGCGGTGCTCGATGGTCAGGTACGACACGCAGCGCCGCGCGTCGATCGCGCGGTCCGGACCGATCGCGGCGGTCGGGCAGGCCGTCACGCAGCGCGCGCAGCGCCCACAGCGGTCCGGGTGCGCCTCCGCCCCGCCGGGGTGCGGGAGGTCGGTCAGCAGGACCGCCAGCGTCACGAACGCACCCAGCCCCGTGCTGACCATCATCCCGGACTTCCCGCGCCAGCCCAGGAACGCCCCAGACGCGAACAGCCGCTCCATGACGGGCCCGTGATCCACGTACCCGCGCGCCCGCACGCCCAGCCGCGCCGCCTCCGCCTCCAGCCGCGACAGCACCGGCTGCAGCTGGTCGTGGTAGTCCGGCGTCCACGCGTAGCGCGCCACGCGGCCCACCCGCACGCCCCCCTCCGGCACGGGCGGCGGCGCGAACGCGTGCGACACGCCCAGCACCAGCACGCTCTGCACGCCCTCCAGGCGCTGAGAAGGATCAGCCCGCACCGGCAGTTGCCGCTCCAGGTAACCCATGCCCGCGTGCCGTCCCGCCGCCAGCCACCCCGCGTACTCGTCCACCGCCGCGCGCGGCACCCGCGCCGGAGCCCACCCGACCGCGTCCGCCCCGAGGCTCAGGGCGAGGTCGTGAAGCATGTCATGGGGCGAGGCGCTCATCGCCGCGCAGTATGCCGCGCCGCCCGAACTGGAAAGGGGAGAGGCCGCACCAGACCAGCGGCGCGGCCCCTCCTGCTGGGCGGTTACAGCGTCTGTTTTGCCAGGGTCCAGGCGCGTTCGAAGACCTCGCCGCGTTCGGGGCGGGCCATCACGCGCGCCAGTCCCTGCGCCAGCGTCATGCTGGGCACGGGCACCTCGCTGACGCGCTGCGTGCCGTCCCAGTGGCAGGCGGCCAGGGCGATGTCGCCGCCCTCGGCCTTCAGGCTGAAGGTCACGCCCTCGCCGCGCAGTTCGACGCCGCACAGGTCGCCGTTCTCGCGGCCACAGCGGCCCATCTTGAACTCCACGGTGCTCAGGTCCGTCCAGCCCAGCGTGCTCGCGATGAAGCCCGCGAACAGCCGCGCCGGGAGGTCCTTCTTCCCGGCGTGCCGGACGGTCAGGTGCGTCACGCGCGGCAGCTGCCGGGCCGCGTCCGGCGAGTCGAACAGCTGCGCCAGCGCCTCACGCCAGCTCGCCGAGCGGCTCCAGCCCAGGTCCGCCAGCGCGTAGTGCCGCGACGGCGGGACGTCCAGCGTCAGGCTGTCCACGATCACCTGATCGGCGATCTCGGTCAGTTCCGCCAGCAGCGTGCCCTCGGGTCGGCTGTCCGCGCCCCACCAGACGTGGTTCACGGTCGCCGGGCGGATCAGCGGCAGGATCGCGCCCTGCAACTGCTCGGGGCTGGCCTCCAGTGTCAGGCGTTCCACGTACAGCCCGCCCGTCTGCGGGACGAGCGCGGCGTGCACGGTCAGGTCGTCGGTGCCGTCCATCACGCCGATGATCTGCCGTCCCGCGTAGCGGCCCTCCAGGCCCGCGAGGGCCTCCTGCACGCGGCCCAGGTGCTTCTTCACGGTCAGGGCGATCATGTTCCCGGTGTAGGCGCGCGTCTCCACGTTCGTCTGCACCCACAGTTCGTCCAGCGTCGCCTGGGCCTTGCGGACGGTGGTGTCCACCGGCCCCAGCGGTTTCAGGTCCGTCGCGTACGTCACGCACTCACCTCCCGGTTCACAGGCGCCGCCAGCGGCGGTCCTCGCCCATCAGGTCGTCGGCCGCGTCGGGACCCCAGGTGCCGGACGTGTAATTCGGGAAGTCCGGCCCCTCGCCCCTGCGCGGCTTGCGGGCCGGGTCGGCGTCCCACTCGCTGAGGATCCCGCTGACGATCTGCCACGCGAGGTCCACCTCGTCCTCGCGCGGGAAGAGGGTCGCGTCGCCCACCATCGCGTCGAGCAGCAGGCGCGAGTACGGGCTCTCGAGCTGCGCGCCGAACGCGTCGTACCGGAAGTCCATGACGACCTCGCGCAGCACCATCTCCTGCCCCGGCGTCTTGGAGCTGAACTTCAGGCTGACGCCCTCGTCCGGCTGGATGCGGAACGCCAGCACGTTGCGTTCCAGGCCGCCGGGGAAGATGCCCAGCGGGGGGCGCTTGAACACCACGGCGATCTCCGTGACCTTCTTCGGCAGTCGTTTCCCGGTGCGCAGGAAGAACGGCACGCCCTGCCAGCGCCAGTTGTCCACCTCCAGCTTCAGTGCCACGTACGTGGGCGTCACGCTGCCCTCGCGCACGCCGGGCTCGTCGCGGTAGCCGGGGACCTTCTCGCCGTAGAGGGTGCCCGCGCCGTACTGGCCGCGCACGGCGACCTCCTGCACGCGCCCGCTGGGGATCTCCTTCACGGCGCGCAGCACCTTCACCTTCTCGTCGCGGATGGCGTCCGCGTCGAACGCCGCCGGGGGTTCCATGGCGGTCAGGGCGAACAGCTGCATCAGGTGGTTCTGCAGCATGTCGCGCACCACGCCCGCCTCCTCGTAGTACCCGGCGCGGCCCTCCAGGCCCAGGTCCTCGGCGGCCGTGATCTGCACGTGATCCACGTACCCGCGGTTCCACAGCGGCTCGAAGATGGCGTTCCCGAAGCGGATCGCCATGAGGTTCTGCACCGTCTCCTTGCCCAGGTAGTGATCGATGCGGTACACCTGCGACTCGTTCCACACGTGATGAATCGCGTCGTTCAGCGCCCGCGCGGAGGCGAGGTCCCGCCCGAAGGGTTTCTCGATCACCAGGCGGCGCCAGCCCTCTGACTCGTCGGCCAGGCCCAGGCGGCCCAGACCGTTGCTGATCGGCTCGAACAGGCTCGGGGGGGTCGAGAGGTAGAACAGGGCGTTCTTACGTCCACCGTGCGCCTCCTCGGCCCGGTCGAGTTCACGGCCCAGCTTGGCGTACACCTCGTCCCCGGCGAAATCCCCGAACTCGTAGTACAGCAGTTCCCGGAACTTCTCCAGGCTGCCCGGCTGGATCGCGTCGGTTTCCTTGCTGTCCTTCAGCGCCTGGATGGCGTAGTCCTTGAACTGCTCGTCCGTCATCTCCTGACGGCCCACTCCGACGATGTTGAACGCACTGCCCAGCAGGCCGTCCTGCCACAGGCCGAACACGGCGGGCAGCAGCTTGCGGCGCGACAGGTCGCCGGTCGCGCCGAAGATCACCAGCGTCGCGGGTTCCGGCGCGCGGTTGCGGCGCATCAGCGCGCGGAAGGGATTGCTGCCGTCCTCGCCGGGGGCGCCCGCGCTGCTTCTGGGGGCGCTCTTCTTGGGGGCGGCTTTCTTCGCCTTCGGGGCGGCGTCGGCCACCCCGACCGCCTGCGCGGCGACCTTGCGGTCCACGTTCTCCTGTACCTCGCTGGCCTTCACGCCACGGGCGCGGGTTGCCTTCGCGGGGGCGGCGCTGGCGGCCTTCTTGGCTGCCGGTTTCTTTGCGGCAGGTTTCTTCGCCGGATCTTTCTTGGCACTGTCCTTTTTGGTGCTGCGGGTCATGCGTCACCCTTCACGCGCTGCTGGCCGGTCTCGCCCAGTTGCTCGGCGGCGCTGCCCTCGCCTGTGCTGGCGGTCTGGCCGATGTTCTCCGGCGCGGCCACCTTGGGGTGATCGCCGGGCGCCACCTCGGGCACCAGGCCCTCCTGGCGGGGGGACTCGATGGTCTTCACGGCGTGCCCGCCGAACGCGCGGCGCATCGCCGAGAGCATCTGCCCGGCGTAGCTGACCTCCTGCTGGCTGCGGAAGCGCATCTGCGTCGCCAGGGTGATCACGGGGGTCGGCACGCCCAGCTCGATGGAGTCGATGATCGTCCAGCGGCCCTCGCCACTGTCCGCCACGTAATCCGAGAGCTTCTCGAACTCGGCCTTGTTCTGCAGCGCCTCGGCGGTCAGGTCGAGCAGCCAGGAACGCACGACGCTGCCGTGCCGCCACAGTTCGGCGATCTGCGCCATGTCGAGGTTGAAGTCCTGGTGCGCCTTCATCAGCTCGAAGCCCTCGGCGTAGGCCTGCATCATGCCGTACTCGATGCCGTTGTGGACCATCTTCACGTAGTGCCCGCTGCCCGCCGGGCCCATGCGGCCCCAGCCGCGGTCCGCGGCGGGCGCGAGCGCCTCGAAGGCGGGCCGCAGGCGCTCGACGGCCTCCTCGGCGCCGCCGATCATCATGGCGTAGCCTTCCTTGAGGCCCCACACGCCGCCGGACGTGCCGACGTCCACGAAGTGAATGCCTTTTTCGGCGAGGTCCTCGGCGCGGCGGATGCTGTCCTTGTAGTTGCTGTTCCCACCGTCGATGACGATGTCGCCGGGCGCGAGGCGCGAGGCGAGGTCGTCGATGACGCTCTGGGTGATCTTCCCGGCAGGCACCATGACCCACACGGCGCGCGTGCCGGGCTCGCCCAGCGAGGCGATCAGGTCGTCCATGCTGCGAGCACCACGGGCGCCCTGACGTTCGATCTGCGCGACGGATTCCTCGCTGCGGTCGTAGCCGGTGACCTCGATGCCACCCTGGGTGAGGCGAAGAACCATGTTGCCGCCCATCTTGCCCAGTCCGATCATGCCTAGTTTCATGGTTGTCCTCCCGGCGTGGAAGCGCTTCCGGCCTTCCCGCCTCAACGTGAAGCACTATACGTCCGCCCCGCCACGTGACGTCCAGGGCAACGCGCAGCTTCAGGGCGCATGAACAGAGCAGTCCTCCACATGACGGCGCCACACCGGAATCCAGTGCCGCCCCGGCGCGACCGGCACGCCCCAGGGCTCCACGCCCACCCGCTCACGTTCTCAAACGGAATCCGGATCAGTCGAAGTCCGGCGCGTTGCCGGTGAACTGCCCGTCGAGCAGGTGCAGCGTGCGGTCCGCGTGACGGGTCAGGCGGTCGTCGTGCGTGACGAGCAGTACGCCCGCCCCCTCCTCCCGCGCGAGGTTCACGAGCAGCTCCGCTACGGCCTGCGCGTTCGCGCGGTCCAGGCTGCCGGTCGGTTCATCCGCCAGCACCGCCGCCGGGTGCGCCGCGAGCGCCCGCGCGACCGCCACCCGTTGCCGCTCGCCGCCACTCAGGACCGCCGGGTACGCGTCCTCGCGGCCCGACAGGCCCACCCGCGCCAGCAGTTCGCGCGCCCTCCCCGGATCGCCCCGGCCCGACAGGCGCGACGGGATCAGCACGTTCTCCAGCACCGTCAGGTCCTCCAGCAGGTAGTGATGCTGGAACACCAGCCCCAGCTGCCCGGCGCGGCGCCGCGCGCGGTCCTGCGTGCCCAGGGTGTCCACCCGCTCGCCGGCCCAGTGCACCTCGCCCTCCTGCGGGGCGTCCAGGCCGCCCAGCAGGTGCAGCAGGGTGCTCTTGCCGCTGCCGGACGGGCCGGTCACGGCCACCACCTCGCCCCGCTGCACGGTCAGGCTCACGCCGCGCAGCACGGTCTGCGGTCCGAACGCCTGCTTCAGGTCACGGCCTTCCAGGGCAGGGGCGGCGGTCGGGGCGGCACTCGGGGCGGTCACGCGGCGCATGCTACAGCGGAACGCCCCGCCGCAAACCGGACCTGCGGCGCGTTTCTCATCTTCACGTTCTGCGGTGCTTCCCGCCCGGTGACTGTTCACGCGTGCCGAGTCAGGCTAGGATGTGCGGGAAATGTCGCGGCTGGATGATCTGAAACGCCTACCTCTCTTTCAGGATGTGCCGCAGGAAGCGCTTCAGGAAGCGTCGCAGGTGACCACCGAACGGCACTTCCGGGCCGGGCAGGTGATCCTGGAACAGGACGCCGAGGGCGAGGCCCTGCACCTGATCACGCGCGGTGTCGTCCGGGTGTCCCGCGTCAGCCTGGGCAGCCGCGAACGCGTCATGGGCGACGTGTACGCCCCGGCGGTCGTCGGCGAGACCGCCGTGCTGGGCGGCGGGGAACGCAGCGCCACGGTCCGCGCGCTGAGCGACGTCACGACCCTGATGCTGTACCGCACGCACTTCCAGCAGATCCTGCGCCGCCACCCGGACGTCCTGTGGAACCTCAGCGCGATGCTCGTGCAGCGCGTCACGTTCCTGAACGACGAACTGATCGCCTTCGGCCTGAACACCGAGGCGGCCCTGAGTCACGTCTTCACGAACCTGTACCAGCAGCGCGTCCGCGCCGGGGTGCCCAACCCCGAGGTGCTGCCCCTGAGCACGCAGGACATCATGGCCCGCATCTCGTCCAGCCGGGAGACCGTGTCGCGCGTCATGCGCCGCCTGCAACAGTCGGACCTCGTGCGCAGCAACGGCCAGCAGGTCATCCTGCTGAACGTGGACGGGCTGCTGGGCATCACCCTGGAAGAATCCGAACAGGGCGAATAGCGCCAGACCCGCCACGTATCAGACGGAATCCGTATCAGTCGTGGTCGTGCGTGCGGTTGCGTCCGGCGCGTTTGGCGTCGTACAGGCGGCGGTCGGCGTCGCCCAGCAGCCGGTCGAACTCGCCGCTGGTGGCCTCGGCCACGCCGATACTCAGGGTGATCTGCATGCCCGGCGCGACGCTGCCCCAGGGGTGCAGGCGGATCAGTTGCTGCAGGTCGTGGCAGCTGGCACTCAGGTCCCCGGCGGGCGCGGCGCGCAGCAGCACGAACTCCTCGCCGCCGTAGCGCGCCGCGATGTCACCGGGCCGCGCCACGTCGAGGATCATGCGGGCCACGCGCTGCAGCACCAGATCCCCCGTCTGATGACCCCAGGTGTCGTTCACGATCTTGAAATGGTCGATGTCGATCAGCGCGGCACTCAGGGGCGTGTGACTGGTGGCGGTCTGCGCGAGGCGTTGCCCCTCGGTGAAGAGGTGCTCGCGGTTGGCCAGGCGGGTCAGGTGGTCGGTGCGGCTCAGTTCGCGGATGCGGGCGTTCAGCGCGCGGAGTTCCTGCAGGTGCGCCTGCAGTTCGGTGTTCCGCTGCCGCTCCGCGCGGGCCTGATCCTGCAGCGACTGGATGCGGGTCAGGATCTCGAAGGTCTGGAAGTTCTGCCGTCGTTCGGCGAGGTGCGTGCGGCGGATGTACGCCAGCGTCTCGCGCAGGTGGTGCAGCGCCCGCGCGGGATCACCGAGTTCCTCGTGCAGCGTGCACAGCTGCTCGTGCAGTTCAGGCAGCAGGACGTGATCACCCAGCGGGCTCAGGTCACGCAGGGCCTCGTCCAGCAGCGTGCGAGCCGCGGCAGGCTCGGTGTGCGCCGCGAGGGTCAGGGCGACCGTGGCGCGCAGTTCCGGGTTGCTGCTCTGGTCGTGCAGTTGCCGCAGGCGACGGTGCGCGCGGCGACGTTCGGCCTCGCTGATCGGCTCGGGCTGAACGAGCAGCAGCGAGGCGAGCAGGCTGGCTTCCAGGTGCGGATGCTGATCCAGGTGCGGGTAGCTCAGGGCGCGCTGCACGTGACGGTGCGCGCCGGGCAGGTCCCCCTCGTCCCGGTCGAACTCGGCGAGGTTCGCGTGGGCGATTGCCACCCCGAAGTCGTACCCCAGCTGCCGGAACGTCCCGAGCGCCTCGGTGATGTACGCCCGTGCCCGCTGCGGGTCGCTCCTGCGTAACTCGACGGCCAGATCGTGCAGGGCGGTCGCGGTGAGTTCCGGGTCGTTGATATGCCGCGCCAGGGACACCTGCTCCTCGTACAGTTCGACGGCCCGGTCGGCGCGGTTCAGGGTGCTCTGCAGCGCCGCGAGAATATTCAGCCCGCGCCCCAGCCACACGCTGGGCTCCCCGAGCCTCAGGGTGCTGATCGCGGCGCTGACCTCCTCGGTCGCCTTCGGGAGTTTTCCCTCCCGCCAGTCGAGGTACCCCAGCAGCACGCTCGCCTGCGCGTGCGCGGGGGTGTTCAGGTGCGCCACGGCACTCTGGCGGGCCAGCGCGGGCGTGGTGTCGCGCTGATCCCAGGCCAGGGCCAGGGTGAGGGGGGAAGGGGGCGCGTCCGGCATGGTCTCAGCGTCCACGATACGTTGTCGGTAGGGGTCCGTGCAGGGCAGGTGCCGCGTCCCCCGTCAGGGGAGGGCCCAGAAAGCCCGCAGGGCCTCCACGACCGCGCCGGTCTTCTCGAACTGCGGCAGGCCGTCGGTGCCCTCGATCCGCACCGCACGCACACTGGGCTGCGCGGTGAACTGCGGCAGGCGGTCGAAGGACACGAAGGCGTCCCTGTCGTACAGCACCAGCGTGGGCACGGTCAGGCGGCTGTACAGGTCGCCGTACGCGTCCGCGGTGAACAGCTGCCCGCTGATGAAGTACAGCGGAGCGTACTTCGCGCCGGGCTGCCGCGTGGTGTCCATGGAGTAGTTCACGAGACCCTGATCGACCGGCCCGCGGAACGAGCGGCTCAGGAAGTACTCGATGCTGATGCGGGTCCGCAGCAGCGCGTACAGCGGCGTGCTGAAGGTATTCAGGCGGTTGTACAGCGTCTGCCCGCCGTCCTCGTTGGTGGCCCGCTGCGTGCCGCCGCGCGGCTGCCCCAGCCCGCTGGGACTGATCAGGGCGAGGCTGCGGATGCGGGGTTCCTGCAGCGCGGCCCGCGCGGCGAACTCACTGCCCAGGCTGAGCGCCACGATGTCCACCTCGCTGCCCAGCTCCGCGACCAGCGCCGTCAGGGCGCCCGTCATCAGGGCAGAGGTGTACTTCACGTCCGGACGGTCGCTGCTGCCGAAGCCCGGCCATTCCAGCGCGTACACCGGGCGCGTCCCGGCGAAGGCGTCCCAGAGGGGTTTCATCTCGTACGCGCTCGCGGCGGCGTTCACGCTGACCGTCAGCACCAGCGGGCGGCCCTCGCCACGCGGATCGGCGTAGTACGCGACCCGCCCGAAGCCCGGCAGGGTCAGGAACCGCCGCTCGCCACCCAGCGCGGGCCGCAGCGTCGGGGCGGCCACCGTCGTCGCAGCGGTGGTCGCGGCGGCTGGGGTCTGTGCCGCCTGGGCGGCAGCGACCGCGCCGACCGTCAGTCCGGCGAGGAGCAGCGAGAGGGTCACGGCGCGGCGCAGTCGGGAGGACGTCATGCCTTCATCCTCCTGGCCCCGGCCGCGCGGAACTGTCCGGGGGCACCCACTGCGCCTTCATGGGTTCTTCGGGGACGGCGGCTGCTCTATGCTGCGCGGCGATGCGTGCCGAACTGCTGTCCCGCGTGCTGTCCCTGCTGCCCGACCCGGCCCACGCCGGGCGGCCCGAACTCGCCGCGTACCACGCCATGCTCCGCGACTACCCCGCACGCGGCGGGAAGGGCATCCGCAGCGACCTGCTGCTCGCCAGCGCCCGCGCGCACGGCGTGCAGCCCGGCCCCGCCTGGGAAGGCGCGCTGTGGCTCGCGGCGGCGCTGGAACTCTTCCAGAACTGGGTGCTGATCCACGACGACATCGAGGACGACAGCGAGGAACGCCGCGGCCGCCCGGCCCTGCACCGCCTGCACGGCGTCCCCCTGGCGATCAACGCCGGGGACGGCCTGCACGCCTACATGTGGGCGGCCGTGCACCGCGCGGGCGTGCCCGGCGCGATGGAAGCGTTCCTGGAGATGATCCACCGCACCGCCGAGGGCCAGCACCTCGACCTGGGCTGGGTGGAGGCCCGCGAGTGGAGTCTGACCGAAGCCGACTACCTGGACATGGTGCGCCTGAAGACCGCGTACTACACGGTCGTCGTGCCGCTGCAACTGGGCGCGCTGGCCGCCGGGGCCGCGCCGCACCCGGACTTCCTGCCCGCCGGCCTGGCATTGGGGGCGGCGTTCCAGATCCGCGACGACGTGCTGAACCTGAACGGCGACCCCGCCAAGTACGGCAAGGAGATCGGCGGGGACCTGCTGGAAGGCAAACGCACCATGATCGTCCTGCACTGGCTGGCGCACGCCCCCGCAGAACAGCGCGGCGCCTTCCTGACGCAGATGCACCGCGTCCGGCCCGACAAGGACCCGGCAGTCATCGCGGACATCCACCGCTGGCTGCTGGACAGCGGCAGCGTCGCCCACGCGCAGGCCTACGCCGACCAGGAGGCCGCAGCGGGCCTCGCGGCGCTGGCGGGAGCGCTGGCGGGCGCCGCGAACCCACAGGCGGCGCAGGAACTGCTCGGCGCCATGCGGACCCTCGCCACCCGCGACCACTGAACCCGCATTTGGATCAGAGGGGGCGGCAGTGCCCCCTCCGTTTCTGTCTGCTCAGCCCCAGGTGAGGGCAAGGGCCTGCGGGGCGAAGCGGGTAAAAGCCTCGTTCAGCGCGCGGATCACGTCGTGGCGGGGCGTGCCGTCCACGTTCAGGTACAGCCCGGAGTTCACCTCGATGCCGAAGGCCGCGCGGTCCGGCGCTGCGTACGCGGCGCTGATGGTGTCGGTCTGCCAGGGCACACCCACCTGCACGTCCGGGTAGGGGGTGCCCGCCAGCACGGGTGCGAAGGCGTCGGCGCAGGCGGCACGCAGGTCCTCCCACGCCGCGTGCGGGAAGGTGGGGGCATCGTCCGTGCCGGTCATCAGGCACAGGCCCGGGCGGGGCGTGCCCGTGTCGTGGCTCAGGGCCGGGCCGCTGGGGGCCATGCAGTGCCCCACGATCAGCAGGTCCGCCTCCCGTGCCTCCTGCGCCACCAGGGCGTGGAACGGGTCCCAGTAGCGGCGCAGGCGGGTCTCGCGCGCCGCCTCGCTCAGGGTGAACTCCGGCGGGTAGAGGGGCTGACGGTCGAAGGTGCCGCGTTTGATCACGCCGTTCTCGTCCCGGTCGTCGCGGTCGCGGTTCAGGTCCACCGCGAAGCGGCTCCAGGCGGCCTGCACGCTGCGCGCGCCCGGCAGGTGGAAGATCAGGTCGGTGTACGGGTCGCCGTCCAGGAACACGCGGCGCAGCAGGGCGTCCCGCGCCTCTGCGTTCAGGAGGTCCGGGCCGAGCATGTCACTCAGCACCTCGGCGGGCAGCGCGCCGGACGGGTGCGGCGTCACGACGAGCAGTCGGTTCAGTTCAGGCACGCCCGGAGGATACGCCCCTCAGCGGGGCCACAGGCGGCCCGTCCACCCGGCGGGGTTGGTGCCCTCGCCGCGCACGCGGATTTCCAGGTGCAGGTGCGGCCCGGCGCTCAGGCCGGTGCTGCCCACCTCGCCGACCTTGTCGCCCCGCCTCACCTTCTGCCCGACCTGCGCCGTGACTTTGCTCTGGTGGAAGTACAGACTCACGACGCCCGCCCCGTGGTCGATGACGACCAGCCCGCCGCGTACCGGGTAGCGCCCGGCGATCACGACCGTGCCGTCGTTCACGGCCAGTACAGGCGTCCCGGCCCTGGCGGGGTAGTCGGTGCCGAAGTGGTACGCGACCGGGCCGCCCGCCACGTACGTGCGCGGCTGCCCGAACGACGAACTCGTCGGCGACACGCCCTTCAGGGCAGGTGCGAAGGGTCTGCTCCAGGCCTGCGGGGTGCGGCGCGCGTACGCCTTCTCCACCAGCGCGTCCTCCGCTGCGCGGGCCGGGTCCACCAGCACCCGGCTCACGCTGGGCGGCAGGTTCAGGTGCTGGATGGGGTCCTCCAGGCCCAGCACCGGAATGCGCCCCCGGACCAGCTGCCCGTCCAGACTCACCTCGTACACGACCGGGGTGGTCTTGCCCAGCACCACGCGGCCCACCACCACGAACTGCCCGGCGCCACCGGTGGGCCGCAGGATCTCGTTGGGCATCCGGACGTCCTCGCCCACCTCGCTGGGGAATCGCACGGTCGCCTGCGCGGCGCGCGGTCCACTCAGGCTGACCAGGAACGCGTCGCCCATCCGCAGGCTGGTCGGCACCGTGATGTTCACACCCGCGATCCGCGCCGTGGCGGGCGTGGGCGTCAGCTGCCCCGCCGGGAGCGGCGCAGGCAGGCCCGGCTTCCCGGTCGCGGTGGGCGGCGTCTCGCCCCTGGCGGGCAGCTGGAGGGTCTGCCCGACCTCCAGCGCGGTGCCGGACAGCCTGTTCAGGCGCAGCAGGGCGTCCACGGTCGTCCCGTTCGCCCGCGCGATCGAGTACAGCGTGTCCCCGGCCCGCACCACGTACGGGGCCGCCAGGGCAGGCAGCGCGGTCAGGAGCAGCAGGGCGGCCAGCGTTCGGCGCGTCATGCGCCCCACCCTACGCGCAGGACGTGAGAAACCACCCCCGGACCCACATCCGGAGACGGCGCCCGCGTACCCGGTCAGTCGAGGTCGATGGTCAGGGTGACGGGGCCGTCGTTCGTCAGGTCGAGGACCATGTGCGCGCCGAAGACGCCCTCGCCGACCGGGAGGCCCAGGGCGCGCAGCGCGGCGTTGAAGGTGTGGTACAGCGCGCGGGCGTGGTCGGGGGGCGCGGCGGCGGTGAAGCTGGGGCGGTTGCCGCCGCGCGTGTCGGCGTACAGCGTGAACTGACTGACGCTCAGGATGCCGCCGCCGATGTCCTGCACGCTGCGGTTCATGCGGCCCTGGTCGTCGCCGAAGATGCGCAGCTTGGCGATCTTGGCGGCCATGGCGTGGGCGGTGGCGTCGGTGTCGCCGGGCGCGACGCCCAGCAGGACGAGCAGGCCGGGGCCGGTCTGCCCGGTCAGTTCACCTTCGACGGTGCAGGTGGCGCGGGTGACGCGCTGGAGGGTGGCCCGCACGTCAGTTCGCGTCGGGGGCGGCGTCGGCGCTGGGGCTGGGCGCGGCGAGACGTTCGCGAACGCTGGCGATCGCGTCGGTCAACAGGTCCGCCTCGGTGAAATCCAGGTTGCCGCGGGTCTTCTCGGCGAGCATGGTCAGGAGTTTCAGGCTGCGCTCGGCGGTCTGGCGGGCGCGGCGTTCCTCGAGCAGCCCGTCGCGGGCGGCGCTGGCGGTCGCGGCGTTCAGGTCGCCCAGGGCGGCCTCGGCGGTCGCCTGCAGGGAGTTCACGAGTCCGACGAATTCGGGGTTCGACATGGCTGGAAGTGTAGCGGCTGCCAGTCGTGCGCCGCCCACCTGCGGGGCAGGGGGCGGCGTGCCGGGAGGGGCCTTCATACGGGTTCCGTCTGTTTCGTTCACAAACCGGAAGGACACCGGTTTGCAAACTCCACGCCCGGAACCCGTTTCTCTCCTGCTCGCTCCGCTCGGGTTGAAAGGTTTGCAAACCTTTCAACCGGAGTCCGGCTCAGCTCAGGCGGGGGCGTTTGCTGCGGGCCTCGCGGCGGGTCTTGGGGTCCAGGCCGACGAGCAGGAAGAAGTTCTCCAGCGCGTTTTCCTGGCCCTTGATGTCGGGGTGTTCGTGTTCGGGGGTGCCGGTCACGAAGGGCAGGGTGCGGTACAGGTCCAGGGCGTGGGTGATGACCTCGTCGGGGCCGTGGTCGTCGGCGAACGCGCCGAGTCGGGTGTAGACCTCGCGGCGGCTCTCGGCGTGTTTCAGGAATGCGTCGGGGTGGGGGGTTTCGCCTGATCGCAGCATGTCCTGCCGGGCGATGCGGCGGTAGTGCTTGAGTCCGGTCTGGATCTGCTCGGTGGAGAGGATTTCCTTCATGCCGTCCTCCAGGGTACCCCGATCGCCACTGGTCGGGCGAGGTGCGGGGCTGGTACGCCGAGTATAGGCAGTCGTCCGGAGGTGCGTGCGGCCCGGCTCATGAGGCGGCTGGGCCTGCGCGTATAGCTGTGTGTATGGTGTGTATGATGCGCGCCGTCAGTGACGTGTGTCGGGCAGGGTGTGCTTCATGCCCTGGAGGGAGGGCGCCGGGCCACCGGAGCGCCTGCGTGAGAACGCTGAGGTTGTGGCATTTTCGGCAAACGCTGCACGGCGCGTGCAGCAAAGCACTTTTCTGGCATCCGGGGCTGTGAGCTGCATTCTGAGAATCATGGCAGAAGGGGCCGGTTTCTGACTCATGAATCAGCAGGCGGGCCGTATAGAGGCCGTATAGGCGCATATTTGACCCCGGAAAGCAGATGAATTAAGGACGAATAAATAAAGGTAGGTTAAACTTTGCCTACCGATGAAAGCGACGCGCATCCTCCTGACCCTCCTGGCCCTGACCGGAACCGCCACCGCCGCCACCTACACCGTCAAACCCGGCGACTCCCTGTACTCCATCGCCAAGAAGGCCGGCGTGGACGCCCCCACCCTGATGAAACTGAACAAACTGCCCAGCACCACCATCCAGGTCGGGCAGACCCTCAACCTGGGCGGCACCCCCGCACCCGCCGCGCGCCCCCAGGCCGCCGCGCCCGCCCCGGTCGCCACCGGCAACGCCACCATCCGCGCCGCGGCCACCCGCTTCCTCGGCGCCCGCTACGTGCTCGGCGCGACCGGCGGCGGCGCACTGGACTGCAGCAGCTACACCATGAGCGTCTTCCGCCAGCTGGGCATCAACCTGCCCCGCACCGCCGCGCAGCAGTGGCGGGTCGGCAGCGCCGTCAGCCGCCGCGACCTGCGCGCCGGGGACCTCGTGTTCTTCAACACCATGGGCCGCACCGCCAGCCACGTCGGCGTGTACCTCGGCGACGGCATGATGGCCAACGCCAACAGCTACCACGGCCGCACCATGATCGAACCCCTGTTCGGCAACCCCTACTGGGCTAACCGCTACGACGGCGCCCGCCGCGTCCTGAACTGAACCACCGCCGCAGCGCTTTCATCGGACCCCCCGCCCCCACCAGGGCGGGGGGCGCTGCTTTGCCCGTCCAGTGAATCCAGCACACCCCGTCCGGTTCAGCGTTCACCGGGCGAACTGAGCGTCACGAACGTCCCCTGGCCCTGATGCGCGGCCGTGTACAGCACCGTCTCCCCGGCGCGGGTCAGGACCGCCTCGGCCTGAATGCCGTCGTCCGGCAGGGCGTGTGCAACCGCGAATCCGCGCGTCGTCAGCAGGTCACGCACCAGGACCGGGTCCCAGCGGGGCAGCGTGAACTGCTCCACGCGCGTCTGACCACTGCGGACCTCGCGCCGCACGCCCCGCGAGGGCGGACACGACGGGATCAGGTCCGCCGGGCGGTCCGCGACACCCCACACCCGCGCCGGGTCCGCGAAACAGTACAGCTCCCCACGCCAGCGGGACCCGGACTGCCACCAGATCACCCCACCCAGCACGGCAAGAATGGCGAGTGCAGCGGCCGCAACAGAGAAACGCATGACGCGCAGGCTACCCCGCCGGGGTCGCGCGGCGGTCAGGTCACCCCGGCGGTCAGGTCAGCAGGATCGCCCGGAAGTCACAGACGTTATGCCCGGTCGGCCCGGTGCGCAGCAGGTCACCCAGCAGGTGGAAGAACGCGTGGGCGTCGTGGCGCCGCAGGAACTCGGCCGGGTCGAGCCCCAGCGCGCGGGCGCGGTCCAGACTGTCCGGGCTCAGGGCCGCGCCCGCCGCGTCACTGCTGCCGTCCACGCCGTCACTGCCCGCCGACAGGACGTGCACGCCGCGCAACCCCGCCGGGGTGCCGCCCAGTTCGGTCAGGAGCGCCAGCGCGAACTCCAGGTTCCGTCCGCCCCGCCCGGCATCCGCTCCCAGGGTGACGGTCGCCTCGCCGCCCGACAGGAGCGCCACCGGGCGCGGCGCGGGCGTCCCATGCTGCTGAATGCTGCGGATGACCGAGGCGTGGAACGCTGCCAGGGCGCGGGCCTCGCCGGTGAAGGTGTCCCCCAGGATCAGCGCGGGCACCCCCTGGGCCGTCAGCGCCTCCCGCGCGGCGTCCAGCAGGTGACGGTTCCCGCCGATCACCGTCGCCTCCGAAGCGGGCAGGGTGTCCGGCGTGTCGGGCGCGCCGCTGCGAAAGTACGCCCGGGCCTCCGGCGCGGCCAGCCCGTAGCGGTCCAGCACGGCCAGCGCGTCTGCGAACGTGGTCGGGTCCGGCACGGTCGGCCCGCTGGCGACCATGTCCAGCGGATCACCCACCACGTCCGACAGGACCAGCGTCCGCACCCCCGCGCGGGTCGCCTGCGCCAGCCCCCCACCCTTCACAGCCGACAGATGCTTGCGGACCGTGTTGATCTCCGTGATGTCCGCCCCGCAGCGCAGCAACTCGCCCGTCAACGCCTGCTTCTGCGCCAGGGTCACGCCGCGCGGCGCGCACAACAGCGCACTCCCACCCCCGGACAGCAGCACCAGCGCCCGCTGCCCGGCCCGCAGCGACCCCAGCCGCTCCAGCGCCGCGCGGCCCGCCCGGACACTGCCCCCGTCCGGCACCGGGTGGCCCGCTGCGATGACCTCCACCCCCGGCCGCACCTCACCCGGTGGAGTGCTGCCGTGCGGCGTGACGACCAGCGCCGGCACGCCCGCATGGGCCTCCAGCGCCGCGCAGGCCATCGGCACACTGGCCTTCCCGACCGCCAGGATGAAATCCGGCCGCGCCCCACCCAGATGCGGCGCCAGCAGCCGGGCAGGGGAGACCGCGTCCAGCGCACTCAGGAACGCGCGGCGCAGCACCTCGGCAGGCTCGTCGGCGGGGCGGGGGACCATCAGGCGGACCGGGTCAGGCGGGCCGCCGCTGCATCAATGCCGTGCGCTTGCACCTCGCCACGACCTCACCCCGCTGGTTCAGCGCGCGGTGCTCCACGATCACGATGCCTGCGTCCGGGCGGCTGCGGCTCTCGCGGACCTCCAGCACCTCCGACTCCGCGCGGATGGTATCCCCGTGGAACACCGGCTTCGGGAACACCACGTCCGTCAATCCCAGGTTCGCGACCAGCGTACCCAGCGTCAGCTCATGCACGCTCAGGCCCACCAGCAGACTCAGGGTCAGCAGGCTGTTCACCAGCGGCCGCCCGAACTCGGTCCCGGCCGCGTACTCGTGATCCAGGTGCAGCGGCTGCGGATTCATCGTCATCGTCGTGAAGAACACGTTGTCCGCCTCCGTCACCGTGCGCGTCACGCGGTGCCGGATCACGGTGCCGGGCGTCAGTTCCTCCAGGTAACGCCCCTGCGGGCGGTTCAGATCCTCATTCATGGGTGCCTCCGGCAGTGAGTGGAGAGTGGGCAGTGGGGAGTGGATCGAGGCGTTGCCACTGCCTACTCCCCACTACCCACTTCCTGCGCCAGGATGGCGCGCGCGGCGGCGAGCATGGGTTCGTCCACCATCTGACCCTCGAAGCTGAACGCGCCGTGGCCCTGCGTGGCGGCGTCGTGCGCGGCGGCGAGCAGGGCGCGGGCGCGGGCCGTCTCTACGGGCGTCGCGCCGAACAGCTCGTGTGCCAGTTCGACCTGCGCGGGGTGGATGCACAGCTTCCCGGCGTAGCCCAGCGCGCGGCCCAGTCCGGCGTCCTCGCGGAAGCGTGCCGGGTCGTTCAGGGCGGTCACGACGATGTCCAGCGCGGGCACGCCGGTCAGCCGCGCGGCCAGCGCCACCTGCGAGCGGGCGTACAGAACCTCCAGCCCGCCGGGCGTGCGCCGCCCGCCCAGGTCGGTGGTGTAATCCTCCGCGCCGAAGTACGCCCAGCGCACGGCGTCCTCGCGCAGGATCTCGTGCGCGTGCCACACGCCCGCGCCAGTCTCCAGGCCCGCCAGGATCGGCAGGGTCAGGCCGAAGGTCGCCAGGGCGTTCACGACCTGCCGCACGTCGTCCGCGCGTTCCAGTTTCGGGACGACCACCCCCGCCAGCTCCGGCGTCAGGACATGCAGGTCGTCCGCGAAGTACGGCGAGTGGACGGCATTCACGCGCAGGAACACCGGGAGGTGCGGCGCGGCGCCCAACAGGTCCCGCGCGGCGTCCCGCGCGACCGGGCGGGCGGCGGCCTTCGCCTCGGGCGTGCCGGGGATGGCGTCCTCCAGGTCGATCACCACCGCGTCAGGGGCGCTGCGGGGCAGTTTGGCGATCAGGTCGGCGCGGTTCCCCGGCGCGAACAGCAGGCTGCGGGGCCGCGCCAGCCCAGCGGGACGCCCGGCCGAACGAACGTTCGTTGACATGCCCAAGAGGATAGCGGCTGAGCGTCCCGCGGACCTACCCGGCCCGGGACGCCTCGCCGGATGCGGGACCGACCGGCGCGTCCAGGCGGCGCAGGGCCGGGGACAGGAAACCCGCCAGGGCCGCCGCGCCGCTCAGGACGCCGCCCACCACGAATACGCCCCGCACGCCGATCCACTCTCCCAGCGGGGCCGCCAGCGCCAGCCCCACCGGCCCGGCCAGCCCCATGACCATGTTCAGCAGGGACAGCGCGCGGCCCTGCAACTCGTTCGGGATGACCCGCTGAAGCAACGCCGTCATGGGTGCGTTCCCGAACGAGAACGTCACGCCACTCACGACCCACCACACGACCGCCAGCCAGAACGCATCCCCGGGCGCCAGGGCCGTCAGGGCCACCGTCAGGCACGACGCGGCGAACGACACGAGGATCGTCACCACCGGACGGCGCGGATTCAGGGCCGCGACGAGCACGCCACCCGCGATCATGCCCACCCCCGACAGGCCCTCCATGAGGGCCACCTGCCCCGCCCCTCCACCGAAGTGGGTCTTGACCAGCAGCGGCGTCAGCGTGAAGGTCGGCATGACGGCCAGCACCACCGCGCCCAGCAGCAGGTACAGGCGGCGCAGGCCCGCGTCGCGCCACACCACGTTCACGCCCGCCCGGAAATCCGAGAGGACACCCGCCCCGGGCAGCCGGATCACGCGGGGTTGCGGCACCGCGTAGCGCAACAGCGGCGCGACACCCAGCAGCGCGGTGACCACATCGATCCCCAGGGCCGCGCCCAGCGGCAGCACACTGATCGCCAGGGCCCCCAGCGGCGCGGCGGCCACCGTCATGACACCCTGGAGGGTCTGGTTCAGGCCCGCCGCGCGCGGCAGGAAACTGGCGGGCACCAGCATGGCGGTACTCGCCCCCGCCGCCGGAGTCTGGAAGGCCTGCATGGCGCTGCGCACCGCCATCATGGTGTACACGTGCCACAGCTGCACGCCGCCGCTGGCGAACAGGCTGATCAGTACGAGCATGCACGCGGCGCTGATCACGTCGGCCGTGATCATGATCGCGCGGCGGCTGTAGCGGTCGGCGAGAATCCCGCCCAGCGGGGACAGCAGCGCCTGCGGCAGCAGCGCCGCCACGCCCGCCACGCCCAGCGCCGCGGCGCTGCCGGTCGTGTCGGTGATCCACCACAGCAGCACGAACTGCGTTATGGCCGACCCGATCAGCGACAGCGCCTGCCCGCCGAAGATGCTCCAGAAGCGCAGCTGCCAGCCGGGGCCTGGATCATAGGCGGCCTGGGGGTCCGGCGCGGCGGGGTTCAGCGGGTCCATGCGGTCAGCGTCTCCCGCAGGGCCTGCGCCTGCGTGTCGTTCAGGCGCGGCAGGCCGGTCAGTTCACCCATCCAGTAGCCGTCGCAGGCGAGCCGGATGGCGTGCGCGGTGCCGGGCGGCACGCCGTCCGCCTCGGCGTCGGTCAGCAGGAACGCCTGCGCCGCACTCAGTCCGGCCAGCAGCGCCGGGTGCCCGGCCAGCGGCGCGAGGGCCGTGTGCAGCGCCTCGCCGTCCTGGTCGGGGGTGAAGGTCAGGGTGATGTATGCGCGCAGCCACGCGCCGCGCGCCGGACCGTGTGCGGCCAGTTCGGCGGCGTGTGCCGCGTCCAGCTTGTGGCGGAAATCGTCGATCAGCGCGAATCCCAGGGCCCGCAGCAACGCGTCGCGGGTGGGGTAGTGATGCAGCAGCCCGCCCTTGCTGACCCCGGCGGCGCGGGCGACGGCGTCCAGCGACAGGGCGGCGCCGTGGTCGCGCAGGACGGCCAGGGCCGCGTCGAGCAGGGCGACGCGTGTGAGTTCGGGTTGCCGGGTACGGGTCATACCCAGAGCATACCGTCTGGTCGGTCGGTAAATGTGAATCAAGGTGCCCTGCGCGCCTGCCTAGCCGCCCGCGTTGACCACCCCCGCCGGGCGCGCGTACACTGCCCCGCATGATCGCGGCGAACAACAACGTGAATGATGATCCCTGCTAGGGGACGTCACGCCGCATACCGCGCCCCCGACACCCTCACCGGAGTCGGGGGCTTTTCAATGAACAGTGAACAAGGAGCCCGCATGACCACCCCAGCAACCGAACCGGCCCAGCAACGCCTGCCCCGCACCCTCACCCGCGACCTCAGCCACCACGACGGTCAGACCGTGCGCCTCCAGGGCTTCGTGCACGCCCGGCGCGACCTGGGCGGCGTGCAGTTCATCGTGCTGCGCGACGTGAGCGGCGTCACCCAGTGCGTCGGCAGCGGCCTGACCCTGCCCCTGGCCGAGAGCAGCGTGGAGGTCACCGGGAAGGTCAAGGCCCACCCCAAGGCCCCCGGCGGCTTCGAGGTGCAGGTCGAGGACTTCCGCGTCATCAGCGCCGCCGTGGAGCCCGCCCCGGTCGAGATTCCCAAGATGGAATGGAACGTCAACCCGGAAACCATGCTCGACTACCGCGTCGTGACCGTCCGCGGCCTGAAGGAACGCGCCGCGCTGAAAGTCCAGGCGGAACTCGTCGCCGCGTTCCGCGACCACCTGATGACCGAGGGCTTCACCGAGATCAGCACCCCCAAGATCGTCTCGGCGGGCGCTGAGGGCGGCGCGAACCTGTTCCCCATCGACTACTTCGGGCACCCCGCGTACCTCGCGCAGAGCCCGCAGCTGTACAAGCAGATCATGGTCGGCGTGTTCGAACGCGTGTTTGAGGTCGCGCCCGTCTACCGCGCCGAGGAACACGCCACCAGCCGCCACCTCAACGAGTACCTGAGCCTGGACGTCGAGATGGGCTTCATCGAGGACGAGGAAGACGTCATGAGCCTCGAGAACCGCCTCCTGGCCGCCATCATGACCCGCCTCAAGACCACCGCGCAGGCCGAATTCGACCTGCTCGGCGCGACCATCCCCGACGTGCCCCCCCACATCCCCCGCATCACCCTGATGGACGCCCGCGTGCTGGTCACCGAGAAGTACGGGCATCAGGTGGGCGGCAAGGACCTCGACCCGGAAGCCGAACGCCTGCTGTGCCAGCACTACGCGGAAACCGAAGGCAGCGACTTCGTGTTCGTCACCAAGTACCCCCGCGCCGCCCGCCCCTTCTACGCCCACCCCGACAGCAACGCCGACGGCACCCCCAGCACCGAGATCACCCGAGGCTTCGACCTGCTGTTCCGCGGCATCGAGATCACGAGCGGCGGCCAGCGCATCCACGACCACGCCATGCTCATGGACTCCATCGCCACCTACAAACTCAAACCCGAAACCCTGGAGGGCTACACCGAGGTCTTCAAGTACGGCATGCCCCCCCACGGCGGCTTCGCCATCGGCGCCGAACGCCTCACCGCCAAACTGCTCGGCATCAGCAACGTCCGCTACGCCCGCGCGTTCCCCCGCGACCGCCACCGCCTGACGCCCTGAGGGGCGTGTTTGATGGTCGAGAGGTGATGGTTAATGGACAGGCTCGCCCCGTGACGGGTGGGCCTGTTCTGCGCTGCGGGGCGGGTGTACGCTGCGGGGGAACCCGTCCAGCCCCCCCGGCCCCGGAGGAACCCCCATGCGCGCACCCGCCACCCGGCCCGCCCTGACCCTCACCCTGGCCCTGCTCGCCAGCCCCGCCGCGCACGCCGCGTGCAAGCTCGCCGACATCGTCCCGGGCGGCACGTACACCTACCGCATGACCGGCCCCGGCAGCGGCACCTTCACCACCACCAATACCGTCAAGGGGAGCAGCGTCCGGGCAACCACCACCATTGAGGGCCGCACCAGCACCATGACCTGGACCTGCACCGGCAAGGGCCTCAGCGGGAAACTCAGCGGCGCGCAGGGCGCCGGCATGACCCTGAACAACAGCTCCTTCCTGCCGCCACTGAACCTCTGGCGGCCCGGGTACAGCTGGACGTCCACACAGGACATGAGCATGAGCGGCGGTATGACCAGTCGGGGCAGCAGCGTCACCCGCATCGTGAAACGCGAGACCGTCAAGGTGCCCGCCGGAACGTTCAATTCGTGGCGACTCGACACGACCACCACCGTGAAGATCACCCTCCCCGGCGGCCGCACCCCACCCGCCGGGAGCCCCCTCGCCAGCGGCACCACCGTGCAGAGCAGCGTCTGGTACGCGCCCGGCACCGGCATGATCCGCAGCGTGAACAGCGGCATGACCACCGAACTCGTGAAGTTCAAACGCTGACCGGGGGCGGTAGCATCGGCGCATGACCGACCGCGCCCGAGGCAGCAACGAACAGGCCCTGAACGAGGAATTCGCGCAGTTCAGCGTCGGTGGGCAGCGCGTGTACGGCATGCTGCACCGCCCCGCCGGGGACGCCCCCACGCACGGCTGGCCCAGCGTGATCCTCCTGCACGGCTTCACCGGCAGCCGCACCAGCGACCACCGCCTCTTCCCGCTGCTGTCCCGCCACCTCGCTGCGCGGGGCGTCGCCAGCCTCCGCTTCGACTTCCGCGGCAGCGGCGAGAGCCAGGGGGACTTCAGCGAGATGACCGTCACCCGCGAAATCGAGGACACCCTCGCCGCCTTCGACTACGTGCGCCGCCAGCCGGGCCTCGACCCGCAGCGCGTCATGCTCCTCGGCTTCAGCATGGGCGGCCTCGTCGCCGCCCAGAGCGCCACGCAGGCCCGACCCCACCGCCTCGCCCTGTGGGCCCCCGCCCTCCCGGAACTGTGGCTCCCGTTCCTGCGCGGCGGGTTCCTGCCCGCCACGATCACGGATTACAACGGCTGGCCGCTGGGCCGCGACTTCCTCCAGGAAGTCACCCGCCTGAGGCCCCTCGACGCCGCCGCCGCGTGGGGCGGCGAGGCCCGCGTCTTCCACGGCGACCAGGACAAGACCTGCCCCCCCGAGTACGGCGTCCGCTACGCCCAGGCCCTGCACTGCGACGCCGTCGCCATCCCCGGCGCCGGGCACACCTTCGACAACCTGGAGCAGGTGGACCTGCTCTTCCGCGAGACGACGCGGTTCCTCACCGGGGGGTGAACGGGGGAGTGGGCAGTAGGTAGTGGGGAGTGGGTCGGCTGGAAATGGGCGGGAACGCTGCCGATCGGCCTTTAAGCGACCCGGACGGGATCACCCACGATCCACTTCCCACTCACCACTCCCCACTGCCTGCCCACTGCTATGCGCCGCCCTTCCTCCCGGTCCAGACGGTGTGCTTGCCGCCCCTGCCCTGACGGGCGCGCGGGTGGTGGACCTGCGTGGTGAATCCGGCGCGGGTCAGGGCGTCGGTGAAGCGGGGGACCTTCTCGACGCTCCACACGGCGAGCACCCCGCCGGGGCGCAGGGCGGCGCGGGCGGTGGCGAGGCCGCGCGGGCCGTACAGGGCGTCGTTCGCGGCGCGGGTCATGCCCTCGGGGCCGTTGTCCACGTCCAGCAGGATCGCGTCGAACCCGGCGGGGTGGGCGCGCATGACCTCGCCCACGTCGGCCACCGCGACGGTCACGCGCGGGTCGCGCAGAGGGTGCCCGGCGACCGCGCCGAGGGGACCGTGATTCCACGTGACGACCTCCGGCACGAGTTCCGCCACCGTCACCTGCGCCGCGCCGGGCAGGGTCCGCAGCGCGGCGGCGAGGGTGAAGCCCATGCCCAGCCCGCCGATCAGCACGCGCTGCGCGGCGGCCCCCAGCCCAGTCAGGGCGAGGTCGGCCAGCGCCTCCTCGCTGCCGTGCTGGCGGGAGTTCATCAGGTCGTACGGCGTGCCGCGCACGCGGATGCTGAACTCGGTGTCGCGCTGCCACAGCTGCAGCTCGTCGTGGCTGCCGGGGACGGGCGCGGAGCCGAGGTGGACCCAGGGTTTCAAGGGTGGCTCCGGGGGGCGTGGGGGAGGAGCGGCATCCGGTCAGTGTAGCCGAGTGGTTACAGTCCGAGGACGGCGCCCAGCACGGCGGCCCCGACGACGATCAGGGCGGCGTTGACGCGGGTGCGCCACAGCAGGGCGAACGAGGCGGCGGCGATCAGCGCCCCGGTCCAGCTGTGGATGCTGCCTCGCGCGAGGACCAGCACGCCCGCCAGCAGCACGCCCGCGCCGAAGGGCAGCAGGGCGCTCCGGAGTGCGGGCAACCAGCGCCAGCGGCTGAGCCGCTGCCACGCGGTCATCGCGGCGGCGCTGAGCAGCGCGGTGGGGCCGTAGAAGCCCAGCGTGGCGGCGAACGCGCCCAGCAAGCCCCCAGCAGCGAAGCCGTAGTGGGTCATGGCGAGCATGTTCGGTCCGGGCATGACCTGCCCCAGCGCGAAGCCGTTCGCGAGGAGCTGCGGCGTGATCCAGCCCTTCTGCTCGACCAGCACGCGTTCGATCTCGGGGAGGTTCGCGCCGCCGAAACTCACGAGGCCCAGCCGCGCGAACGTGAGCAGGATGTCCAGCGGTTCGGCCGTCACTCGTCGCTCCGGGGGCGGTGGAGGATCAGGCCGACGATGACGGTGCCCGCCAGAACGATCAGCAGGTCGGCGCGCAGCACGGCGAGCAGCAGGAAGGTGATCACGGCGAGGGTGGGGCCGAAGCGGATGCCCGCCGTGACTTTCAGGACGGGCAGGGCGGCGGTCAGCATGACGCCCAGCGCCGCGCAGGCCGCGCCCCGCAGCCCACTCTGCACCGCAGGGGGGAGGCCGCCGGGGAGGCCGAGGGTGAAGACGCTGACGGTCAGCATGGCGATCAGGCCGGGCGTGAGGATGCCCACGACCGCCAGCGCCGCGCCGCTCCCGCCCAGCAGGCGCGCGCCGATCATGGCGGCGAGGTTCACGGCGTTCGGGCCGGGGGTCAGCTGCGCCAGCGTGTAGGCTTCCGCGAATTCCGCGTCGGTCATCCAGCCCCGCGCGTTCAGGGCGCGGCGGGTGTGAGCAGGTAGGCCGCCGCCGATGCCGACCAGCGCAACGCCCACGAACAGCCGCAGCAGTCCGGCGGGCGTGGGGGGTGGGGTGGGGGTGACGGGCGCGGCGCTGGCGGCCGGGGACGTGGGCGCGCTCATGCCCTGAGCGTAGCGCCCACACAGTCAAAACTGCGAAACTACTCCAGAGACAACACGGAACAGAATGCACGAAACGGGGATGCAGCGAGGCTACGCTGAGCAGGTGAACCGGGCGGCGTTGCTGCTGATCCCTAATCTGACTGCGTGTGGTCCAGTGAGGGACGGCACCACCGCCGGGGCGCCCTGTCAGGAGGCCGCGTCGGTGAATCTGGCTCGGTCGGTGCGGGTGCCCTACGACACGGAACGCTTCCAGCCGCTGTCCGGTGGGGGAGAGTCCGAGCGCTTCCGCGTCACGCTGCGGTCTCAGGGGAAAATCGTGGAACGGTACACGTTCACCTGCCGGGAGGCGGCGAGTGGATCAGTGGAGCTGACCTGGACCCCGCTCCACTGACGCTACTGGCCCCCACCGGCCACGCGTCCCAGTTGCGCGCGGAACACGCCGGGGTCGCTGGTGGGCAGGTCGCAGGTGTGGTGCAGGCACACGTACCCGCGCCCGTCACCGGGACGGTCCAGAAGGACGGGCAGGTCACCGCCCGCCTCCGTGAAGGCCAGCGCGGCGAACGGGAGGAACACGCCTGCCGCGACCGCCTCCAGCGGGGCGCGTTCATCGGGCGTGCCAATGATGGCGACCTCGGTGTGCGGGGCGTGGAGGAACGCGGCGGCCAGCCACAGCCCGCCGAAGCCGCCCGCAGCGGCCAGCATGTCGCCCCGGAAGGCGTTCACGGTGCGGCGCGCCATGCCCTCTGCTTCCTCGTCTGCGAAGTAGCGGTGCATCCACAGGGCCAGCAGCGCGCCCGCCGCGTTCTCGGAGATCACGGCGCTGTCGAAACCGGGGGCCTGCCGGGCCAGCAGCGGCTCGGCGCGGCCGCCGGACGCCATGAACACGCCCGCCTCCTCGTTCCAGAAGTCGCGTCGCACGACCTCCCACAGCTCCTGCGCGCGGTGCAGGTGCGTCAGGTCACCACCCGCCTGGAACAGCGCCACCAGCCCCAGGGCGTACAGCGCGTGGTCCTCCATCAGGCCCTCCACGCGCGCCTGCCCGCCGCCCCAGGTGTGCCGCAGTGTGCCGTCCGGCAGGGCGAGGTGCTCCTCGATGAACGCCGCGTTCCGCCGCGCGACCTCCAGATAGGCGGGCTCGCGCAGGATGCGGGCCGCGTCCGCGAAGGCCGCCAGAGCCAGTCCGTTCCACGACGTGAGGACCTTGTCGTCCGTGCCCGGCTGCGCCCTCTGCGCGCGGGCCGTGAGGAGGCGGGCCTTGAGGGCGTCCAGATGCACCGCGACCTCTCCCTCCGTCTGCCGGAGGTCCAGCGCTAGGTCCGGGACGGGCAGCGCCACGAACGGCACGCTGCGGCGGCCCACCTCGGGCCGGTGCGGATCGAGGAAATTCCCAGGGTCCGCGATGCCCAGGTGGCGGCACAGCAGGTCGCCGTCCGCGTCGCCCAGCACGGCGCGCACCTCGGCGGGCGTCCAGGTGAACGTCAGGCCCTCCACACCCCCCGTGTCCGCGTCCTGAGCGGAATAGAAGCCGCCGTCCGGGGCGAGCATCTCGCGCCGCAGGTACTCCAGCGTCCCGCGCGCCGCCTGCGCGAACCCCTCATCCCCGCTGAGCTGGTAGGCGCGCAGCAGCGTGCGGGTCAGCTGCGCGTTGTCGTACAGCATCTTCTCGAAGTGCGGCACCCGCCACGCCTCGTCCACGCTGTAACGGTGGAAGCCGCCGCCCAGCTGATCGTGCAGGCCGCCCGCCAGCATGCGCCGCAGCGTGTGCAGCGCCATCAGGCGGCCCGTGGGCTGCGTCAACAGGAAATCCAGCGTGGTCGGGGCGGGGAATTTCGGTGCGCCGCCGAAGCCCCCCAGCGCCTCGTCGAACACCCGCCGCAGATTCCCCACCGCGCGCTCCAGCAGCCCGGCGTCCACCTCACCCTCCGCCGCGCGTGGGCGGCTGGCCTCGCGGACATGCTCGGTCAGCGCCTCGGCGTTCCCCAGCAGCTTGGGGCGCTCCTCGCGCCACGCGCGCTCCACGCTCGCCATCACCCGCGAGAAGCTCGGCAGGCCATGCCCGTCGCGCGGCGGGAAGTACGTCCCCGCGTAGAACGGCGCGCCGTCCGGCGTCAGGAACACCGTCATGGGCCAGCCGCCCTGCTCGGTCAGGGCCTGCGTGGCCGCCATGTACACCGCGTCCACGTCCGGGCGTTCCTCGCGGTCCACCTTCACGTTCACGAAGTGCGCGTTCATGTACGCGGCGGTCGCCCCGTCCTCGAAACTCTCGTGCGCCATCACGTGGCACCAGTGGCACGTCGAGTACCCCACCGACAGCAGCACCGGCACGTCCCGCTCGCGCGCCTCCCGGAACGCCTCCTCGCCCCAAGGCCACCACGCCACCGGGTTGTCCGCATGCTGACGGAGGTACGGGCTGCTCTCCTGACCCAGACGATTCATGCCCCGAGGGTACCGCCGCACCCACCGGCGAGCGGGGAACATGAACGCAGAGCGGGACGCCCCTCACACCGCCCCGGTCCGCCGCGCCTCACACTGAGGCGCATGGCCCAGCCCGACGCTCCCGCCGCCGACCCGCAGAGTTCCTTCGACCGTCCCGTCCGCGTGCGCGCCGGCTTCCAGCTGACCTTCGACGTGCCCTACCCCACCCCCATGCTGTTCGTCGTGCAGCCCCGCGACCGCCTGGAACCCACCGGCACCCGCCAGCGCATCATCGACCAGCGGCCCATCGGCGCCGCGCAGGGCATCCACACGTACACCGACACGCACGGGAACGTCGTGTGGCGCACCGTCGCGCAGCCCGGCACGTTCATCATCGGGCACGACCTGATCGCCGAGATCACCCGCAACGCCGACCCCGCCCACCCCGACCTGCCCAAGACGCCCGTCGAGGCCCTGCCGGACGACACCATCACGTACCTGCTGCCCAGCCGCTACGTGGACAGCGACCTGATCAGCGCCGACGCCTGGGAACGCTTCGGGCACATCCAGGGAGGCTGGGCGCAGGTGCAGGCCATCAGCGACTACCTGAACGACACCTGCACGTACGGCTACGGCTCCACCAGCGCCACCACCGCCTTCCAGGCGCTCGGCAGCGGCCGCGCCGTGTGCCGCGACTTCGCGCACATGGGCGTCGCGTTCTGCCGCGCGCTGAACATCCCCGCCCGGTACGTGTGCGGGTACCTGCCGGACATCGACATCACGCCCGACCCGGTCCCCATGGACTTCCACGCGTGGTTCGAGGCGTTCATCGACGGCCAGTGGCGCACCTTCGACGCGCGTCACAACCGCCCCCGCGCGGGCCGCATCCTGATCGCGCAGGGCCGCGACGCGTCCGACGTGGCGTTCACGACGTCGTTCGGCAGCGCCCGCCTGACCCACATGAAAGTCTGGGCGGACGAGGCCGCGCCCGACATGACGCTGGACACCCCACCCAACCCGCGCATCTTCTGACCGTCCCTGGAGGCCGCCCGGGCGGGTCGTTCCGCCGGGCGGTTTCCCGTACACTTTTCAGTTATGGACTTGAAGGCTCGACTCAAGACGGCAGTGGAGGCCGCCGCCGCGCAGATGGGCGCCCCGCTGGACGTCGCCATCCAGGAAACACCCGCGAATAAACCCGGCGATTACGGCACGCCCGCCGCGTTCCAGATCGCCAAGGCGCTGGGGCAGAACCCCGCGCAGGTCGCGCAGACGCTCGCGCAGACCGTGCAACTCCCCGAGGGCATCGAGCGTGTGGAGGCCGCTGGGCCGTTCCTGAACTTCTTCGTGGACGTCGGCGGCTTCGTGCGCGGCGTCGTGCAGACGCCCCTGAACCTCCCCGCGCAGGACGGCAAGGTCGTCATCGAGCACACCAGCGTGAACCCCAACAAGGAACTCCACGTCGGGCACCTGCGCAACGTCGTCCTCGGCGACAGCATGGCGCGCATCTTCCGCGCCGCCGGGTACGAGGTCGAGGTGCAGAACTACATCGACGACACCGGCCGTCAGGCCGCCGAGAGCCTGTTCGCCATGGACCACTACGGCCGCGAGTGGAACGGCGAGCAGAAGTACGACCACTGGCTGGGCGAGGGCTACGTGCAGCTGAACGCCGACCCTGCCAAGGCCGACATGGAAGCGGGCATCCGCGAGGTCATGCACAAGCTCGAAGAGGGCCTGCTGCGCCCCCTCGTCGAGCAGACTGTGAAGGCCCAGCTGGAAACCTGCTTCCGCATCGGCGCGACGTACGACCTGCTCGTGTGGGAGTCCGACGTGGTCGGCAGCGGCTTCCTGAACCGCGCCATGGACATCCTGGAGGGCAGCCGGTACACCTCGCACCCCACGGAAGGGAAGTTCGCGGGCGCGTTCATCATGGACGTCAGCGAATTCATGCCCGGCCTGGAGGAATCCAACGTCGTGCTGCGCCGCAGCGACGGCACCGCCATGTACGTCGCCAAGGACATCGGCTTCCAGTTCTGGAAGTTCGGTCTGTTCGAGGGCATGACCTTCAAACCGTTCATGACCGACCCCGCCGGGAACACCATCTGGACCAGCGACCCCACCGGCGACAGCGCCCAGGCGGCCCGCTTCGGGCACGCGCACGAGGTCATCAACGTCATCGACTCCCGCCAGAAGCACCCGCAGATGCTCGTGCGCAGCAGCCTGGGCGTCGCCGGGGAGACCGAGAAGGAAGCGCGCAGCATCCACCTCAGCTACGAGTTCGTGAACCTGAACGGGCAGACCATCAGCGGCCGCAAGGGCATCACCCTGGCCGTGGACAGCGCACTTGAACAGGCCGCCGCGCGGGGCTTCGCGGAACTCAGCGCGAAGAACCCCGACCTCGCCACGCGTGACGACGCGCAGGAAATCGCCCGCCGCATCGGCGTGGGCGCCCTGCGCTTCGCGATGCTGCGCAACGAACCCAGCCGCGCCTTCGACTTCGACCTCGAAAAAGCCAGCAGCCTCCAGGGCGACACCGCCCCGTACATCCAGTACGCCGCCGTGCGCGCCGCGAACATCCTGCGCAAGGCCCAGGACGCCGGGCACCCAGTGGACGGCACCGGCGCCGCCTGGGACGCCCTGCCCGACGTGGACCTGATCCTCGCCAAGCAGGTCGCCAAACTCCCCGAGGTCGTCGAGCAGGCCGTCCGCGCGCACTCCCCGCACGGCGTCGCCCAGTACGCCCTGGACCTCGCCACGTCCTTCAACGCCTGGTACAACGCCAAGGACAAGCAGGGTAAACCCGCCACGAACGTCCTCGCCAGCCCCGAAGGCCTGCGCGAGGCCCGCCTGGCCCTCGTCGCCCGCGTCCGCACCGCGTTCGAGGACACCCTCGGCCTGATCGGCATCGAGATTCCCCCCGCGATGTAACACGGACTCCGGTTGAAAGGTTTGCAAAAACTTTCAACACGAGCGGACTCGCAGAGCTGCGCAGCAGAGCGAGCAGGAGAGAAACGGGTTCCGGACGTGGAGCTGGCAATCCGGTGAAGTTCCGGATTGTCAGCGAAACAAACGGAATCCGTATAAGGCACAGCAGTTCCGTGCAGAGGAGGCGGCCCCGGTAATCCCTGTGGCTGCCTCCTCTGCTGTGGTTCAGGCGCGTGGTCAGGCGCGGCGGCTCTGGATGCGGAAGACCTCACGCTGGGACAGGGGTGGGGTGGGGAGCGGGTGGGCGCCCTGGGGGCGCAGCCCGTCGAGGGTCAGGGCGAGGGCGCGGCGCCAGATCTGGGCGTTGATGGTGCGGGTGGCGGTGATGACGGCGGCGTGGCCGATCATGATGGGCAGCAGGTCCTCGGGGGTGAGGTCGGGGCGCAGGCTGCCGTCCGCCTGGGCGCGTTCGATGAGGGTCTGCATGCCGACGCGCATGCTGGTCCGCTGGGCTTCCAGGGTGCGGTTGCGGCCGGGCGTGAAGGCGTAGGGGTTCTGCAGGCCGCCCTGCGCCTGGAGTTCGCACATGTGGTGGATGAAGTGACTGAAGCCGTGCCAGGGGTCGGGGAGGTTCAGGGCCTCGTCGAGGATGGCGTGGTAGGTCGCGTATTCCTCGAGGTACAGGGCGGTCAGGAGGTCCTCGCGGGTGGGGAAGCGGCGGTAGAGGGTGCCGGCGCCCACCCCGGCGTGCTGGGCGACGCTGGTGAGGGTGGCGTCCGGTCCCTGCGTGCTGAAGACGGTGCGGGCGGCGTCGAGGATGCGTCGCCGGTTGCGTTCCGCGTCGCCGCGCAGGGGAGTGGGGGTGGGGTCGGACACCCCCCCAGCATAACAAAGTGGAGGATGCCCTCCGTTTATGCTACGCTGGCCAAAAGCGGAGAAGATCCTCCGTTTGTGCTGCGGGAGGATCACCTCACCGCCCAGGAGCCCTATGAACATCATCTACTGGATCATCACCGCCCTGACCGCCCTCGCCTTCCTCGCCGCCGGACTGATGAAACTCACCCAGCCCAGAGAAAAACTCACCCCCCAGATGCCCTGGGTCAACGACTTCCCACAGGGCACCGTCCGCGCCATCGGCGCACTGGAAGTCCTGGGCGCCCTGGGCCTGATCCTCCCCCGCGTGACCGGCATCCTCCCGGCCCTCTCGACCGCCGCCGCCGCCGGACTGATCCTCACCATGATCGGCGCCGCCACCGTCCACCTGCGCCGCAAGGAACCCGTCACGCCCGCCGCCGTCCTGGGCCTCCTGAGTGCCGCCGCCCTCTGGGGCACCCTCCAGGCCTGACCCGACCCCGCACCCGGCAGGTGACGCCACCCGCGTCCATCCGCTACACTTCCAGACATGATCCGCTCTGCGCTTACCACCCGGGGACGCCTCGACTGACTCAGGTCCGTTCGAGCGTCCCCGGCTGGCTGCCGGGGCGTTTTTTTTGATGGTGGATGGTCGATAGACCGGCCTCAGCACCCGCCAGAGCAGCCGCTTCCGTCAACCATCAACTTTCACCCATCACCCTTCCGAAGGAGTCCAGATGAACAACGAGCACCCCATCAACATTCCCGAGCCGCGCATGGAGCGGTACAACCCGCACGCCATCGAGAAGAAATGGCAGACCGCCTGGGAGCAGAGCGGCCTGTACAGGTTCAATGAGGACGCGCCGGGCGAGAAGTTCTACGCGCTGACGATGTTCCCGTACCCCAGCGGGAACCTGCACATCGGGCACTGGTACGCGAACGTCGCGCCGGACGCCCGCGCCCGCTGGCTGCGGATGCGCGGGTACAACGTGCTGTTCCCGATGGGCTTCGACGCCTTCGGCCTGCCCGCCGAGAACGCCGCCATCAAGAACAGGACGAATCCGGCGACGTGGACGTACGCGAACATTGAGCGGATGACCGGGCAGTTCCAGGCGATGGGCACCATGATCGACTGGAGCCGCCAGTTCGCCACGTGCGACCCGGAGTATTACCGCTGGAACCAGTGGTTCTTCATCGAGTTCTACAAGCGCGGCCTGGCGTACAAGAAGGGCGGGCTGGTGAACTGGTGCCCGAAGGACCAGACGGTACTGGCGAACGAGCAGGTCGTGAACGGCCACTGCGAACGCTGCGGCACCGCCGTCGAGAAGCGCAACCTGAGCCAGTGGTACATGAAGATCACGGACTACGCCGACGAGCTGCTGGACTTCAGTGACACGGACATGCCCGAGAAGGTCCGCCTGATGCAGACGAACTGGATCGGGAAGTCGGTGGGGGCCGAGGTGACCTTCGACACGCCGGCCGGGCCGGAGACGGTATTCACGACCCGTCCGGACACGCTGATGGGCGCGACGTTCATGGTGCTGGCTCCCGAGCACGCCAAGGTGGCGGACCTGACCACCGACGAGCAGCGCGCGGAGGTCGAGGCGTACGTGGCGGCAGCGGGCCGCAAGACCGACGTGGAACGCCAGCAGGAGGGCGAGAAGACGGGCGTGTTCACCGGCAGTTACGCCACGCACCCCATCACCGGGAGGGCGCTGCCGATCTGGGTGGCGGATTACGTGCTGGTCACGTACGGCACCGGCTCGATCATGGCGGTGCCCGCGCACGACGACCGTGACTTCGCGTTCGCGCGCAAGTTCGGCCTGGACGTCGTGGAGGTCATCCGGGCCGAGGGCGCCGAGCCGATGGCCGAAGACGCGGCGGAACCCTACACCGGTGAGGGCGTCATCGTGAATAGCGGCGAGTTCGACGGATTGAGCGGCGGGAAGGCCAGCATCGCCGGAATCGTCGAGCAGCTGGAGGCGCGCGGCATCGCGAAGGCGAAGACCACGTACCGCCTGCGCGACTGGCTGTTCGCCCGCCAGCGCTACTGGGGCACCCCGATCCCCTTCGTGCACTGCCCCGAGCACGGCGCGCAGCCCGTCCCCGAGGACCAGCTGCCCGTGCGCCTGCCGGAGAACGTGGAGTTCACCCCGACCGGCCAGAGCCCCCTGAAACTGGACACCGAGTGGCTGAAGACCACCTGCCCCGTCTGCGGCGGCCCCGCCGAGCGCGACACGGACACCATGGACACCTTCGTGGACTCCAGCTGGTACATGTACCGCTACCTGAGCCCCGACTACCACGAGGGCCCCTTCGATCCCGCCAAGGACCCCATGATGCCCGTGGACCTGTACACCGGCGGGATCGAGCACGCGATCCTGCACCTGCTGTACTCGCGCTTCTGGATCAAGGTCATGCGCGACATGGGCCTGACGAAGCACAGCGAACCCTTCGCGCACCTGCGCAACCAGGGCATGATCCTGGGCGAGGACGGCGAGAAGATGAGCAAGTCCCGCGGCAACGTCGTCGACCCGGACGATTTGGTCCGCGAGTACGGCGCGGACACCGTGCGCACGTACCTGATGTTCATCGCGCCGTGGGAACTGGGCGGCCCGTGGGACCCGCAGGGCATCAACGGCCCCGCCAAGTGGCTGAGCCGCGTGTGGACGCTGTTCACCGACGACAAGGTCACCGGCCCCGCCGAGACCGTGTCCGAGGCCGACCTGCGCTTCGCGGTGCACAGCACCCTGAAGAAGGTCACCGGGGACTTCGAACGCCTGAGCTTCAACACCATCGTCGCGTCCCTGATGGAACTGACGAACACCCTGGTCAAGGCCAAGCGCGCCCCGGTGTTCGGCACGCCCGCCTGGGACGAGGCGCTGGACATCTTCAACCGCCTGCTGGCCCCCGTGGTGCCGCACATCGCCGAGGAGATCTGGGCGGCGCGCGGCCAGGACGGCAGCGTACACACCGCCGCGTGGCCCGCCATGGACGAGCAGGCCGCGACCCGCGACACCGTCACCCTGGGCGTGCAGGTCAGCGGGAAGGTGCGCGGGCAGGTCACGATCAGCAAGTCGGCCACGCAGGACGAGGCGATGGCCGCCGCCAAAGAGAACGCCGACGTGGCCCGTTTCATCGAGGGTAAGCAGATCGTCAAGGAGATCTACGTGCCGGGCCGCATCATCAACATCGTCGTGAAGTGAACTCCGGCCTGCTGAGGCGTTCCTGAAGGAGCACCGGACACGCGCGGCCCCTGCGAAGGTGTGGGGGCCGCGTTTTCCGGTCGCCGGACGGGCGACGGGCGCCGGGTCGCGGTGGGCCGTTCGGGGGACGCGTCGCCTGAATGGCGTCCCGGTGTGCGACTCTGTGGGGGTGACGCGCAGGCCCAAGCAGAAAATCCGATTCAAGAACGACCGACCCCCTGAGCGATCCGCCTCCGATCGCCCGGCGGCTCCGACCGGGAGCCGTGCGGAGGCGCGGCCCGCCGTGAACTACTTCGAGGTGCGCCCCGCGAACCTCCCGCCCCGGCTGGACTCCCTGAAGGCCCTCACCAAGAGTGGCGTGCGCGGCTACCCGGACGTGGACGCCGCGCAGGCGCTGCTGGCGGGCGTGATGCGCAAGGACCGCGTGCGCGGCGACGTGCTCGACCTGAGTGCCATGGGTGGCCTGCTGGGCAGCCTGCCCGGCGTGACCCTGCGCGCCGTGGAGGGCAGCGCCGCCGCGCTGAGCGCCCTGGCGGCGGGTGGCCTGGACGCGCACGCGGCAGTGCCCGGCGAGTCCCTGCTGGAGCGCTGGCCGGACCGCGCCCGGACCGTGGCGCTGGTGCTGGCCGGGGACCGCGGGAACGCCTACGCCGCCGCGCAGGTCGCCTGGGCACACGCCTGCACGCCGCCCGGCGGGACGCTGTACATCGCCGGGGACCGCGACAAGGGCTTCGACCGGTACGTGCGGCTGGCCGGGAACGCCTTCGGTGCCGGGGAGGTCGTGGCGCGTGACGGTGGGATGCGCGTGGCGAAACTCATCCGCCGTCCCGGTCCCACCCCGGCCCTCCCGGACCCCGAGGGCTTCGAGGCCTTCGGCGTGACGGTCGTGGGCCTGCCCGGTGTGTTCAGCGCCGCGAAACCCGACAAGGCCACCGCGCTGATGCTGGGCGCGCTGGAACGCCTCGACCCGGACGGCCGCGCGCTGAGCGGCAAGGACGTGCTGGACCTGGGCTGCGGCACCGGCCTCATCGGCGCGTGGGCCGCGCGGCGCGGCGCGACCGTGACCCTGGTGGACGGCGATCTGCCCAGCGTCCGCAGCGCGCAGGCCACCCTGGCCGCCAGCGGCCTGACCGGCGCGGCCGTCCACTCGGACGTGGACGCCGCGCTGGACCCGGCGGCGACCTTCGACGTGATCCTCACGAACCCGCCCTTCCACGTGGGGCGCGGCGTGGTGCTGGACGTCGCGCGGGAATTCATCGCCGCCGCCGCGCGCCGCCTGCGGCCCGGTGGGACGCTGCACCTCGTCGCGAACGACTTCCTGCCCTACGAGGCGGACCTGCGCGCCCTGGGCGAGGTCCGCGAGACCCTGCGCGAGGCGGGCTTCAAGGTGCTGTCTGTCACGCGCGCCTGACCCCAACTCGCGCCTGCCCTCCCCGACCGGGGGGCGGGAACCAGTGGGCGGCCAGCCTCGTATCTCACCTGTTGGCCCGGCGTTCCCCACCAGCTCCCCCCTCCCACGTCCTGATCCCGTCACGATGCGGTCCTGGGCGCGTTTGCTAGACTGACGCGTTCAGGTGCCCGGCACCCGGCACACGGCCCGCCGCCCGGACACCACCCAACCCACCAGCATTCGCCCCGACCCCACCCCAGGAGGCCGCATGGCAGATTCCACGACCGTCCGCACCCGCAAGAAGATCGACGCCGAGAGCGGCGAACCCAAGGCCGCCGCGCGCGCCCGTGCCCGCGTCGCGCCCGGCACGACGCCCAAACCCGTCACGACCGCCACCAGCCCCATGCCCGCCAAGCCCGCCGCGAAGAAGGCCGCACCCAAGGCCGACGCGCCCGAACTGGCCCAGCCTGCACCCGAAGCGGCCGCGCCCGTCGTGGCCGCCGAGACCGTCGAGGCGCCCAAGAAGGCCCCCGCGAAGAAGGCCGCCCCCAAGGCGGCGCCCGCCAAGGCCGAAGCGGCTGAGAAGCCCGCGAAGAAACCTGCCGCGAAGAAGACCGAGGCGAAGGCCGAACCCGCCGAGAAGCCCGCCAAGGCCGCCAAGCCCACCGCGCGCGCCGCGAAACCGGCCGCCAAGCCCGCCGCCGCGCCCGTCAAGGGCGGCCAGCCCGAGAAGCCCTACTACGCGCACGCCAGCATTCAGGAACTCCTGAAGGCCGGCCGCGCCGCCGGGGTGCTCTCCAGCGAGGACATCGCCACCGCGCTCGCCAGCGCGCTGGAAGCCAACGGGCTGGACCCCGAGAGTCCCGACGCGTTCGAGGACATGCAGCTGTACCTCGCCGGGCAGAACATCGAGGTGCAGGACCTCGACGAGGACGAGGACGACACCGAGGAAGAAGCCGCCGAGGACGGCCCGGCCGCCGCGCAGGACGACGACGAGGAGAAATACTTCGACGACATGCCCCGCGCCGTGTCCAACGACCCGGTCCGCCAGTACCTCCACGAGATCGGCCGCGTGCCCCTGCTGACCCTCGAAGAGGAGATCGCCCTGGCGCGCCGCATCGAGGAAGGCGAGGAAGCCCGCAAGGTGCTCGAGGAGGACCTCGAACTCGAGGACCGCGCCCGCCGCCGCCTGATGCGCCAGACCGAGGACGGCGCCGCCGCCCGCCAGGGCCTGATCGAGGCGAACCTCCGACTGGTCGTCAGCATCGCCAAGAAGTACACCGGACGGGGCCTGGGCTTCCTCGACCTGATCCAGGAAGGCAACCAGGGCCTGATCCGCGCGGTCGAGAAGTTCGAGTACCGCCGCCGCTACAAATTCAGCACGTACGCCACGTGGTGGATCCGTCAGGCCATCAACCGCGCCATCGCCGACCAGGCCCGCACCATCCGCATCCCGGTGCACATGGTCGAGACGATCAACAAACTGACCCGCACCGCCCGCCAGCTCCAGCAGGAACTGTCCCGCGAGGCCACCTACGAGGAGATCGCCGAGGCCATGGGTCCCGGCTGGGACGCCGCGAAGGTCGAGGAAGTGCAGAAGGTCAGCCAGGAACCCGTCTCGCTCGAAACCCCCATCGGTGACGAGAAGGACTCCTTCTACGGGGACTTCATTCCCGACGAGAACCTCGACAGTCCCGTCGAGAACGCCGCCAAGACCCTCCTGAGCGAGGAACTGGAAAAGGCCCTGTCGAAACTCACCGAGCGTGAAGCGATGGTCCTGAAGTTCCGCAAGGGCCTCGTGGACGGCCGTGAGCACACCCTGGAGGAGGTCGGGCAGCGCTTCAGCGTCACGCGCGAACGCATCCGCCAGATCGAGAACAAGGCGCTGCGCAAACTCAAGTACCACGAGAGCCGCACCCGCAAACTCCGCGACTTCCTCGACTGAAGTTCAGGTCAGCGGGCGAGGGCTGCTTCCGGGCGGCCCTCGCCCCTTCACTTGCTGAATGCCGGGGGAGCCGCGAGACTCGCCGACCCGGTCGGCAGGCGGCCACAGGAAAACCCGGACCACCGGGGTCCGGGCCTCTATGCGTGCTGCACCTCGTTCGGATTCCGTCTGTTTCGTTGACAACCCGGAACCACACCGGGTTGCCAACTCCACGCCCGGAACCCGTTTTTCTCCTCCTCGCGTCCGCTCGGGTTGAAAGGTTTTGCAAACCTTTCAACCGGAGTCCGTATTACTCGCCCAGCAGGCGTTTCAGGTCGTCCACGCTCGTCTGCGCGGCGGGCGCGTCCAGGGCCACCTGACCGCCGCGCAGGGCCACGACCCGCTGGCCCAGGTGCAGCGCTTCCTCCAGCTGGTGCGTGACGAACACGACGGTCACGCCGGTCTGCCGCCACAGGGTCAGCAGTTCGTCGGACAGGGCGGTGCGGGTCGCGTGGTCCAGGGCGCTGAAGGGCTCGTCGAGCAGCAGCAGGCCGGGGCGGGTGACCAGGGCGCGGGCCAGGGCGACGCGCTGGCGCTGCCCGCCGCTGAGTTCGTGTGGGCGGCGCGGGCCGTAGCCGTCCAGGCCCACCTGCCGCAGCGCGTCCTGCACGCGCACGTCGCGTTCGGCGCGGGGCACGCCGCGCAGGCCGAAGGCGACGTTCCCGGAGACGGTCAGCCAGGGGAACAGCGCGGCCTCCTGCTGCACCAGGGTCAGGCGGGGGTGCGGGCCGCGCACGACCTCGCCACCCAGGGTGATCTGGCCGCGCTGGGGTTTCAGGAACCCGGCCAGGAGGCTCAGCAGGGTGCTCTTGCCGCTGCCGGACGGGCCGACGACGCACAGGAACTCACCGGCCGGCACGTCCAGGTTCAGGGGGCCGACGCCTGCCGCCTGCTGACCCCGGCGGCCCTGATAGTGGTACGTCACGCCGTCCAGGCTCAGGGGCGCGCCGCCACGTTCGGCGGCCAGGGGGGCGGGGGCGGCGCGGGTCATGGTGGTGGTCATTGTGGCACCTCCAGGCCGTAGTCACGGCGGACGCGGCCCTCGGCGGCGCGCAGCAGCGAGTCGAACAGCCCGCCGATCACGCCGATGATGATGATCGTCGCGAGGACCAGCGCCACGTTCGCGGTGTTCCGCCCGATTTCCAGCTGCTCGCCCAGGCTGGCCGCCCCGGCGATCAGGAGTTCCCCGCCGACCAGGGCGCGCCACGAGAAGCTCCAGGCGGTGCGCAGCCCGGTCAGGATGCTGGGCACGCTGGCGGGCAGCAGCACCCGCAGCGTCAGGCCCAGCGAGCCCGCGCCCAGCGTGCGGCCCGCCACGCGCAGCGCCGGGGGGACGTTCAGCAGCGCGCCGGACACCGCCAGCGCCACCGGAATGAACCCTTCCAGGATGACCACGAACAGCACGGCGCGTTCGTTCAGGCCCAGGAACAGGATCGCGAACGGCACGAACGCGATGCTGGGCACGCTCTGGATGCCGGTCAGGTACGCGCCCAGCGTGGTCCGCAGGGGCCGCCACGCGCCCATCAGCAGGCCCACCACGACACCCAGCAGCACGGCGATCACGTACCCGGTCAGGACGCGGCGCAGGCTCCCGCCGATGGCGGACAGCAGCTTGCCGTCCTGCGGGCCGGTGCCCCACAGGCCGTAGCTGATCTCGGTCCACACGGCTTTCGGGCCGGGGAACACGTACGGCGGGTACAGTTTGAGCACGTCGGTGACCAGCCACCACGCGCCCAGAATGACCAGCAGGCCCACGAGCTGCGTGACCAGCGTCTGCCAGCGGCTCGGGCCCCGCGCGGCGCGGGTGGGTTGAATGTCAGGGGAGAGGGTCGTCACGTCAGCCCCGGTCGGCGTACGCGGCGCGGAGTACCTCGGCCACCTCGGGCCGGGTGAATTCGGCGGGCAGGTTCTCCCCGGCGCGCAGCTTCTCGCGGACCTTCGTGCCGCTCAGCACGAGATGATGCGAGCTGTCGTGCGGGCAGGTGCGGGGGCTGACCAGCTGACCGCAGGAGTTGCAGTAGAAGGTGTGCTCGAACTTCAGGATCTGCACGCCCAGTTCCTCGGGCGTGTACGCGCTGAAGATCTCCTGCGCGTCGTACGTGCCGTAGTAGCTGCCGACGCCCGCGTGGTCGCGGCCCACGATAAAGTGCGTCACGCCGTAGTTGCGCCGGGACAGGGCGTGCAGGATCGCCTCGCGCGGCCCGGCGTAGCGCATGGCGGCCGGGTACACGCTGAGCAGCGTGCGGGCCTGCGGGTAGTACTTCTCCAGCAGCACCTCGTACGCCTGCACGCGGGTGGCGGCGGGCACGTCGTCGCCCTTGGTGGTGCCCACCAGTGGGTGCAGCAGCAGCCCGTCCACGAGTTCCAGCGCGACCTTCTGCAGGTACTCGTGCGCCCGGTGGATGGGGTTGCGGGTCTGGAACGCCACCGTGGAGCGCCAGCCGCGCGCCTCGATCACCTCGCGCACCTCAGCGGGCGTGCGGTGGTGCCGGGGGAAGTGGCCCCTGGGCACCTCGAACAGCGCGACCGGCCCGGCCAGGTTGAAGTCACCCTGCGCGTACAGCGCCGCCACGCCGGGGTGCGCGGCGTCCTCGGTGCGGTACACCTCGCGCGCTTCCCAGGCCTTACGGGCCGCGAAGGCCTCCTGCACGTCCACCCAGCCGACGTCCTGACCCTCGAAGCTCAGGACCACGCGGCCGCGCAGCCCGGCGTGCTCGGCGGTCACGGGCAGCGTGATGGGGATGCTCCAGGGCGTGCCGTCCGCGAGGCGCAGCCGCTCGATGACCGACAGGTAGTCCGCCTCGTTCACGAAGCCGTTCAGGGGGGAGTACGCGCCGGTGGCGAGCATCTCCAGGTCGGCCAGGGTGCGCTCGCTGATGCTCAGGCGCGGCAGCGCGGCCAGTTCCGCCGGGTCGAAGTCGTGTCCGGCGCGGCGCACGCCGTTGACCAGGGTGCCGCCGAGGGGGCTGGGGAGGGCAGTGGTGGTGGGAAGCAGGATCGTCATGGGTCGGACCTCTTGATGAAAAGACTCAACTATTCGGGGCAGGAAAAGCCGCTCAGGATTCAGGCGGCGGTGCAGGTGCTCGGGCGTCAACAGCGGCGCGTCACAGCCTGTTCTCCCCGGCCCACAGGCCGCACTCGGTCTTGCCCTTCCCGGCCCAGCGGCCCGCGCGGGCGTCCTCGCCGGGCCGCACGGCACGCGTACACGTCCAGCAGCCCACGCTCAGGAAGCCGTCCCAGTACAGCGGGTTCACCGGCAGGTCCTGCTCGCGCGCGTAGGTTTCCAGCATCTCGCGCGTCCAGTGGGCCAGCGGGTTCACCTTCACGCGCGCGCCGTCCTCGACGAACGGAATGTCCGCGCGGGTGCTCGCCTGATCGCGGCTGCGGGCGTTCAGCAGCGCCGACGGGGCCCGCTCGCGCAGGTACGCCTGCAGGGGCGCGACCTTCCGCACTGCGCAGCAGGCGTCCGGGTCGCTGGCGTACAGCGCCGGGTCGGTCTGTCCGTCCTCGGGACTCGCGCCGTCGTTCAGGGTCACGAACGTCAGTTCCGGGTAGCGGGCAGCCAGCCGGTCGCGGGTCGCCCGCGTCTCGGGGAAGTGGTACCCGGTGTCCACGAACACCACCTCGCCCCGGTACCCGGCCTTCACGGCCAGATCGAGCAGCACCACGCCGTTCAGGTTGAACGCGCTGGGCATCAGGACGTCCGGGTGCGTTTCCAGCGTCCAGCGGATCACGTCCAGCGGGTCGCTGGCCGGCGTGAAGTCAGGTCGGGGCGAGGTGGTGGTCATACGCCCAGTTTCTCCAGCAGCTGCCGCACGCCGTCCTCGACGCTGATGCGGTCGGTGCGCAGGTGCAGGTCGGGGTTCTCGGGCGCCTCGTAGGGGTCGCTGACCCCGGTGAAGTGCGGGATCTCTCCGGCGATGGCCTTCAGGTACAGGCCCTTCACGTCCCGCGCCGTCACGACGTCCAGCGGGGCGTCCACGAAGACCTCCAGCGCGTTCGGGAGGCCGGACAGCACCTCGCGGCGCGTGTCGGCGTACGGGCTGATCGCGCTGACCAGGACCGTCACGCCGTGCTTGGCGAGCAGGCCCGCCACGAAGCCGATGCGGCGCACGTTCGTGTCCCGGTCGGCTTTCGAGAAGCCCAGGCCCTTGCTGAGGTTCTCGCGCACCGCGTCGCCGTCGAGCAGTTCTGCGGCCACGCCGCGCGCCAGAAGCTCTTCATACAGGGCGCTCGCCAGGGTGCTCTTCCCGGCGCCGCTCAGGCCGGTCAGCCACACCACGCGGCCCGTGCCGACGGCCTGCTGCTCGGCCACGGCGGTCATGCGGTGACCGCCTCGCGCGCGCCCAGCACGGCGTCCGGCGCGAAGTGCTCGTGCCCGGTGCGGTCGGCGTACTCCACGAAGCTCTCGCCCGGCTGCTTGTTCGCCTGGAACTCGGCCAGCACGGCCGCCGCGTACTCGTTCAGGCGTTCGGCGGGCACCGCGCCCTTCAGTTTCGTGCCGGTGCGCTGCGCCTGCCCGATGCTCCCGGCCAGGTGAACGTTGAAGACCTCGTGAACGGTGCCGTCCTTGTCGGTCTTGTTCGCACCCATGAATCCCAGGTCGGCCACCTGGTAGCGCGTGCAGGCGTTGCTGCACCCGGTCAGGTTGATCGTGAACGGCACGTCCATCGCCAGCGTCAGGGGTTCGAGGTGATCGACCAGATCGGCGGTGCGGGCCTTGGTCTCGGTCAGCGCGAGGCGGCAGAACTGGTTGCCGGTGCAGGCGATGGTGGTGCCCCGGATGGTCGCCTTCGGCGCGAGTTCGATGGCGGCCAGTTCGGCGCTCAGGGCCTCGACGTCCTCGGTGGCGACGTGGGGGATCACCATGTTCTGGAACGCGGTGGTGCGCAGCACGCCCTTGCCGTAACGGTCGGCCAGATCAGCCAGGACGCGGGCCTTGGTGGGGTCGATGCGGCCCACGGTGGTCGCCACGACCACGTAGTTCAGGCCGTCCGCCTGCGGGTTCACGCCCAGCACGTCGTTCCCGCCGAAACGTGCAGTCGGCGCGGCCGGGCCGTCCGTCAGCTTGCGGCCCAGGTAGTCGTTCTCGACGATCTCGCGGAACTTCTCGACGCCCAGGTCCTTGATCAGGAACTTCAGGCGGCTCTTCTTGCGGTTCTGGCGGTAGCCGTGGTCGCGGTACGCGGCGGTGATGGCCTGCCCGACCTCCACGACCTCCTCGGGGCGGATGAACACGCCCAGGCGCCTGGACAGGTGCGCCACGGCGCCCAGGCCGCCGCCCACCCACACGTCGAAGCCGACCTCACCGTTCACGCGGTGCGCGAGGAAGCCGATGTCGTTGATCATGTGGATGCCTTCGAGTTCCGGCACCGCCGTGATGCTCATCTTGAACTTGCGCGGCAGGTCCTGGAAGTCGGGGTTCCCGGTCAGGGTGCCTTCCATGGCGTGGGCCAGGGGGCGCACGTCGATGATCTCGCGGGCGTCCAGGCCGGCCAGGGGGCTGGCGATCACGGCTCGCACGGTATCGCCGCACGCGCCCTTGGGGTGCAGGCCCAGCGGTTCCAGCCGCTCGAAGATGCGGGGGATGTCCTGGATGGTCAGCCAGTGGAACTGGAACGCCTGACGGTCCGTAACGTCCAGGAAGCCCCGGCCGTACTCCTCGGCGATGTTCGCCACCTCGCGCATGGTGGCGCTGGAGAACTCGGCGGCGGGCACGCGGACGCGCATCATCAGGAAGCCGTCCTCCTGCGGACGCTGCGGGTACACCCCGGCCCACTTGAGCAGGTCGATCCGTTCGGGGTCGATGAAGCCCTGCTCGGCGTACTGGGGGATCAGGTCGAAAATCTGGAAGGGCGGAACGGCTTTCTTCAGGGCTTCGATGTCACTCATGGTCGGTCCTTAGCGCTTGAGCAGCTGGTAGCGGAGACGGCGGTACTGGAAGTACATGACGCAGCCCACGCAGATCTTCTGGGAGAGGTTCAGGGCGGCCAGCGCGATCACGGTCACGCCCAGTACCGCCCCGACGATGGGCAGACCCGCCAGTGTAAAGCTCGCGGAGGCCAGCAGGAAGCCGCCGCCCACGCCCTGCGCGAAGTGGTGCGCGCGGGGGTCCTCGTCCACGACCTCGGGCTTCAGGCCCAGGGCGGGTCCCAGCAGGCGGTACGCGGCGCGCATGGGGGAGAGGTCGGGCATGACGGCCCCGATCAGCATGGCCGCGCCCAGCACCAGCGTCAGCGCCGGGACGGTCAGGATCACGGCCAGCAGGGTCACGAACACCACCGTGACCTGATTGAACTTCAGCGCACTCAGGTCCGTGCGCGCGGGCTGACGGGTGGGGGCGGAGGCAATCATTGACAAAAAAGGTAAACCTTTATGGCGTACAAAACAAGTCAACTATCCAGACAGGTGCGCCACCCCCACCGGGCGCCCGTCCCTCACCCCACTCCGCGCCGCGCGTTACACTGCGTCAAGTGGACACGTTCAAGGTTCAGATCGGTCGCGTGACCCGCGACCTGCCCATCGTGCCGGTCTCCCCGGACATCAAGGTCGCCCTGTTCAACATGCTCGGCGACACCGACGTCACCGAGGAAGCCGGACGCGAACTCGCCCTGAAGCTCCCCGCCGACATCGACGTGCTCGTCACGCCCGAGGTCAAGGCGCTGAGCCTCGCGCACGTCATCAGCCGGGAAAGCGGCAAGCCGTACATCGTCATCCGCAAGACCCAGAAGCCCTACATGGTCGACCCCGTCGCCCGCGAGGTCGTCAGCATCACCACCGGCAAGCCCCAGCTGCTGGTCCTCGACGGCTTCGACGTGCAGAAGATCAGGGGCCGCAAGGTCGCCATCGTGGACGACGTGGTCTCCAGCGGCGGCACCCTGCACTCCATCCGCCAGATCATCGAGGAAGTCGGCGGGGAAGTCGCGGCGGTCGTCGCCGTGTTCACCGAGGGGCAGGAACGCCCCGAGGTCACGGCCCTGGGCCACCTGCCCCTCTTCAAATAACCGCTTCCCTCAAGGCCCCCTCTCACGCGGAGGGGGTTTCCCTCTGGCGTCCGGTCCTGCCGACCTCAGCTGACGAACGTGCGTTAGCCTGAGCCATGACCACAGCCCCGCAGGAACTGACCGTCACCATCGGCGACGTGAGCCGCACCCTCCCCACCGTCCGCGCGGGCGGCATGGGCCGCGTGCCCCTGGTGGAATTCATCGGCGACAGCGAATTCACGAACGCCGCCGCGCAGGCCATGGTCGCCCTGATCCCAGGCGGCACCGAGGTCCTGCTGACCGTCGTCACGAACGCCCTGCCGCTGACGCACGAACTGAGCGACCGCTCGGGCCTGCCGTACGTGTGCGCCCGCAAGAAACGCCGCACGTACATGCAGCAGCCCCTCATTCAGGACGTGCCCAGCATGACCCTGGGCGTCGCCGAGACCCTCTGGCTGGACGGCCCGCACGCCGAACGCCTGAAGGGCAAGCGCGTGACCATCGTGCAGGACGTCGTCGCCAGTGGCGGCACCGCCCAGGCCCTCGCCCGGCTGGTCGAGCGGGCGGGCGGCACCGTCAGCGGGTACCTCGCCGCGTTCCGCCAGGGCACGCCCCCCATGGAGGTCGCGGCCCTGCAGGACCTGCCCCGCACCCTGAGCTGATACGGGCTTGAAGTGATTCCACGTCATTTGGAGTCACCCGGTGGCCCCCTCACCCTTCCCTCGCTTCGCGCCTCCCTCCCTCTCTGCTGCGCAGCACATGGGGAGAGGGGATCAAGAAAAGCGACCACGTCGAAGGGGAGTCACTGGAGTCCCGTATGACCCAGGGGCAAAGGGCGCGCCCCACCGGGCTGAGCGGCGGGGCGCACGGCTCGGCGCGGATTACTTCTTCAGGGCGGCCTGCACGATCTGTGGCAGGTGATCCTGCAGGCGCAGCATCGGCAGGTCGAAGGTGCTGCGGGCCGGTTCGTTCGGCGCGGTGTTGCCTTCCTTGAGCATCGCGTACTGGTCGCGGGTGATGGGGGGCTTGGGCAGCACCTGCATCAGCGGCACGGCGAGGTTCATCAGCGGGAGCGGCACGGGCACGATGGGTTTGCGTTTCCCGAGCGCCCCGAGTTCCAGGTTCAGCAGCTGCCGGAATGTGAATTCCTCCGGGCCGGTCAGGGCGAACGTGCCGTGCAGGCCGGTGCGGCTCCCGGCGGCGCGGGCGAAGGCCTGCGCGACATCCTGCACGCTGACCGGCCGGAACGGGAACGACCCGTCCCCGATCTGCGGCACGACCGGCGCCGTGGACACCAGTTCCCGCAGGACCCGCCCGAAGAAGTCGTCCCCGACACCGAAGATCAGGCTGGGCTGGAAGATCGTCCAGTCCAGCCCGCTGGCCCGCACGAGCGCCTCGGCGCGGGCCTTGCTGCTGGAATACCGGCTGCCGCTGTCCTCGCGGGCGCCCAGGGCACTCATGTGCACGTACCGCGCGCCGCGCGGCGTGGCAGCCAGGACATTGCGGGTGCCCTCGACATGCACCCGCTCGAAGGTCTGATCCCCAGCTTCCGCGATGATGCCCACTAGGTGCACGACGACTTCCGGGTCGGCCTGACCGGCGGCGCGCTGCACGCTGCCCGGATCGGTCACGTCCAGTTTCACGCCGCGCGCACCGCCCACCGCCTCGCCCCGGCGACTCCCGGCCCAGACGTCATGACCGTCCTGCACGAGGTGTTTCACGACTGCCTTCCCGACGAAGCCACTTGCTCCGGTGACCAGTACTCTCATGTGGAACCTCCCTCGCCGCCGCCATCTGTGCGGTGCAGGTGCGCGGCGATCCGTTGCGCGGCGCGCGGCGCGTCCGGCCCGGCGTACACGCCGCCGAACTCCTCGGCCAGTTCAGGCCGGGCGTTGACCAGCGCGCCGCCCACGAACAGCGGCACGCCCAGCCCGCCCAGGTCGCGCAGGTGCTCGCGGGTCGGCCCGAGCGCCCAGTCTCCGTTCAGGGCCAGCAGCACCGCCCGCGCGCCCTGTTGCCGCGTGAACACGGCCAGGTCTCCCAGCGGCACGTTCGCGCCCAGGTACGCGACCCGCACGCCCCGGCGGCGTAGGGCCAGGGTCAGCATCATCAGGCCCAGTTCGTGCTCCTCGCCAGGCGCGCACGCCGCCACGACCAGCGGCCCGAAGCCCTCCTGCACGCCCGCCACGTCCATCAGGTGCGACAGGCGCGCCCGCAGGAACGCGCTGGCCTGATGCTCGTGCGCGACCGTGATCTCCCCGCGCTCCCAGCGCGACCCGATGTCTAGCAGGGTGGGGGAGATCACCTGGGTCAGGACGTCCTCGACGGGCAGTTGCGAGTGCACCTGCCCCAGCAGGCTACCGGCCTGATCCATGTCCGACCCGATCAGCGCCAGCGTGAGCTGCCGGGACCACTCGGCGGCGTCACGCGCCTCGGGCTGCGCGGGCACGGTGTCCTGATCGCGCTGCGTGAGTTCCGCCGCGCGGCTGGCGGGCACCCCGGCGTTCAGGTGCGCCTGCATGCGCTGAATGGCGGCCACGTCGTTCGGGGAGTACAGGCGGTACCCGTTCGCGCTGCGCTCGGGGCGGGGGAAGCCGTAGCGGCGTTCCCACTGCCGCAGGGTCGTGGCGGGCACACCGGTCTGCGCCTCGACCTCGGAGGCGGTGAACATGGCAGTCAGCGACCGCCCGGCGGGAAGGTTCATCAAACCCTATTCTGAGCGCCGCGTGACCGCAGGAACGTAACGATTCCGGCCAAACGCCGGGTCATCTGCCCACCACCCCCAGCCGCTATGCTGCGGAGGTTGCCGTCATGCCGACCGACCGCGCCGCCCCCACCCTGACGCCCGCCCGTTTTCCGCTGCGGCGCGCACTGGTCGTGTCCCGCCCGGCGCTGTGGGTGAACACCGTGGGCACCCTGGTGACCGGCGTGTGGCTCACGGGCCGCCTGTCCACCGTGGACGCCGGGGTGCTGGCCCTGCTGGCGTACCTGACCCTGCCGTTCAACCTGCTGATCTACGGCCTGAACGACCTGTGGGACCAGGAGGAGGACGCCCGCTCCTCCCGCAAGGGCGGCTGGCAGGGCGCGCGGCTTCAGGTGCAGGAGGCCGCGCCGCTGCTGCGTGCCACGCTGTGGTGGAATCTTCCCGCGCTGGCCGCGCTGAGCATCCTGCTGCCGCCCGCCGCCACGCTGCTGCTGCTGGCGTCCGCGCTGCTGTTCGCCGCGTACAGTCTGCCCCCGCTGCGCCTGAAAGCCCGCCCGTTCCTGGACGGCCTGAGCAACGTCGCGTACGCCCTGCCGCTGGCGCTGCCCGCCCTGGCCCTGGGCAGCCCGGTGCCGTGGTGGCCGCTGCTGGCCCTCATGAGCTACTCGGTCGGGAAGCACGCCTTCGACGCCGCGCAGGACATTCCCGCCGACCGCGCCGCCGGAACCCGCACGGTCGCCACCACCCTCGGCGCGCGCGGCACGGCCGCCTACGCGTTGACGTGGTTCATCCTCGCCTCGGCGCTGCTGCTGCCCGCGTCGAAACTGACCGCGCTGGCCCTGCTCCTCACCTGCGGCGGCATGGCGCTGCGCCTCCTGCTGCGCCCCACCCCCGAACAGGCCGCGCGGCTGTACCCCCTGAGCATCGTCACTCCCTGGATCGTCGGCGCGGTCGCCGGGGTGCAGCTCGTGTACCTGCTGGCGCGCGGCCAGTGGACCGGGTTCTGACATGACCCGCAGCGTCGGCACCCGAACAGTCGGCATTCTGGGCGGCGGGATCGCCGGACTGGCCCTCGCCGCCCGCCTCGCGCACCGGGGGCACGCAGTCACCGTGTACGACCGGGATCAGGCCGGTGGGAAGCTGCGCCGCCTCACCCTGGCGGGCGAGGTGGTGGACACCGGCCCCAGCCTGTTCACGTTCCCGCAGGTGTGGCGCGCGTACCTGCGCGGCCTGAACGAACCCGACCCCCTGAAGCTGCGCCCGCTGCCCGGCGGGCTGGGCTTGCACCACACGCCGCACGGCCCGGTGCCGCTCCCGGTGCCGCCGGGCCACCCTCTGCACCCGCACTGGCAGCGGTACCTGCGGGCCGCCGCGCCGCTTACCCCGTTCCTGGGCGTGCTGCTGACCACCCCACCGCGCCTGCGGGACCCGCTGTTCCGGCAGGCGGCCGCCGCGTTGCTGCGCGTGCAGGGCCCGCACCTGACCGCGCACGGCTGGCTGGCCGCGCAGAAGCTGCCGCCCGCGCTGACCCACGCGCTCGCCACGCACGCCCTGAACGCCGGACTGCCCCCCGGGGTCGCGCCGCCGCTGTACGCGCTGATCCCGGCACTGGTCGGCGCGGACGTGTTCCGCCCGGCGGACGGCATGGGGGCGCTGCTGGACGCCCTGCTGACCTTCGGGCAGGCACGCGGCGTGCAGCAGCGCGAACACACCCCGGTCACGCGACTGGACGGGCAGACCCTTACCCTCGCGGGCGGCGAGACGGCGCGGCACGACCTGATCGTCAGCGCCCTCGACCCGCACCGGCTGGCCGCGCTGCGGGGCCGTCCCACCCCCTTACCCGTCGCGCGGCGCACCGTCAGTGGCGTCGGCGTGTACGCCGTCCTGCCCCGCCCCGCCCCGCTGCCCGCCACGAGCGTCCTGCCGCCCACCCGCTTCGCGGCGTTCCACGCGCACGTCCGGCGCGGCGCGCTGCCCCCGGACACCCTCACCCTGGTGCACGCGCACGGGCGGCAGCTGAGCGTCCTGCTCGCCACGCCCGCCACCGGCGAGGCCCTGACCCTGGACCACCCCTGGGTGCAGGCACAACTGCGCCGGACCGAGGCGACTCTGCAAGTCCCCGACCTGCTGCGGGACGCTCTGGACGTCGCCACGCTCGCCCCCGACCACTACGCACAGGGCGGGCACCCCGGCGGCGCCCTGTACGGCCCGGGCCTCCCCGCGTGGCGCGGCGGCCCATTGCACCCCCAGCCGTACCGCCTGAGCACCGGCCTGTGGCAGGTCGGCACCGGCGTCCACCCCGGCGGCGGCCTCCCCGCCATCCTGGGCGGCGTGCAGATCGTCGACCGACTGCTGCAGGAGGCGGGCTGGTAGAGGTCAGGGCACCCGCAGCGTCGCGGTGTTCGACACGAGGGTCACCCGCGTGCCGCCGTCCTGCGCCTGAATGTGCGCGGTCATGAGGTACGTCCCGGCGGGCAGCCGCGCGGCGCGGACGGGGGAGAGGTCGAGGGTGAACGCCCCCCACGCGCCCCGCGCGGTGTTCACGCCCAGGCCCACCTCGGCGCAAAGGGTCCCGCGATTCGGATACCCGAGGAGGGCGCGGCCCTGCCGGTCGAAGACGGTGTACCTGACCTGACACAGCCCGGTCATGAGCGAGCGGCCCGGCGAATCCAGGCCCTTCACGCGCAGGCTGACGCGGGGCTGCGTGGCGCTCAGGGTGCCCGGCAGGAACAGGTGCGCGGGCGCAGAAGCTGTCGTGCCGGACAGCAGCATGGGGAACAGCAGGGCTGCTCAGCGCATGGGCTCAGACTAATGAAAGTCACCCCCTCCGTGTGGAAGGGGTGCCGGGTGCAGGTGACGGTTACTGGCCGGTGATGGCTTTCAGGGGGTCGACCAGACCGAAACCGAAGTTGTTGTCCTTCCCGGCGGTGCCGAGGTCCTTGGCGGTGCTGGTCAGCAGGCTGAGCAGTTGGGTGTTCGTCAGGGTGGGCTTGGCGGCCCAGACGACCGCGGCGGCGGCGCTGACGTGGGGGGTGGCCATGCTGGTGCCGTTGTAGGACTCGTAGTCGGCGCTGGTGACGGCGGCGGTGCCGGTGGTGGGCAGCTTGGTCAGCAGGGCCTGGCCATCCGCCTGGAGGATGCCGACGACGGGCACGGTGTAGGTGTTGGTGAGGGTCATGCCCAGGGCACCCGCGGCGTTGTTGTAGATCATGACGGCCTTGGCGCCGCTGGCGACGGCGTTGGCGGTCTTCTCCTCGAAGGAGCAGGTGCCGCGGGCGATCAGGGCGATGTTGCCGGCCAGGGCGGCGTTGCGGGTCGTGGTGCCGCAGAACTCGTTGTTGGTGCCGCCCGCCGCGACGATGTTCCCGGTGAAGCTGCCCTTGCCGGTCAGGTCGGCGGCCTTCACCTCGGGGAAGCTCACGCCGCCGCCGGAGGCGAGCGCCTGGCTGCCCTGGCCCAGGGGCACGGTGCTGATGACGTCCACGCCGGGGCCGACCAGATCCACCTGCGTGCCGAAGTTGCTGAAGTCCGCCTTGGCGAGGTTGCTGTCCACCGCGCCGATGCCGACCACTTCGGTGTACGCGGCGGGGTAGGAGACGGCAGCGCCGTCATTGCCGGTCGCGGCGATGGTCATGGCGCCCTTCTGCCACACGCTGGTGTAGGCGCGCTGCTCGGTGCGGCTCTTGCTGCCGCCGCCCAGGGAGAGGCTGATGACGACCTTGTCCTCCGTGCCGCCCTGGCTCTTGAGCTGCGCGGCGCACCAGTTCACGCCGTTGATGATGCCGCTGCTGCTGCCGGACCCGGTGTCCCCCAGCACGCGGGCCATGTACAGGTTCACGCCCGTTGCCACGCCCACGACGCCATTCGCGTCCATGCCGCTCAGGGTACCGCTGGCGCCGGTGCCCGCGCCCAGCTGGGCGAAGATCGTGCCGGACACGTGCGTGCCGTGGTGGGACACGTCGTTCAGGGCGTAGGGATCGTTGCGGTTGGCTTCGGTGGTGACGAAGTTCTTGAAGCCCTTGAGTTTCCGCGCGAATTCGGGGTGGTTGCCGTCGATGCCGGTGTCGCCGACGCACACGGCGACGCCGGTGCCGGTGTAGCCACTGGCGCGGAGGTTCTGGACGCGCAGGGCGTTGTCACCCCAGGTGAACTCGCCGCTGGGGGCGTACAGCGCCTGCGCGGTGAGACCCTGGGCGCTCAGGCCCGCGCTGACCTTGCGGTCGGTGACGCCGCTCCTGAAGCCCTGCGCGGTGCGGACGTAGTCGGGTTCGACGTACTCGACGCTGGGGTTGGCGCGCAGTTTGGCCAGCGCGGCGGCGTCGAGTTTCACGGCGGCGGCGCTGATGTCCACCCACTGGCTGGTCATGATCCCGCCCGCGGCGGCGATGGCCTGGGCCTGCACGGCGGCCTGTTCCGTCACGCTCTGGCTGCTGAGGTTGCCCTGCTTGAAGCCCACCAGGTACGCGCCGGCGACGGCGTCAGCGGGGGCGCTGGCCTCGGGGGCGACGGGGGTGACCGTCTGCTGACTGCAGGCGGCGAGGCTCAGGGCGAGGGTGGCGGCCAGGATGGAACGGGTGTGCTTCATGAGGTCTCCAGGTGTGACGGAAGGCGGCCTTCCGGCACGGTGCCGAAATGATGTAGAGGAGGGTGCTGGCGCTGCCGGGGCGGCGTCAGGGCGGGCAGTGAGCTTCGCTCGGTGTGATGAAGTTGAGGGGGATGTTAGTGCGCGGCCAGATCGCAATCACCGTCATGTCTAGGTTGCTCTGATCCTGGTCCAGAAAGATGGAAAAGCAATGTCTAGATCGCTGATTCCGCGTTGTTTTGACCTGTGCTTCGGGCAGATGTGGCAACGGTCACTTGGATTTCCCTGTACAGTATCTGTTCTCATCACTGGGTCAGTTGGGCATCAGATAGTGGCGTTTGAAAATCTGCGCTCATATATTGATTGCATTTGCAAGTGACCCCGATGTTCCGAAGCATGACCGCCAATGCATCTGCTTGCGCGTCAACGCAGAAAAAAGCCCCGGAATCGAATCCGGGGCTTCTGGTGCACAGCTGTACGGGTCCTGCCTTTACCAGCGTTCCGTCACGGTCTTCAGTTGCATGAAGTTCGCCAGGTAGTCCGGGCCGCCCGCCTTGCTGTCCGTGCCGCTCATGTTGTACCCGCCGAACGGTTGCACACCTACGATCGCCCCGGTGATCTTGCGGTTGAAGTACAGGTTCCCCACCTCGAACTCCGCGCGGGCCTGCTCCAGACGCTCCCGGCTGGCGCTGCACACGCCGCCCGTCAGGCCGTACTCGGTGCTGTTCGCGATATCCAGCGCGTCCTGCCAGTCCCGCGCGCGGATGACCGACACGACCGGCCCGAAGATCTCCTCCTGCGCCAGACGCGACTCGCGCTTCACGTCACCCACGATGGTCGGCTGCACGTAGTACCCCTGCTTCCCGTTCGCCTCGCCGGTCGCCGCGCCGCCCAGCAGCACCTTGCCCTCCTGCGGGGCAAGTTCCAGGTAGCCCTTGATCTTGTCGAAGCTCATCTGGTTCACGACCGCCGTGACGTTCGCGTTCTCCTCACCCGTCCCGACCTTCAGGGCACCCGCGCGCTCCACGAAGGCGTTCACCACCTCGTCGTACACGCTGTCCACGACGATCAGGCGGCTCATGGCGCTGCACTTCTGACCGTTGAACCCGAACGCACCCTGCACCGCCGCCGTCACCGCCACGTCCAGATCGGCCGTCTCGTCCACGATCATGCCGTCCTTGCCGCCCAGCTCCATGATCACGCGCTTGATCCACTTCTGGCCGGGCTGCACCTTCGCCGCCACCTCGTTGATGTGCAGGCCCACCGCGCGGCTCCCCGTGAACGTGATGAAGCGCGTCTTCGCGTGCGTCGTCAGGTACTCCCCGATCTCCTTACCCACACCCGGCAGGAACTGCAGCACCCCGGCGGGCAGCCCGGCCTCCAGCATGATGTCCACCATGAACCCCGCGATCAACCCCGCGTCCTCGGCGGGCTTCACGATCACGCAGTTCCCCACCACGATCGGCGCGGCCGCCATCCCGATGAAGATCGCGCACGGGAAGTTCCACGGGCTGATGCTCACGCCCACGCCCAGCGGGATGCTCATCAGGCCGTTCTCCTCACCCTCGAACCACGTCGTCTCGCTGCTCCCGAAACCCGAGTACTTCATGGCGCTGCGTGCGTAGTACTCCAGGAAATCGATCGCTTCCGCCACCTCCACGTCAGCCTCGGCGTAGTTCTTCCCGACCTCGATGCTCATCAGCGCGCAGGCCTCCAGGCGGCGACGCTTCAGGATCGCGGCGGCCTTCAACAGCACGCGCGCGCGGGCGTCCATGTCCCATTTCTTCCAGCTCTCGAACGCCGCCCACGCGCCCTGCAGGGCACGCTCGGCATCCTCGATCGTCGCCTTCGCGGTCGTGCCCACCACTTCAGTCGTGTCGCAGGGGTTCAGGCTGGTCAGCTTCTCCGCCGTGTCCACCCGCTCACCGTTGATGACCATCGGGTAGTGCTTCCCGACCAATTCCGCGCGAACCTTCTTCAGCGCGTCCTGGTAGGCCTTGACGTTCTCTTCCTTCGTGAAATCGATGAAGCTCTGCGGGCGGTACTCCTGAACTTTGATCATGGGGTCTCCTGATTCGTGTGGTCTGCTCTGGACTGGGTTGAAAGGCGGACGGGCCGAAGGGACAGGGAGGGTCAGCCTTTGAGCATGCCGCGCAGCACGAACATGGCGTTGCGGGGCGTTTCGGCGATGCGGCGGCTGAAGTAGGGGTACCAGTCGCGGCCGTAGGGGATGTACGCGCGGACGCGGTATCCGGCGGCGGCGAGGTTGCGTTGCAGGTCGCGGCGGATGCCGTACAGCATCTGGAATTCGAAGGCGTCCTTGCTGACGCCGTGCGCGAGGGCGTACATCTGCACGTCGTGGATGATGCTTTCGTCGTGCGTGGCGACGTTCACGTAGTTCCCGGCCTGCATGTGGGCGTACACGAGGCGGCGGTACGCGGCGTCCACGTCGGCTTTTTGCGGGTACGCGACCGTTTCGGGTTCCAGGTAAGCGCCCTTCACGATGCGGAGGTTGGGGCTCAGGTCGTCCAGGCTGGCGCGGTCCTTCTCGGTGCGGTAGAGGTAGCTCTGGAGGACGGTGCCGACGTGCTGCCCGCCGAATTCGCCGACGAGGGTGCGGAACTGCGCGAGGGTCTGGTCGACGCGGGGGTGGTCTTCCATGTCGAGGCACACGAACCCGCCGTATTCCTTGGCGCGGCGGATGATGCGGCGGGCGTTCGTGAGACCCAGGTCCTCGCCATCCACGTTTTTGCCCTGGCCGACGCTGGACAGCTTGATGCTGACGTAGGGCGTGATGCCGTCGGCGTGCGCGGCGTCGAGCATGGTGATGACGTTGTCGGCGAACTGCGTGCACTGCGCGGGGCTCTCGATGAATTCGCCCAGCAGGTCGAGGTTCGCCATGATGCCGTCTTTTTTCAGGTCGTGGACGGCCTGGATGGCGGTCTGGGGGGTTTCCCCGGCGACGAAACGCTGGGCCATGCCCCAGCCGCGGGCGCGGACGGCGTTCTCGACGGTTTTCTGTCCGGCGACGGTCAGGACGGCTTTGCGGTACAGCTGGTCGATCATGGGGTGCTCCTGGGGTGAAGGTCGTTCAGGACGAGGGCGGCGAAGGTGCGGACGTGCGTGCGGGCGGCGTCCCGCGCGGCGTCGTGGTCACGGGCGAGAATGGCGTCCAGCAGGGCGGCGTGCTGCGCGTCGGTCTGCGGGTGGGCGTTGTACGTGCGGGTCTGGTGCTTGATCAGTGCGACGCGCTGTTCGAGGTCGCGGTTCAGGTCGCTCAGGGCGGCGTTGTGCGCGGCGTGCGTGATGGCGCGGTGGAACGCGAGGTCCAGGCGGGTCTGGGCGCGGTAGTCGCTGCCGGGCGCGGCGTGCAGGTCATTCAGGGCGGCGCGCAGGGCGGCGGCGTCGGCGGTGGTGTGGTGCTGCGCGGCCAGCGCGGCGGCCAGTCCGTCGAGTTCCTCGCGGACGACGTAGGTGTCGCGGGCCTCTGCGGCGCTGAGGGTGCGGACGCGCACGCCCTTGTTCGCCTCGGCGACGAGCAGGCCGTCCTGCGTGAGGCGCATCAGGGCCTCGCGGATGGGGGTGCGGGACACGCCGAGCTGCGCGCCGAGTTCCACCTCGCCCAGGCGTTCGCCGGGGGCGAGGTCGCCGTCCAGCACGGCGCGGCGCAGGTGTTCGTACACGCCGTCGCGGACCAGGGTGGGGCGCTCGAAGGAGGTCATCGTGGATATTGTATACAATCCTGGCCTTCTGACCAGTCCCCCCGGTCAGCCGGAACCCCGAGCCGTCCGGGCAGGGCACACTGTGCAGGCACGATGGGCACACCCAGTCGTCAGGTGAGAGCCGGTCCGCCAGCACGCGGCGCCGGTTCAGCCTCCACCGGTGCCGCGCCGCCGCGACGCCCGCCGCCCACAGGAACCCCAGGCCACCGACGGTCAGAACCAGCAGCTGCCCACGGCTCCCGCCCAGCACGGTCAGCAGCAGCGGCACCTGCGTCACGAGCAGCAGCGTCAGGCCCAGGCCCACCAGCGGAACGGGGACCAGCCAGCGCGAATCCAGGGTCTGTCCTGTGATGCGCGGTAAGTGTTCCAGCGCAGCAGGCGGTGTCGGCAGCGGGGGCAGTCGATCCAGGCCGAATCCAAGTGGGGGAGGCGTCGCATTGCACCGCTCTACGGTGGTCCGTCCGCTCAGGTTTCCCCGTCCCTGCGGTCCCTTTCCAGGTGGTGCAGGGGCCGCAGGACGAATAGGAACAGCAGGGTGATGCCCAGCGCGAACACGTACAGATGCAGGCCGCAGGCGACGCCGACGCCCGCGCTGGCGAGCAGGCTGGCGGCGGTGGTCAGGCCGCGCGTCTGGCCGCCCTGCCCGCCGGAGAAGATCGTGCCCGCGCCCAGGAAGCTGACGCCGCTGACGACGGCGGCCAGCAGGCCGATCAGGTCGAAGCGCACGGCCGGATTGTCCGAACCGAACTGCCGGATCAGCGCCTCGGCCAGGACGACGAACACGGCGGCGCTGATGCCGACCAGCATGTGGGTGCGCAGGCCCGCCCCGGCGCGGTGGGCCTGTCGTTCCCAGCCGATCAGGCCGGTCAGCAGGGCTGCGACAAGCGGGCCGGTCATCAGGCGCAGCTGGTTCAGGGTGTCGGTCCAGTCCATGCCCTGACCCTACGGGGTGCGGGGCGAGGGGGGCTGGACCGGGTTCAGAGAGTCGCTCCGGAGGCTGCCTGCGGATGGGGTGGCGTGGTGCTGGGTGCCGTCCTGGACGGTGCCGGGTCGTGGTCGGCGTGCCCAGCCTGGGGTGGGTCCGCCAGCTGGCCTAGAATGTGGTGCACAGCACGTTTGGCGCCTGGGGTGGATTCTAAACTGCACCCATAGTTTCCCGAGTTCGCACAACGACTTGACGAGGGTGGGCGCACAGGGTCTTCACCGTGCGCCCACGCCTACATCTGGAAACTAAGGAGTGCATTATGGCAGTAGGTAAAGTGAAATGGTTCAACGCGGAAAAAGGCTACGGCTTCATTCAGACCGAAGGTAGCCCCGACGTGTTCGCGCACTTCAGCGCGATCCAGGCCAGCGGCTTCAAGAAGCTGAACGAAGGCGACGAAGTCGAATTCGAAATCGAAGAAGGCCAGCGCGGCAAGGGCCCCCAGGCCAAGAACATCGTCGTGACGAAGGCCGCTCCGGTCAGCGATTACGGCGGCGGCGCCGGCGCCCGTCGCAACGACCGCTGGTAAGCACTCCATTCCAGAGGGCACCCTTTCACGGGGTGTCTTTTTTTTATGCCGTGCCAGCATGCCGTGACAGGCGACGGGGGCGGGCACCCGCAGGCCCCGCCCCCCGGAATCGCCCGCCTTATTCCTGGCTGGTGATGAACGGCAGGTTCCGGTCGAACTGCGCGCGGTCCAGGCCGTACCCGTACACGAACGCGTCGGGAATCGTGAAGCCCAGGTACTCCACGGGAATCTCCACCTTGCGGCGGCTGGGCTTGCTGAGCAGCGCCGCGATCTTCAGCGTCTTCGGCCCGCGCCCTTCGAGGTAGTGCAGCAGGTAGTTCATGGTGATGCCGGTGTCCACGATGTCCTCCACGAGGATCACGTGCCGGTCGCTGATGGGGAACTGCAGGTCCTTGACGATGCGGACCTCGCCGCTGCTCTGCTTGGCGTTCCCGTAGGAGCTGGCCTGCAGGAAGTCGATGGTGCAGGGCATGTCCAGCGCGCGCACGAGGTCGGTGTGGAACATGAACGCGCCGTTCAGGACGCAGATCAGGTGAGGTTCGATGCCCCGGTAGTCCTCGCGGATCTTCGCCGCGATTTCCTGAATGCGGGCCTGAACCTGCTGCTCGTTGATCTGAACGGGGCCGTTGCCGGGGGCGAGACTCATAGACACGCAGGCTAACACGCCCGCCCAGGGACTACCATGCCCGCGCTATCCTCACGCGGATGTCAGACGGACCCCGCCCCCCCGTGCCCCTGAACCTGGACCGCGTGCCGGGCGTGCTGGGCCGCATCGTGCACGAACGCGCCGCCGACTACGCCGGAGCCGACCCGACCCTGGGCGGCGCCCGCCCCCGCACGCACCGCTTCGAGACGGCCCTGCGTCAGCCGGGCCTGTCCCTGATCGCGGAGGTCAAGCGCGCCAGCCCCAGCCAGGGCGCCATCGCGCCGCTGGATCCGCTGGACGCCGCGCTCGCGTATCAGGCGGGTGGCGCGCGCGCGATCAGCGTCCTGACGGAACCCCGCCACTTCGACGGGACCGCGCAGGCCCTGCGGGACGTGGTGGGCGGCGTCGCGGTTCCCGCGCTGCGCAAGGACTTCGTGGTGCATCCCGCTATGCTGCGCGAGGCCGCCGAGTGGGGCGCGTCGGCGGCGCTGCTGATGGTCAGCGTGCTGCACGAGGCCACCGCCGAGTACCTGCGCGCGGCGCACCACCTGGGCCTGGACGCGCTGGTGGAGGTCCACGACGAACGTGAACTGGACATCGCGCTGGAGGCCGGTGCACCCATCATCGGCGTGAACAACCGCGACCTGACCACCCTGCACATCAATCTGGAGGTCAGTCCGCGCCTGATCCGCCGCGCGCGCGACGCTGGCTTTACGGGCGTGCTCGTCGCCGAGAGCGGGTACCGCACCCCTCAGGACCTCGCCAGCGTGCGGGACATTGCGGACGCCGTGCTGGTCGGCAGCAGTCTGGCGGGCAGCGGGGACCTGACCCGCGCCGCCCGCGACCTGATGCGCGCGTGAACCCCGGCGCTCCCCACGCCTCGCTGACGTTCCTGGGCACCGGCGACAGCAAGGGCGTCCCGCGCTTCTGGTGCGACTGCCCCGTCTGCCAGGAGGCCCGCACGAATGGTGTGAACCGCCGGGGCCGCACCGCCACGCTGCTGCGCGTGCCCCTGCCCGCTGGCGGCGAGGGGACCGCGCTGCTCGACGCCGGGCCGGACACGCACGCCGCGCTGGCCCGCCTGCCCGGCCCGCTGGTGCCGGACGTGGTGCTGATCACCCACGCGCACAACGACCACATCCTGGGGCTGGGCGACCTGTTCGACTACGTGCGGTACGCCGGTGGGAAGCTGCGGATCTACGCTCCGCCGGAGGTCGTCCCCGCGCTCGCGGACCGCTTCCCGTACGCCTTCCGGGGCGCCCCGCCGGTGCAGCCCATCCCCGAGGCGGGCGTGACTGTGGGAGAAGTGACCCTGCGCCTCTTCCGCGTGCCGCACGGTGCGAACGGCGAGAGCCACGCCATCCGCCTCGACGCGCCCCACTGGCGGGCGGCCGTGATCACCGACGCCATCGACGTGCCCACGGACACCGCGCAGACGTGGCTGGCGGAGCTGGACCTCCTGGCGCTGGGCACCTCCTTCGAGGACGAGGGCGCCGCGCCGCACAGCGGACGCAGCGTGTACGACGTCCGCGAGGCGCTGGACCTTCCCTGGGCCCGCGCGGCGCGGCGCGTGATCCTCACGCACCTGTCGCACGGCGTGGACGTCCGCCGCGACCACCTCCTGCCGCCGGACTGGGCGTTCGCGCACGACGGACTGCAGGTGCCCCTCGCACCCTCCGCGCGAACGTGAACGCACTCCAACTTTCGCGGGGCGAACATCACCCGCGCCGACCCTAGACTGTGCGCCGATGACCGCCCGCGCGCCCCACCGCCACCTCCGCTGGTTGATCCTGGGCGGCGCCGCCGCGCTTCTGGTCGGCGTGGCCCTGCTGCCCGACGTGCGCGCCTTCCTGATCACCGCGTTCGGCGCCCTGACCAGCCGCGACCCGGCCGTCACCCGTGCGTTCGTGGACAGCCTCGGCTGGGCCGGACCCCTCGCCCTGATCGCCGGGTTTATCCTGCAGGCCGTCCTGCCCGTCCTGCCCGCGCTGGTCCTGATCGCCGTGACCGCCCGCGCCTACGGCCCCTACGAGGGGTTCCTGATCGTGTACGTGGGCACCATGCTCGGCGCCGCCGCCGGGTACGGCCTGGGCCGCGTGCTGGGCGACACCCTGATCCGCACGCTGGTCGGCGAACGCACCCGCCTGAAGGTCCACGAGTTCACCGAGCGGCACGGCACGCAGGGCGTCCTGATGATCCGCCTGATGCCGGTCCTGTCCGCCGACGTGATGAACCTCGTGGCGGGCGCCGCCCGCATGCAGTTCCGGCCGTTCATGCTCGCCACGGCCGCCGGGGCGCTGCCCGTCACGGCGCTCGTCGTGTGGCTGTCCGAGAGTGGCGAGCGGCTGCTGTGGGGCATGATCATCCTCTCGCTGGTCGTGGGGGTCGTCGCGGCTGGACGCGCCCTGATCCGGCGCAGGCGCGCGGCGCGCGGACTCGGGTAAACTGAACGCCCGAAGTCCACCAGACGGTGGATGCAGGAGGCTCATGACCAAGCAAGACCAGGGCGCCCAGGCGTCGGCATACGAACGGGCGGGCGTCAGCATCGACGCGGGACACCGCGCGGTGGAACTCATGAAAGGCGCCGTGGCGCGCACCCACACCCCCAACGTCCTGGGCGGCCTGGGCGGCTTCGGCGGGCTGTTCCGCGCCGCGTTCGGGCACATGGAGGACCCGGTGCTCGTCGCCAGCACCGACGGCGTCGGCACCAAGACGAAGGTCGCGGTGCGCAGCGGCACCTTCAGCGGGCTGGGCGGGGACATCGTCAACCACTGCGTGAACGACATCCTGGTGCAGGGCGCCCGCCCGCTGTTCTTCCTGGATTACGTCGCCATGGGCAAACTGCTGCCCGAACGCGTCGCCGAGGTCGTCACCGGCGCCGCCCAGGCCTGCGAGGCGCTGGGTGTCGCCCTGCTGGGCGGCGAGACCGCCGAGATGCCCGGCGTGTACGTGGACGGCGAACTGGACATCGTGGGGACCATCGTGGGCGTCGTGGACCGCCCGAAACTGATCAACGGGAGCCGCATCCAGGCCGGGGACACCGTCATCGCGCTGCCCAGCAGTGGCCTGCACACCAACGGCTTCTCGCTGGCCCGCATGGCCCTGGACGACCTCGACTGGCAGGAGGCCCGTGACGACCTGAATGGGCAGACCCTCGCGCAGGTCCTGCCGGTGCCGCACCGCGCGTACCTGCACGCCTTCGACGCCCTGGAACGCGCCGGGATCGACGTGCGCGGCATGGCGCACATCACCGGCGGCGGCCTGATCGACAACCCGCCCCGCGTGTTCCCCCAGGGCATCGGCATGCAGATCGACACCGCCAGCTGGACCGTCCCGCCCGTCTTCGAACTGATCGTGCAGCGCGCCCAGGTCGCCCGCCACGAGGCGTTCCGCGCGCTGAACATGGGCGTCGGGTTCCTGTTCATCCTGCCCGCCGCGCAGGAGCAGGCCGCGCTGGACGCCCTGAAGACGGCCGGGGAGCAGCCCTGGGTGATCGGGCAGATGGTGGAAGGCCAGGGCGTCACGTTCACGGGAGCCGTTTGACGAAGCGACTCGCCCCCACCGGATTTGCCGCGCCCGACCGCGCCACCGCCACCGAATTCTGGGTGGTCCGGCACGGCGAGAGCACCTGGAACGCCGACGGCCGCTACCAGGGCCAGGCCGACGTGCCCCTCAGCCACATCGGCATTCTCCAGGCCGCCAGTCTCGCCGAGCGGCTGACCGGGCAGCACTTCGACGCGGTGTACACCAGCGACCTCGCGCGCGCCGCACGCACGGCCGAGATCGTCGCCGAACGCCTCACCGGCGCGCCCCCCGCGCAGCGCGACCCTGGCCTGCGTGAGATCGACGTCGGCGAACTGTCCGGGCTGGTCATCAGCGAGATCCGTGAACGCTACCCCGACTACCTGGGCGCCCTGAGCACCGAACCGTGGAGCACCCGCCGCCCCGGCGGGGAGAGCATGGAGGACCTGTACGCCCGTAGCGGCGCGGCCTTCGGCGCCCTGCGCGAACGCCACCCGGGGCAGCGCGTGCTGGTGTTCACGCACGGCGGCGTCGTGCGCGTCGCCGTGGGCCTCGCGCTGGGCGGCGTGCCCGCCAACGCCTGGGCGCGCCTCAGCGTCGCGAACACCAGCATCACCCGCGTCCTGCTGGGCGAGGGCAGCGGCATGCTGCTCGGCTTCAACGACGACGCCCACCTCGAAAACCTGCTGGAGGCCACCGAGGCCGACGACGTGCTGGGACAGGCGCCGTAACAGGTCAGAACGTCCAGGTGCCAGAGGGTCCAGGGGTCACAGCCTGGACCCTCTGCCCTGTGAACGTCCTGGCCGCCCGTATGCCGGTCAGGTCGGGACGCGGTGCAATCCTGCACGGTGTCCCAGGGTCGCCGGGGGGCAGGCCGGGTGGGCGCACGCTGGGGGCGTGAGTGCCGCAGCGGGGGAGGGGCCGGACGGGCTGGCCCACGGGACCGCTGCGGCGGGAGGACCGCGCATGACCGACCAGCCGACCACCACCGATCAGACTGAAAACCGCCCCGGCACCTGCGAATTGCCGCGTGTCATCCAGGGCGGCATGGGCATCGCCGTGTCCGACTGGCGACTGGCCCGCGCCGTCTGCCTGAATGGCGGGCTGGGCGTGGTGTCCGGCACCGGAATCGACACGGTGCTGCTGCGCCGCCTGCAGGACGGGGATAGCGGGGGAGAGGTGCGCCGCGCCCTGGCGGGCTTCCCGAACCCGGCGCTGGCGCAGGCGTGCCTGGAGCGGTACTTCCGCCCGGAGGGCCGCGCGCCCGGCGAGGCGTACGCCCGGCTGCCCCTGCCGACCGCCGACCGCTCCCGCGACGCCTGGGAGATGACGCTGCTGGGCGCGTTCGTGGAGGTCACGCTGGCCTGCGAGGGTCACGACCGCCCGGTGGGCCTGAACCTCCTGACGAAGTTGCAGGTGCACACGCTGCCGGCGCTGTACGGCGCGATGCTGGCCGGGGTGGGCACCGTGATCATGGGCGCCGGGATTCCCCGCGACATCCCCGGCATCCTGGACGCGTTCGCGGCGGGGCGGCCCGCCAGCCTGCGGGTGGACGTGAAGGCCGGCGATCCCCTCACCCTGACCTTCGACCCGGCCGAGTTCGACCTGCCGCCCGCCCCGCTGACCCGCCCGGACTTCTACCCGATCGTGTCCTCGCACGTCCTGGCCGGGGTGCTGGCCCGCAAGGCCAGCGGGTCGGTGCAGGGCTTCATCGTGGAGGGACCGACGGCAGGGGGGCACAACGCGCCCCCGCGCGGCCCGCTGACCCTGGATGACCGGGGGCAGCCCGTGTACGGCGAGCGGGACGAGGTGGACCTGCCCGCGATGCGCGCCCTGGGCCTGCCGTTCTGGCTGGCGGGCGGCTGCGGCACCCCCGAGGCCCTGCGCGACGCCCTGGCGGCGGGCGCGGCCGGGATTCAGGTGGGTACCCTGTTCGCCTTCGCGCGGGAATCCGGGCTACGCGCCGACCTGAAAGAGGATGTCCTGACCCGCGCGCAGGCCGGGACGCTGGACGTGTTCACCGACCCCCTCGCGTCGCCCACCGGCTTCCCGTTCAAGGTGGTCACGCTGCCCGGCACCCTCTCACAGCCGGAGGTGTACGCTGCCCGCGAGCGCGTGTGCGACCTGGGGTACCTGCGCGAGGCGTACCGCACCGAGTCAGGGCGGGTGGGCTGGCGCTGCCCCGCCGAACCCGCCCAGGCCTATGGGGCGAAGGGCGGAGACACCGCCGACACGGTGGGCCGCAAGTGCCTGTGCAACGCCCTGATGGCCGACGCCGGGTACGCGCAGGTGCAGCGCGGCGGAGTCACCGAGCCCGGCCTGCTGACCAGCGGGGACGGACTGGGCGCCCTGCGAGGCTGGACGCCAGGTTACGGCGCGGCGGACGTGCTGCGCGTCCTGCACGGCTGAATGCCCACTCCCGACCTGCCGGATGGAGCGGGGTGGGTGCGCTAGGGTGGAGGCACATGCACCCTCACCTGCCCACGCCTGACCGGGGGAGCCCGTGACCGCCCCCTCCGCCCCCCCGCCTCCGTCGGGGCCGCTGCTGGACCGCTACCGCGCCGGGGACCTGCGCGCCCTGGCCCGCGCCGTCACCCTGGCCGAAGCTGGCCTGCCCGCAGCGCGTCCCCTGCTGCGCGCCGCCCGCGAACGTGGCGCGCGCGCCGTGGTGCTGGGCGTGACCGGCAGCCCCGGCAGCGGCAAGAGCACCCTGACCGACGCCCTGATCGCGTTCCTGCGTTCGCGGGGGCAGCGCGTCGCGGTGCTCGCCGTGGACCCCAGCAGCCCCTACAGCGGCGGCGCGATCCTCGGGGACCGCATCCGCATGCTCCGCCACCACGCGGACGAGGGGGTCTTCGTGCGGTCCCTGGCCAGCCGGGGCGCGCTGGGAGGCCTGTCCGAGCGCACCCTGGGTGTCCTGGCCCTGATGGAAGGCGCGGGCTTCGACTGGGTGATCCTCGAAACCGTGGGCGTCGGGCAGTCCGAGGTGGACGTCGCCGCCGCCTGCGACCACACACTGCTGGTCGTCACGCCTGCCGGGGGGGACGGCGTGCAGGCGTTCAAGGCCGGAATCATGGAGATCGCGGACGTGATCGCCGTGAACAAGGCCGACCTGCCCGGTGCGGACCGCACCGTCCGTGAACTGATGGCCGCGCAGGGCCTCGGCGCGCACGACGAGCACACCTGGTTCGCCCCGATCCGCCGCACCGTCGCCGCGAAGGGCGAGGGCATAGAGGCCATCGTGGCCGCCGTGGAAGCCCACCGCGCGCACCTGGGCGAGGAGGGCCTGCAACGCCGCCGCGAGGCGAGAGCGGCGCTGGAGGTCCGCACCCTGGTGCAGGAACGCCTTCTACGCCGCGCGCGTGAGCTGGGCCGCGACCTGTACGCCCGCGTCGCGCGGGGCGACCTGGACGCCGACGACGCCGCCGACACGCTGCTGAGGGGGGACCTGTGAAGGCCCGCACCACAGCCGGGTGGCTGTTCGCGTTCCTGGTCGTGCAGCGCCTGCTGGAGCTGCGCGTCGCCCGCTCGAACGAACGCTGGGCGCGCGAGCACGGCGCGCAGGAGTACGGCCAGTCGCACTACCCGCTGTTCTTCGTGCTGCACCCCACCTGGATGCTCCTGACCCTGCTGGAGGGCCGCGCCAGCCGGGGCCGCGTGAACCCGTGGGCGCTGGCGCTGTTCATCCTGGCGCAGCCGCTGCGCTACTGGGTGATCCGCACGCTGGGCCGCTACTGGAACACCCGCATCCTGATCGTGCCCGGCGGGCAGCGCGTCACGGGCGGCCCCTTCCGGTACCTGAACCACCCGAACTACGCCGTCGTCGCGCTGGAGATCGCCTCGGCCCCACTGGCGGTCGGCGCGTGGCGCACCGCACTCGCCTACACCCTCCTGAACGCCGCGTTGCTCCTCGGTATCCGCATCCCGGCCGAGGAACGCGCGCTGGCCGAGTACCGCGCCAGCCGGACCGACACCCCCTGACCCGGACAGTGCGCCAGATGGCGCAGGCGCACCGGGGTGGCGGCCCGCTAGCCTGGGCGGCATGACCCGGTCCCTCGGTTACTTCACGGACGTCGCGCTGCGCCGCCAGGAGGGCAGCCTCGTGCAGGCCCTCGCGGACGCCACGGTCGTCCGGTCGCCCGCGAACCCCACGTTCTGGTGGGGGAACTTCCTGCTGATGCCCGCGCCGCCCGCGCCCGGCGACCTCCCGGAGTGGGAGGCGGCCTTCACGCGCGCGCACCCGCAGGCCGCGCACCGCGTGTTCGGCGTGGACGTGCCCGGCCCCGCCCTGAGCGGCCCGGTGGCCGACGAGTGGCGCGCCGCCGGGTACGACGTGCGGGCCGACACGGTCCTGACCGCGCCGCGCACGCACGCACCCCGCCGCCTGAACCGTGACGCGCAGCTGCGGGTGCTGCAGGGTGCCGACTGGGACCGCGCCCTGGCCCTGCGCGAGGTCGTGAACGCCGCCGACCCGCACGGACACGAACCGGACGGGTACCGCGTGTTCGCCCGGCGCAAGCTGGCCGCTTACCGCGCCGCGCAGGCCGCCGGGCACGGCGCGGTCCTGGGAGCCTTCGACGACGACGGGCAGATGCTCTCGGGCCTGGGCATCTTCGACGCGGGGGACGGCGTGGCCCGCTACCAGAGCGTCGAGACGCACCCGGACGCCCGTTCGCGCGGCCTGGCAGGGACTCTCGTGCACCATGCGGGCGAGTGGGCGCGCGAGCATCTGGGCACCCGCACGCTGGTCATCGTGGCCGACCCGGAGTACCACGCGCAGCGCCTGTACCAGAGCGTGGGGTTCACGCCCACCGAGGTGCAGATCGCGCTGGAAAGGCGCCCGGCAGAGTGACGGACCGAGGGGCACCCGGAGCGTCTGCCTGGGTTCCCCTCCACCCTCGGGCGGTTACTCGACCGGTTCGCCGCGCTGCAACTTCACGGCCCGCACGAGGTTCTGGTACATCAGGGCGCTCGTCAGCGGACCCACACCGCCGGGGACGGGCGTCTGCGCGCGGACCGGAAGGTTCGCCTGCGCGTCGCCGACCACGCCGCTGCCGTCGGGTGGCACGTTGATCCCGGCGTCCACGACGACGTGGTGCGGCTGGACGTGTTCGGCGCGCAGCAGGCCCGCGCGGCCCACCGCAACCACCACGGCGTCCTGCGCGGCCAGCACGCCCCCCAGGTCACGGGTGTGCTCGTTGCACAGCGTGACGGTCACGCCGCGGTTGTTCAGCATGAACGTCAGCGGGCGGCCCACGGTGCGGCCCGGGCCGATCACGGCGACGCGCAGCCCGCGCAGGTCGTCACCCAGCGCCTCGCGCAGCAGGAAGCGGATCGAGCGGGGTGTAGGGGGCAGCAGCGCCTCGCTCTCGCGTCCGGCGGCGATCAGCGCGAGGTTCGCGGGGCTCAGGCCCTCGATGTCCTTGCGGGCCGTCAGGTGCAGCAGCGCGGCGTCGGCGTCCAGGGGCCCGGCCAGCGGCAGTTCCAGCATGATGCCGTGCACGTCCGGGTCGCTTGACAGCGCGTGCAGCGTGGCGTGCAGTTTCTCCTGCGTGGTCGTCGCGCCCAGATCACGCACCGTGAAGCGCACGCCCAGGCGTTTGGCCTGCCGCGCCTTGCTGTCCACGTACACGCGGCTGGCCGGGTCGCCGGACGCCAGGACGCTCACGAGGTGAGGCTGGAAGTCCCAGCTGCTCAGGTCAGTGCGGACCTGACGGGTCACCTGGTCCGCGCGGGGTTTGCCCGGCAGGGCCAGGGGGTGGGGGAGGGGATCAGTCATCGTTGCAGTCCAGTCGGTGAGGTCCAGCGGACCGGGGTCCAGGCGTGAGAAGCGGAGCGGGAGGGGCGGGCGGTGGCGTCCCGGCAGCCGGGGCGGCGTCCGGCCCAGCATACCTGCCTGGGCCGTGATGGGGGCATCTGGGGGTATTCGTGACCCCCTGGGGGAGGATACCGTGAAGTGCTTCACAGCGTCAGAAAAATCACAAAGCTATGGTCTAGTCTGATGCCCTCCGAGAACGTCCGACCCGCCCGCGCGCGCAGCGCCGAAGAAAAGAACCAACGCCGCGACGACATCCTGCGCGCCGCCGAGCGACTCTGGACCACGACCACCTACGCCGAACTCAGCATGAACCAGGTCGCCCGCGAGGCCAGTCTCGCCAAGGGCACCCTCTACCTGTACTTCGACACCAAGGAAGAACTGTTCCTGGCGCTCCTGACCGAACACCTGCAGGCCTGGATCGGCCGCACCAGCGACCTGCTCATCGAACGCCAGCCGCGCACCCCGCAGCAGGTCACCGACGTGCTGCTCGACTCCGCCGACGCCCTGACCCCCCTGCGCCGACTGCTCGTGCTGCTCGGCACCGTCCTGGAGCGCAACGTCCGGCCCGAACTGGGCCTGGAATTCCGCCGGGAACTCGACAGCCAGCTGCGCCGCCTCGTGCAGCACATGCCCTACAGCGCGCCCACCACGCTGCGCCTGCTGCGCCACCTGTACGCCATGGCGATCGGCTGGCAGCAGTTCAAGGAAAGCCTGCCTGGCCTGGACGCCCAGACCGGCCAGCCCCGCGAGGAACTGCCCGGCGAGTACCGCGCCGAGTTCGAACTCGCGCTGCGCGGCGTCGTCGAGCAACTGGCCGCCCAGGACGCCCGCGCGAACGCCGTCTGAACGGCCGCTGAATCCTTTCAGGCGCCCCTGGACACCCGTCGTCCAGGGGCGCCAGCATTGTTTACCAGCGGAACTTCCCGGCGCCCGCCACCCAGGTCATCCGCAGGGCGCGCAGCGTGGACGTGAGATTCACGCCCGCCGCCTCGCACGCGCGCCGGGCGGCGTCCGGTACGACCGGGAGGATCGACAGGGTCGCGCCCTGCCGCGCCGGGACGTACTGCACGCCCAGCGTCACGCCGCGCAGGCAGGTGGGGGCCGCGCCGGTCAGGAAGTCCGCGTCGCGGATCACCTGAATCACGTCCGCCTCGGGCACGGGCTTCAGGCCCCGCGCGTCCAGCCAGCCGAACACCGTGCGCTGCTGGCACGCCCCGGCCCGGCACCACTCTCGGTTCAGGACCAGCAGCGCCCGGCTGCCCTGGGCGTACGTCGCGGCGCGCAGGGTCGTAAACACCGTCCCGCCCGCTCCGGCACTGCTGCCCCGCCAGTCCAGGAAGCGGTTGGGCGCGTCCGTGACCTGCGCCGCGAACAGGTTCTGCGTGGCTGCCCAGTCCAGCGCCTCGCGCCGCGCCAGGGCCAGCAGGGACCCCTCGGCGGCCGGAGGTTGGAACGAGGTCAGGAACAGCTGCACGCCCCGCACGGGACCCAGCGGGTCGCCTGTGGGGGCCGTCTGGGCGGACGCGGGAACCGTCAGGGTCAGCAGGGGAAGGAACAGAGCGGCGCGGAGCACCCGCCCAGTGTGCCGCATTCCACGCCGGGAGCACCCGCACCTCCCCGGCGGGGGAGCGCCCGGACTGCACAGCCCGCCCCGACCGCGCGGCCCGCGCCCGTATCCTGGGACGCGTGCGCGTCGTCCTGAAACTCGGTACCAGCGTCCTCACGGCAGGCACGGACCGCCTGCACCGCCCCCGCATGGTGGACCTGATCCGCACGCTGGCCGCCGCCCGCGAGGCCGGGCACGAGGTCGTCCTGGTCACCAGCGGCGCGGTGCTGGCCGGGTGGGAGGCGCTGGGCTTCCCGCCCCGCGACCGGACCCTGGCGGAAAAGCAGCTGCTGGCCGCCGTGGGGCAGGGCCGCCTGATGCACACCTACGCGCAGCTGGCCGACCTGTACGGCCTGCCGGTCGCGCAGGTGCTGCTGACCGCCGACGACTTCCGGGACCGCACCCGGTACCTGAACGCCCGCACCACCCTGGACACCTGCCTGGCGCGCGGCGTGATGCCGGTCATCAACGAGAACGACGCCGTCGCGCTGGAACAGCTGAAGGTCGGGGACAACGACACTCTTTCCGCGTTCGTGGCGAACCTCGTCGAGGCGGACCTGCTGGTCATCCTGACCGACGCGCCCGGCCTGTACACCGCCGACCCGCGCCGCGACCCGACCGCCACCCTGATTCCCGTCGTGGAGCGCGTGACCCCCGAGGTCTGGGCGCGTGCCGGGGGCGCCGGCTCCCACCGGGGCACCGGCGGGATGCACACCAAGATCCAGGCGGCCGAGATCGCCACCCGCGCGGGCACCCCGGTCGTGATCGCGCCCGGCGACGCACGCGACGTCCTGACCCGCCTGCTGACCGGCGAGAGCATCGGCACCCGCTTCCTGGCCGCCGGGTCCCGCCTGGAGGCCCGCAAGCGCTGGATTCTCGCGGAGATCGCCGCCGGGAGCGTCACCCTGGACGCCGGAGCGGCCCGCGCCGTCGCCGAACGCGGCGCGAGCCTGCTGCCCGCCGGGATCACCGGCGTGCAGGGCCGCTTTGACCGCGGCCACACCATCCGCATCCTGGCGCCCGACGGCACGGAACTCGCGCGCGGCCTGACCCGCTACGCGTCGGCGGACCTGCTGAAACTCGCCGGGCAGCACTCCAGCGCCGCCGAGGGTCTGCTGGGCTACACCTACGGCCCGGAAGCCGTGCACCGCGACGACCTCGTGCGGCTGTAGGCCCGCCCCAGTGCGGTATGGCCGCCTCTATACTGCCGGGCGTGCTGGCCCTGCTCGCCTCCCAGACCCGACTCACCGACCCCGCCGCGGACGCCCGCGGCGACGGCGGGTACGTGCTCCCCACCCGCCCCGCCTTCACCCAGGACATGCTGGACCTGCGCGAACTGGACGCCCGCCCCACCCCGCAGGGCATGCAGTTCACCGTCACGTACGGCCAGATGGGCAACCCCTGGAACAGCCCCGCGGGCTTCAGCGCGGGCGTGACCGACATCTTCGTGAAGGGCGCGCTGGGCGGGCAGGCGAAACTGGGCGACCTGGGCCTGCGCACCAGCACCGGCGGCTGGCAGTACCACCTGCGCGTCTCGCCCGGCGGCAGCACCCTGACCGAGGTGGACGCCCAGGGCCAGGAACGACCGCTGGCCGCGCCGACCGTGGAGGTCTCCGGCACCAGCCTGACCGTGCAGACCGCGCTGCCCGAGGGTCGCTACGGCTACTGGGTGACGAACAGCGTGTACTCCCCGCTGACCCCGGACGGCCTGCTGCGGCCCGTCACCGTGCCGAACCCCACCGCGCTGCAGGCGGGCCGCGCCGACGCACCCGTCCCGGTGGACGTCCTGGCCGCGCCGGGCGACACGCAGGCATACACGCGCGGGACGCTCGCCCCGGTCGGCGAGACCCGCGACCTCGTGGGCATCGGGCTGCTCACGCTGGGCGGCGCGGGGCTGCTCATCACGGTGATCGCCACCGTGTTCGTGTGGCGCCGCCTGAGCGCCCACCCGGCGTGACCCGCCCCGCGCTGCCCACCGCGCTGCCCGCCCCGCTGCTGATCCTCGTCGCGGCCGTCCTGTGGGGCCTGCTGGGCATCCTGGGCAAGCAGGCGCAGGCCGCCGGACTGGACCCGCTGGAGGTCGCCTTCTGGCGCGCCGCCCTGGCCGGAGGCCTGTACGCCGCGCACGCCGCCGTGATCCGCGCCCGCCTCCCGCGTGGCCGTGACCTGCTGATCACGGCCGCGTTCGGCGTGGCGGGCGTCAGCATCTTCTACGGGTCGTACCAGCTGGCCGTCCGCGCGGGCGGCGCCAGCCTCGCCAGCGTGCTGCTGTACACCGCGCCCGCCTTCGTGGCCGTGATGGGCTGGGCATTCCTGCGCGAACGCCTGGGCCGCCGGGAACTGCTGGCCGTGGCGGGCACGCTGGGCGGCATCGCCCTGATCAGCCTGGGCGGCGGGCAGGGCGTGACCGTCACGCCCGCCGCGCTCGCCTGGGGCCTGACCGCCGCCCTCACGTACAGCCTGTACTACCTGTACGGCAAGGCGTTCTTCACCCGCTACGACCCGCCCGCCCTGCTGGCCGTGGCGCTGCCGGTCGGGGCCGTGGTCCTGCTGCCCTTCGTGACCTTCACGGAGAAGACCCCCGGCGCGTGGGGCAGCCTGGGCGCCATCGCCGTGTTCAGCACCTACCTCGCGTACCTGGCGTACTCCTGGGGGCTGCGCCATCTGCCCGCCACGCGCGCCAGCGTGATCGCCAGCCTGGAACCCGTCGTGGCCGCCACCCTGGCCGCGCTGCTGTTCGGCGAGCGGCTCTCCGCGCTGGCGCTGCTGGGCGCTGGCCTGGTGATCGGCGCGGCCCTGCTGCTCAGCGTCGGCCCCAGCGACACCGAACGACACCCCCCAGCGGAATGATCAGATCGGCGGAATGATCAGGGCTGCCGGTCCAGCGTGAAGTCCCACTCGAACGAGCGGCCCCACGGCAGCGCCGCCGCCCCCAGGGTGTAGGTGTCGCCCACCCGCAGCGGAAAGAACTCACCGGCCAGCCGCATCAGGGTCGCCTGCGCCTGCGGGGTGTTCAGCTGCGCCTCGGGGATCAGGCTGCGCAGCTGGGCGCGGACCTCGCTGCTGTAGATCACGTCGTTCGCGAACTCGCGGGCCAGCAGCGCGTCCTGCCGCACCGGGTCGGCGCCGCGCGCCAGTTTCGCGTGCGCCAGCGCCGTCCCGAGGTTGTTCCCAGGCGTGCCCCACGCCGCCAGCGCCTGCAGGTTCGCGTGCTGGCGCAGGGTGCGCAGGTCCGACCAGAAGCGCGGATTCCCGAGGTTCACCTGCGCCACGTCCGCCACCGCGACCCGCCCGGCGCGCAGCAGACTGCTGACCCGCAGCGCGGCGCGGCGCGGATCGCCTCCGTTGAACACGTACAGCGTCAGGTTCGCCTTTCCGTCCACGACCTGAAAGCCGCTGCCCTGCGCGTGGTTCTCGGCACTCCGCGTCAGGGGAATGCCCTCGTACTTCATGACCTGCTGCGCCGCGGCGGGATCGCTGTACTCCACCCGCACGGTCGCCGCTCCGGGTGCCAGGGCGCGGGCGGTCAGCATGGACAGCACCTCGTCCGCGCCGGGATACACCCGCACGTTCGCCGGGGTGTCCTGTGTTAGCGCGGCGCCCTCCTGCGGGGCTGGACTGCCGGGCAGCGCGTCGTCCCAGGTGACGTCCAGTTCCGTCAGGCGGCCCTCGCGCGCCCAGCCGATCACGGCCCGCACCACCTCCAGGTTGCGTGCACGGTCGGTCGCGTCCGGCTCGCGCGGCAGCGTGATGAACGAGAACACCGGCTGCCCCGTCCGTTCGGTCCAGGTGCGCAGCGGCTCCAGCCGCGCCAGAGCCTCCTGCGCCGTCAGGGGGCTCGTGCGGGACTGCACCAGTCCCCCGTACGCCAGGGCGTCCAGCGACACGATCAGCGGTCCCGTGCGCGGCTGCGCGTCCAGCCACGCGGTCAGCGCCGCCGGGTCCGCGCCGCGCGCCGCCGTGCCCAGCAGCGCCGCGTCCGGCACGCGCAGGGCGTCGCCGCGCAGGCCGCCGATCAGGGCGGGCAGCACCCGCGTCGCCGGGCGGGAATCCAGCGGCAGCAGCGTCTGGGCGCCCGCCACGCCGAGCAGGAGGGGTGTCAGGGCGGTCAGGGCAGAGGTGCGGCGCATCGTGTCCCCGACCCTACGGGCCGAGCGTGAGGAACCGCTGGGAGTTCCGTGGGCACAGGGTCTGTACGCGGGCATGCCACCTGTCCCGCCCCCGCGCGGGTAGCCTGAACCTCATGAAAGCCAGTGACCTGTGGCGACTCGCGTGGCGCGGCCTGACCCGCCGCCGGGTCCGCACCTTCCTGACCGCGCTGGGCATCACGGTGGCGGTCGCCAGCATGGTGATCTTCCTGTCCCTGGGCGAGGGCATCCGCAAGGTGTTCACCAGTGAACTGGGCGGCATCGGCCCGGACATCCAGGTGAGCCTCACGCCGCTGTCGCAGGGCATGGCGCTGCACCCCAACCTCCCGCAGAGCACCGTCACGCAGCTGCAGGCCCTGGCGCCCGAACTGGGCATCGAGACGGTCACGCCCGTCATCATGGCCGTGCGCGGCGGCCTGGACCCCACCCAGAGCGTCGTGCTGTACGGTCTGCCGGCCAGCGGCGGCATCGGCGCGGTGTTCCCCAGCACGGCGCTCGCGCAGGGCCGCCTGCTGCTGCCCGCCGACGAGCAGACCGGCGCGGCCGTCGTCGGCGCCAAGGCCGCGCAGAACCTGCGGCTGAGCGTCGGCAGCACCCTGAACCTCAACCGCCGCGCCAGCGTGAAGGTCGTCGGCGTGCTCGCCCCGCAGTCCGGACTGGTGGACAACTTCATCTTCATGCCCCTCACGCCCCTGCAGCGCAGCGAGGGCGCCGAGGACCGCGTGTCCCTCGTCGCCGTGAAACTCAAGGACCCCCGGCAGGCCCGCGCGGTCGCCACGGGCATCAGCGACCGCCTGAACCTGGAGGCCGCCACGCAGTCGGACTTCCTGAGCTTCATCGAGCGGGCCCTGCGCATCAGCGACGCCGTGCGCTTCGGCATCTCGCTGATCGCGCTGATCGTGGGCGGACTGGCGGTCGCCAACACCGTCATGATGGGCGTCTTCGAACGCACCCGCGAGTTCGCCACGCTGCGCGCCATCGGGGCACGGCCCGCGTTCGTCCGCGCCCTGGTCCTCACCGAGTCGCTGCTGCTGTCGCTGGTGGGCGGCGTGGGCGGCGTCCTGCTGGGCCTCGTGGGCATCGTGGTCGTGAACCTGTACACCCAGCAGCTCGCCGGGATCGACGCGGCGGCCCTCACACCCCGCCTGACGCTGCTTGCACTCGGCATCAGCTTCCTGTTGGGACTGCTCTCCGGGCTGCTCCCGGCCCGCAACGCCAGCCGCCTGAGCATCACCGACGCCCTGGGGAGGGTCTGACATGACCGCCACCGAACCGACCGCCCGGCCCACCACACCGGCCCTGACCCTCAGCGTCCACGACCTGTCGCGCGTGTACCCCAGCGGCGACGGGCAGGTGCAGGCCCTCGCGCCCTTCACGCACACCTTCCCGCCCGGCCTGACCGCCGTCGTCGGCCCCTCGGGCAGCGGCAAGAGCACCCTGCTGAACCTCCTCGCGGGCTTCGACACACCCACGACCGGCCACGTGCAGGTGGGGGAGACCAACCTCACCGCGCTCGACGAGACCAGCCGCGCCGACCTGCGGCTGCGGCACTACGGGTTCGTGTTCCAGAACCACAACCTCGTCAGCATCCTCAGCGCGCAGGAGAACGTCGAATTCCCCCTGACCCTGGCGGGCCTGCCCCCCCGCGAGCGGCAGGAGCGCGCCCGAGAACTGCTGGCCCTGGTCGGCCTGGACCGCCGCGCGGACCACCTGCCCAGTCAGCTGTCCGGCGGTGAGGCGCAGCGCGTCGCCATCGCCCGCGCGCTGGCCGGAAATCCCGGCGTGCTGCTGGCCGACGAGCCCACCGGGAACCTCGACACCCGCACCGGCGAGCGCATCCTGGCGCTGCTGCGCGGCGCGGCCGACGCGGGCCGCACGGTCGTACTGATCACCCACGACCGCGACATCGCCGCGCAGGCCGACCACCACCTGAGCGTCCGCGACGGCGTGGTCACGCCCGGCTGACCCTCCACAGAAGCGCGGCCCGGACGTGATGACCGGGCCGCGCTTCTGTGTGGGCTGATCAGGGGGCGGTGCCCACGCGGGTCTCGCCGTCCCGCAGCCACAGCACGCGCCCCTGCGCATCCCGCAGCCGCACCACGACCTGCACCGTCTCTCCTGCCTGCACGCCGGAACCCGCGCGGCCATACGCGCTTGCCACGCCGCCCGTAGAACGCAGCGGGGACTTCCACAGGTCCGTGCCGCTCACGACGAACACGCCGTCCAGCCGCAGCGCGGGCAGCGCGTCACGCGACGTCAGGCGCACCTTCACGCCGAACCCGCCCGACCCGCTGGCCGACGCGGAATCCAGCGTCACGACCTGCCCGCCCACGTTCAGCGCCGTCGGTGCCCCCAGCAGGTCCCCCACCGAAGGCGGCACCCGCGGGGAGAACCCACAGGCCGCCAGCAGCAGCGGCAGGACCAGCACCAGGCGTTTCATGAGAGGAGTGTACCTGAGGCGCCCACCCCAAGGGTGAAGACCTGACTCACCAGGCATTCACCCCCACGCGGTAGCGAGCGGCGCACCCGGTCACCAGCCCAGGTCGGGGGCCGTCACCACGCGGTCTGCCGGTTGATCCGTGAACAGCGTGTACGTCAGCGTGTACGTGCCGGGAATCACCCGCGTCAGCAGGATCGCGTCCCCATCCAGCCGAGGGTTCAGGTTCGCCAGGCTCGGCCCCTGCACCTGCAGCGGCCCCCGCACGGCAGGCTGCGCCCCACCGCCCGGTAGCGGGTCGATCAACCGGACGTTCTCCAGGGTGCTGTCCACCGTCAGGACCAGCGTCACCAGGAACCCCTGGCCCTGCGGGGACGCCTCCACGGTCTTGTTCAGACTGGCCCGCGCGCCCCCCTGCACGTTGCGGGTGACGTTCGCGCCACCCGGATTGCGCACCCGCGCCTGCCCGGTCGTCCGCAGGTCCACCGGGTCCAGGACCGCCTCGGCGGTGTCCGTGCGGCACACCCGCACCGGCACCTTCAGCCGCAGCGGCTGCCCCTGACTGAACTCCCCGCTGACGTTCACGGGGTAATCGGTGGTCCAGCCGGTCGGGAGGTTCAGGCTCAGCTTGCCCGGCAGGCGGTACGGGAAGTCGGTCTTCGCCAGCGCCGTCAGTTGCGTCACGTCACACACGTTCAGGATGTCCGGCGCGGTCACCAGGGTCACGTCCGTCAGCACGCGGTACTCGATGGTCACGCGGTCCGTGCCGCTGTCCGACACGCGTCCCGCCGGGGGCGGCGTGACCGAACTGCCCGGCAGGCTGGTCGGCGTGACCGGGTACTCGCCCGGCGCGAGCGGCACCGCCGCCGGCGCACTCAGCGTCTGCCCGGCCACCTGGAACGGCACGCCCGTCAGCGGGATGCGCTGCCCGGCGTACAGCGCCACGGCCTCCACCACCAGCTGCCCCTGCGGCGGGCGGGCCACGAAACGGATCTTCGTGAAGCCCGGCTGGTAACGGACCTCGGTCGGCGAGACGATGTTCCCCGTGCCCTGAATCAGGGTGCTGCTGACCGGCACGTACCCGCCGGGCAGCACCGGGCGCACCACCGCGTCCCCCACCAGCGCGTACGACGCGCCGGGAATCGGGCGGCCCTGCGGGTCCACGACGTCCACCAGCAGTTGATTGGCGATCTTCGCGCCGCCCGGCACCACGAAGCCCCCCACGCTCCCGGTGATCGGCTGGTCGTTCAGGCGGAACGAGAAGCGGATCGCGTTGCTGTACTGCTTCGTGGTCTTCAGCACCCGGATGTACAGCTGCCACTCGCCCACCAGTTCGGGCGTGATGCGGAACGCGTCGGTGGCCGTGCGGCCGTTCTCGCTGGGCGTGAGGTTCACCCGCGTCCCGCCCGGCTGCACCGCCCACAGTTCGGCCTCCGGCGCGCCGTCCACGTCGTAGTTCAGCAGGCCCAGCGTCTGACCGACCCAGTCGGCCGTGACGTTCACCCGCGCGGCCAGCAGCGCCTCCGAATCGGTCGAGCGGGCGTTCACGCTGAAATCGCTCGTCTCCAGCCGGAAGGGATCGGCGACGCGCAGCGCGAACGAGTTCTTCCCGTTGCCCCGGCTGGTCACCTTCAGCGTGTACGTTCCGGCGCCCAGGCCGCCGCTGAACAGGCTGTCCCAGGTGTGCTCGCGGTTCAGGCTGAACCGCCGCTCCAGCACCGTCCCGCCCGGGCCGGTCAGGGTGAAGGTCGTCTCGAACGGCTCGTTCTTCGCGTACAGCTCATCCCCGAAGTACCCTTCCGCGCGGCGGCCATCCACGTAATCCGCGAGGTTGAACGTCGGCGAGAACACCTCCAGGCCCAGGGGTTTCCCGGCGTCCTGCGCGGACACGCGGATCACGTACGTCTCCTGCGCCTGCGGCCACTTGTCCCCCACGGACACGAGCGGCAGGGTCCCGCCGGTCTGCGCGGCGGCGGGCGCGGCAAGCAGCAGCAGGCCGCCCAGCACCGCCAGTCGGACCGAGCGGGAACGGGAGGATTTCGGGGCGAGGGGCGTCAGGGAACCGGCAGTCAGGAAGCTGGGCATCGTTGGGAAAAATCATACAGGCCCGCCCCGGCTGGACACCCACCCCCCACCGGGCCGCACCTGGGGGTAGCATCCGCGGTGATGACGCTCGCCGCCCGCGCCCACGCCCACCTCAGTGAGGCTGCCCTGCACGGCAACCTGACCCACCTGTCCCGCCGCGCCGCCACGCCGCTGCTGCTGCCCGTCAAGGCCAACGCGTACGGGCACGGCCTGCGCGAGATCGTCACCCTGGCCGCCCGCCACCCGGACGTGTGGGGGTTCGCGGTCGCCACGCCCCGCGAGGCCGCGCAGGTCGCCGCGCTGCACACCGGGCGGCCCACGCTGCTCCTCACGCCCCCCACGCCCGCCGAGGTGCCCGTCCTGGCCGACCTGGGCGTCCGCCTGCCCGTCGCCTCCCTGGCTGAGGCCGACGCCCTGCCCGCCCACGCCCGCGCGCACCTGAAGGTCGACACTGGCATGAACCGCCTCGGCGCCCGACCCGAGGAGGCCATCCGGGTCGGCGCCCGCCTCGGCGAACGCGGCCTGCTGGAAGGCGCGTACACGCACTTCGCCACCGCCGACGAACCCGACCTGAGCTTCGCGCACGAACAGCTGCGCCGCTTCCAGACCGTCCTGGACTCCCTGCCCGCTACGCCCGAACCCCTGCTGGCCCACGCGGCCAACGGTGGCGGCATCCTGTCCTTCGGGGCGCTGCCCGGCCTGCGCCTCGCCCGGCCCGGCCTCGCCAGCTACGGCTTCGCCCCCCCGCACCTGCGCGGCGTGCTCCCCCTGCGTCCGGTCATGACCCTCACCGCACGCGTCACGCACCTCCACACCGCCCACCCCGGCGAGACCGTCAGCTACGGGTGCCTCTGGCGCGCCCAGCGCGACACGCAGGTCGCCACGGTCGGCATCGGCTACGCGGACGGGTACCCCCGGAACGCCACCGGCCGCGCCCAGGTCCTCATCGCGGGCGAGCGCCGCCCCGTCCTGGGCCGCATCTGCATGGATCAACTGATGGTGGACGTCACCGGCCTGGACGTTCAGCCGGGCGACCCCGTCACCCTCTGGACCGACCACGACCTGACCGTCACCGACGTCGCCGCGTGGGCAGGCACCATCGAATACGAGGTGCTGACCGGACTGGGCGAACGGGTGGAGAGGGTTGTGGGGAGTGGGTAGTGGGTTGTGGGAACATCAGAGAGAAGAGGGGGCGCCTGGACTCATCCGGCGCCCCCTCTTTTCCTACTTCCTACAACCCACAGCCCACGACCCTAGAAGAAGCGGCTGACGTCCCGGACGACCACGAACGCCATCAGCAGCATCACGAACGCGAAGCCCGCGAAGTTGATCGCCTGCTCCTGCTGGAAGGTCAGGGGGCGGCCCCGCAGCGCGCCCACGAACGCCAGCACGATGCGCCCCCCGTCCAGGCCGGGAATGGGGATCAGGTTGAAGAACGCCAGCGAGAGGTTCAGCAGGATCGCGACCTGCACGAGGGCCCAGGGGCTGACAGCGGCGGCGCGGGAGACGATCTCGGCGGTACCGATGGGGCCGCTGACGTTCTCGTCGCGGCTGAGGTCCAGGGTGAAGAAGCGCTGGAACAGACCCGCGAAGGACTGGATGACCTGCGGGACGGCCTGCCCGGTCACCTGCCACGCGCGCACGAACGCCGCGCCGACGCTGACGGGCTGCACGTCCGGCGCGTAACGGATGCCGAGCAGTTGCCGCTCGCCGTTCACGGTGGGCGTCCAGTCGAAACGCACGTCGCGGGTCTGCCCGTCCCGCACGACGGTGAACGTGTGCGGCCCGTCCTTCGTGAGGACGTCGCGCACCCCCTCCCACCCGGCCACCGTGCGGCCACCGACGGTCGCCGTCTCCGGGATGTCCTGCCCGTCGATTCCGGTGATGACGTCCCCCACGCGCAGGTCCAGCGTCTGCGCGCGGCTGCCCGGCACGACCTCCTCGATGCGGGCGCGGTCCGGCACGGCCACCCCCTGCGAACTGAACGCCACGGTCATCAAGCCGATCGCCAGCAGCAGGTTCGTGAGCGGCCCGGCCAGCAGGATCGCCACCTTCCCCCACACCGGCAGCGCCGCGAAGCCGCGCGTGGGCTGACGGTACCCGCCCTGCCCATCCTCCTCGGGGGCAATGCCGTCGATCTCCACGTACCCGCCGATGGGCAGCAGGCTCAGCCGCCACTCGGTGCCGCGCCACTGCCGCCGCAGCAGCACCGGGCCCATCCCGACGCTGAACGAGTGCACAGCCACCCCCTGCCGCCGCGCCAGCGCGTAGTGCGCCAGTTCATGCAGGAACGTCGCCACGCCGATGATCAGCACCGTCCACAGCAGCCCCAGTGGGGTCAGGGCCGCCGCGATGCCCTGAACGACGTTCATATGGCCTCCGATGGGACGGCGGGGTTCAGCCGTGCCATCCGAGCGGATGCGAGTGGGAGCAGGACGGGCACCGGACGTGGAGTTCGTCCTTCGGCGACCTCCCGGAGGGCGAACGCAACAGACGGTGCCCGTCTCACGCGTTCACCCCGCTCTGGGCGAGTTCCTGCGCGCGGGTGCGGGCCCAGGCGTCCGTCTCGGCCAGCGTATCCCAGGTCAGGGTCCCGGCGGGCGTGTCGTCCAGCACCCGTTCCAGCAGGCGTGGAATGTCCGTGAAGCCGATCTGCCCGGCCAGGAACGCGTCCACGGCCACCTCGTCGGCGGCGTTCAGCGCGACCGGGAGCAGCCCCCCGGCCTCCCCGGCGCGGTAAGCGAGGCCCAGGCAGGGGAAGCGCGCGTGGTCCGGTTCGCGGAACTCCCAGGTGCCGCGCATCGGCCAGCCGAGGTGAGTGCCGACCTCGCGCCCGCGCCGCGCGCCGCGCACGTCCCCCGGGCGCGTCATGCCGGTCGGCGCGGCGTCGATCGCGTACGCGATGGGCAGGCGCATGTCGGTCGGCCCGAACTGCGCCTTCAGGCTCCCGTCCCGGAAACGCACCGCCGCGTGAATCAGGCTCTGCGGGTGCACCACCACGCCCACCTGCGACAGCGGCAGGCCGTACAGGCTGGCGCACTCCATGACCTCCAGCCCCTTGTTCATCAGCGTGGCGCTGTCGATCGTGACCTTCGGGCCCATGCTCCACGACGGATGTTTCAGCGCCTGTTCGGGTGTCACGCCGCTCAGGTCGGCGGGCCCCTCGCGGAACGGCCCGCCGGACGCCGTGAGGATCACCTCGGCCACGTCCGCCATGTCCTCGCCCGTCAGGCACTGGAACACCCCGGTGTGCTCGGAATCGATGGGCACCACGCGCCCGCCGCCCACGGCTGCGGCCTCCCACATCAGGTGCGCGGCCGTGACCATCGCCTCCTTCGTCGCCAGCGCCACCGCCTGCCCCGCCTCCAGCGCCGCGCGGGTGGGGGACAGGCCGATCAATCCACTCATGGCGTTCACGACCACCCCGGTCGGCGTGGTCGCCACCTCGCTGGGGTCGGCGATCACGCGCACGCCCGGCAGCGCCTCCCGCGCCTGCGCCAGCACACCCGCGTCCACGCTGACCAGTTCAGGCCGGAACTCCCGCACCTGCGCGGCCAGCAACTCCACGTTGCGCCCGGCAGCCAGCGCCGTCACCCGCCAGCCGCGCTCACGCGCCACGTCCAGCGTCTGCGTGCCGATGCTGCCCGTACTGCCCAGCACCGCGATCCCGCGCCCTGCACCCTCGGAAAGACTCATCCCCCGCATGCTAGACGACGCGGGGGACGGAAGCGGCGGGACCGCGCACGATTCGCCGCTCAGCGGGTGAACACGCTGATGTGCAGGAACAGGTACGTGGCGGGCACCGCGAACAGCAGGCTGTCCATGCGGTCCAGGAACCCACCGTGCCCCGGCAGGCTGCTGCCGCTGTCCTTGGTCTTCAGGGACCGCTTGATCAGGCTCTCGGACAGGTCGCCCAGCTGACTGGCACTGGCGACCAGGATCGAGTACAGCAGCGCCTCGAACGGCGTCCACACGTGCGTGAACGTCGTCAGGGCCAGCACCATCAGGAAACTGAACGCCAGGCCGCCCACGGCACCCTCGACGGTCTTGCCGGGACTGACCTCCGGGGCCAGCTTGCGCTTCCCGAAGAAGTACCCGACGAAGTACCCGCCGATGTCCGCCGCGAACGTCGCCATCAGCGGCAGCGCGAAGTACAGCAGGCCGTCCCCGGCGTCCGGGCTGTAGCGCAGCATCAGGAAGTACCCCAGCAGCCACGGGATGTACAGCAGCCCGAACATCGAGTACACGATGCGTTCCAGGGGCCGCTCGCCGGGCCGGATGACCTCCACGACCAGCAGGTACCCCAGCGCGACCGTCAGGACCGCCTCGCGCCACGATCCGCCCGGCCAGGGTGCCTGCGGCCACAGCGGCAGGCTGGCGATCATCAGCGCCGCCGCGAACACCGCGAGGCTCACGCGGCGCACGTCGATGTCATTGCGGTCCAGCATGCGGATGTACTCGTACAGCCCCATGATCGCCACGACGATCAGCGCGGGCAGCATGGCCCACCAGCCGATCCACACGACCACGCTGAGAATCGCGAAGCCCACCACGCTCGTCAGGACGCGGCTGCTCAGCGATTCCACGCGGCCCCCAGGGAACGGCTCATAGGAAAGTGCCGCCGGGGAGACCGGCGGTCACGGGCAGGGGAGGCGGGGAGCCTCACCCGAGGATTTCCTGCTCCTTCTTCTGGAAGGTCTGATCCACGCGCGCGATGAACTCGTCGGTGATCTTCTGCACGTCGGCCTCGCCGCGCTTGATCTCGTCGTCACCGATGCCCTCGACCTTCTTCACCTCGTCCAGCGCATGCTTGCGGATGTTGCGCACGGCGATGCGGGCGTCCTCGGAATAGCTCTTGGCGTTCTTCACGAGGTCCTTGCGCCGCTCCTCGGTCAGCATGGGCAGGCTGATGAAGATCGTGTCGCCCTTATTGTTCGGGTTCAGGCCCAGGTCGCTGTCGCGGATGGCCTTCTCGATCGGGTTCAGCGCGCCGCGGTCCCAGGGCGTGATGACCAGCGTGCGAGCGTCGGGCGTGGTGATGCTCGCCACCTGATCGATCGGCATGGTGCTGCCGTAGTAGTCCACGACGATCTTCTTCAGGATGCCGGGGTTGGCGCGGCCGGTGCGCAGCACCGAGAGGTTGTTCTCCAGCGACTCGATGGCCTTGCCCATCTTCTCGCGGGTGTCGGCCTGGATGGTTTTCATGTCAGCCATGGGAGGGTCTCCTTTTGGGAAAGTGTCGCCAGTCTAAGCGATCAGGGCGCCCGGTGCCCGTTCAGGGGTCGTACGGATTCCGTCTGTTCCTCTGGCCACCCGGAACTGCACCGGGTGGCCAACTCCACGCCCGGAACCCGTTTTGCTTCTGCTCGCATCCGCTCGGATGGAACAGCTGACATCAGCCGTTCCACCGAAGTCAGTCTCAGCTCTGGATGAGCGTGCCGACCCGCTCGCCCCGGAACAGGCGCGGCAGGTTACCGTCCTGGAACAGGTCGAACACCACGATGGGCAGGCCCTTGTCCATGCACAGCGTCAGCGCGGTGGCGTCCATGACCTCCAGGCGCTGCTCGACGACCTGCAGGTGCGTCGCCTGCGCGATGAACTTGGCGTCCGGGTTCTTGCGGGGGTCGCTGTCGTACACGCCGTCCACCTTGTTCTTCGCCATCAGCACGACGTCCGCCCCGACTTCCAGGGCGCGCAGGGTGCTGGTCGTGTCGGTCGTGAAGAACGGCGCGCCGTTCCCGCCGCCGAAGATCACGACCCGGCCCTTTTCCAGGTGGCGGATCGCGCGGCGGCGGATGTACGGTTCGGCCACGGCCGCCATCTGGATGGCGCTCATGACGCGGGTGGGCCGCCCGGCGCTTTCCATGGCGTCCTGCAGCGCCATGGCGTTCATGACGGTGCCCAGCATGCCGATGTAGTCGGCGGTGGCGGGGTCCATGCCCTGCCCGTTGCGCGCGCCGCGCCACAGGTTCCCGCCGCCGATCACGATCGACAGTTCGATGTCGGTGCCGTCCAGCGCGTCCGTGATGCGCCGGGCCAGCGCGGCGGTCGTCTCGGGGCTGATCCCGAAGCCCGACTCGCCAGCCAGGAACTCACCAGAAAGTTTTAACAGGACACGCTTGAACATGATTCACCTCTACGAATGGGGGGGCGGGGGGGCAGGAGAAACCGGCAACCGCGCGGGGCGGCTGCCGGGTGGACGGTGGCCGCGCAAAGGCCCCCGCTGAGGGGGGCCCAGGCGGGTCTTTAAGCGCCGATCTCGAAACGGACGAAGCGCTTCACGGTCGCGCCGCCGAGGTACTTGGCGACGGTCAGGCTGTTGTCCTTCACGAACGCCTGCTCGGGCAGGACCTTCTCGGAGTAGAACTTGCCGATCTGGCCTTCGACGATCTTCTCGACGATCTGCTGGGGCTTGCCTTCGTTCAGCGCCTTGTTCGTGAGGATCTCGCGCTCCTTCTCGATGTCGCTGGAGTCCACCTCGTCACGGCTGAGGAACTGGGGGCGCTCGGCGGCGACGTGCAGGGCCACGTCCTTCGCCTGGGCTTCGCTGCCGCCCTCGACGTCCACGAGCACGCCGATCTTGCCGTTGCTGTGCACGTACCCGGCGACGGTGCTGCCTTCGAGGTACGCGACCTTGTTCAGGACGATGTTCTCACCGATCTTACCGGCGGTCGCGGCGACCAGGTCGGCGACGGTCTCGCCGTCGATGGTGTACGCCTTGAAGGTGTCCAGGTCGCTGGTCTTGGCGGCCAGCGCGGCCTGCGCGAGCTTCTCGACGACGGCCTGGAAGTCGCTGTTGCGGGCGACGAAGTCGGTCTCGCTGTTCACTTCGACGATGGCGGCGCGGTTGCCGTCCACGGCGAAGCGCACGATGCCTTCCTTGGCTTCACGGTCGCCCTTCTTGACGGCCTTGGCGATGCCGCGCTCGCGCAGCAGGGCGATGGCCTTCTCTTCGTTGTTGTCGGCGTCGGCGAGGGCCTTCTTGACGTCCATCATGCCCGCGCCGGTCAGTTCGCGGAGTTTCTTGATCGATTCCAGCATGTGTTGCCTCCTGTGGGCGTGAAGCCCGCATCTCGGGCTTCGGAGTCGGGTTCGGGCAAGCTGCGCGGGAAAAGGGGGGCGCGCCCTTGATCGGCCTGCGCCGGGACGCGTCCCCCCCGTGTCCCGTGCTTAGGCTTCGGCCTGTTCGGTCGCTTCGGTCTGCTCGGCTGCGGCCGCGCCGACGTCCTCGCCGCCGCCACGCGCCTCGACCAGCAGGTCACCGATGCGGTGGGTGATCAGCTGGATGCTGCGGATCGCGTCGTCGTTGCCGGGCACGATGTAGTCGATGACATCCGGGTCGCTGTCGGTGTCGGCCAGGGCGATCACGGGAATCCCGAGCTTGTTGGCTTCCTGCACGGCGATGACTTCCTTGGTGGGGTCCACCACGAAGATCGCGTCGGGCAGGCGGTTCATCTTGCGGATGCCACCCACGAAGCGCTGGAGGCGCTCGCGCTCGGCGGCCAGCTTGATGCGCTCGGCCTTGGTGCGGTCGTTGACGCGCTCGGACTCGAACAGGTCGTCGAGTTCGTTCAGGCGGTCAATGCGGGTGCGCATGGTCTTGAAGTTCGTGAGCATGCCGCCCAGCCAGCGGCTGGTGACGAAGGGCATACCGGTGCGGCGCGCCTCGAGCTCCACGATTTCCTGCGCCTGCTTCTTGGTGCCGACGAACAGGATGACGCCGCCGCGCTCGGCGAGTTCCTTGATGAAGTCGAAGCTGCGGTCGACCTGCTTGAGGGTCTTCTGCAGGTCGATGATGAAGATGCCGTTACGCTCGGCGAAGATGAAACGCTTGAAACGGGGGTTCCAGCGCTTGGTTTCGTGACCGAAGTGAACTCCGGCTTCCAGCAGCTGCTTCATGCTGATGTACGACATGGGGACTCCTGAGCGTTGTGATCGGGAAAGAGTTTGCCGTCCTCGTGCCAGCCCCGCGTCAGGTGATTCACCTTCCGCATGTGGTGGGGCCAGGCCGCAGCGCGACGCTCGAGCGCGCAGGGCAGGATCACGGGGGCACCCAAACGAAAATTATACGACATGAGCACCCCAGGTGGGAGGGGGAGGCCGCACGGACGTCGAACGGCTGGTCGCCGTCGATTCAGAGGAGGCCATGAGCCAGCGCCGAGACCTCCAGCGACTGCCGGGCCTGCTCCATCTGACCGTCCTCCAGATGCCACGCCGCCGAGAGACCCGCGTACGCCCCCACCCACGCCAGCAGCCGCGCGCGGTCCAGCCCCGCCTCATGTGCGATCAGGGCGGACTGACGCCCCAGCCGCCCCGGCCTCAGCGCGTGGTCCGGCGCCGGGTTGCACAGCATGTTCGCGAAATCGAAAGTCCGCTCCCCGATCAAACCCTTCGGATCGATGACCAGCCACCCCCGCTCCGGGCTGTGCAGGACGTTCCCGTGATGCAGGTCACCGTGCAGCGGACGCACGTCCCGCGGATCGGCCAGCAGACGCTCCGCCGTGCCCCAGGCCCGCACGAAGCCCTCCCCCTGTCCCTGCGCGGCCTCCAGCGCCCGGAACCAGCGGGGGAGACCCGGCAGATCTGGCCAGGGTCGCCCGCGCGCCACATGCACACCCGCCGCCGCGCCGCAGAGCACCCGCGTCGCCGCGTCATCCTGCCCTGTCAGCGCCCAGTCCGCCAGGGACGGGGTCACCTCCAGCCGCTCCAGCAGCACCGCTCCGGCCTCATGCCGGAACACCTGCGCTGCGCCCTGCCCGTCCAGCCACACCATCAGGTCGTGCCCACGCACCTCCTCCGCGCTGCGGGTCACCTTCAGCATCGCCGCCCGTCCCTGCCGGCGCACGGGCGTCAGGTCGCTGCCCGGCGTGCGGATCGCCGCTCCGTCCGGCGTCAGATTCCAACGCGTCATGTACCCGTCCAGACCCATGAGCCCAGTCTGCACCCAATGGAGGACGCGCCATCCCCCGTGACAGGGCTTACACTTGGCCCTTATGGACTGGTTCTACGCCATCGTTTACGGGATCGTCGAGGGGATCACCGAGTTCCTGCCGATCAGCTCCACCGGGCACCTGATCCTCACCGGCAACCTGATGGGCGTGCCCTGGACCAAGGAAGTCAAGGACGCCTTCGAGGTCGTCATCCAGGGCGGCGCGATCCTCAGCGTCCTCGTGTACTACTGGCGGGACTTCCTGAAGATCAGGCACGTGAACACCGACCCGCAGCAGCGCACGCTGTGGCTGGGCGTGCTCGTCGCGTGCATTCCTGCCGTCATCCTGGGCATCCTGTTCGGTGACGCGATCAAGGCGACACTGTTCCGCCCCAGCGTCGTCGCGTGGGCGCTCATCGTGGGCGGCATCCTGATGTGGATCATCGAATCCCGCCGCGTCACACCCAGCGTGGACGCCATCGAGAAGATCGGCGTGCGCCGCTCCCTGATGATCGGCGCACTCCAGTGCCTCGCGCTGCTGTGGCCCGGGTTCTCCCGCTCCGCGAGTTCCATCCTCGGCGGCATGATCCTCGGTCTGGACCGCGCCACCGCCACGAAATTCAGCTTCTACCTGGGTGTCCCCACGCTGGGCGGCGCCGCCCTGCTGAACCTCATCCAGGAACGGGAACTGATCTTCGGGGAGATCGGCCTCCTGAACGTCCTGATCGGCGCGGGTGTCAGTTTCGTCACCGCGTACCTCGCCATCGGGTGGCTGCTGAAGTTCGTGTCCACCAACAACTTCAAACCCTTCGCGATCTACCGCGTCATCGTCGGCGTGCTGATCCTCGTGCTGCTCGCCACGGGCGTCATGACCAACGGCAACCTCGCCTGACGCTTTGCCACCGGGGGCGGCCTGGTCCATGTGACCGGCCGCCCCCACTGCCGTCCTGCCAGAATGCAGGGCGTGGCCCCACCCACCCTCTACCGCCCGTTCCTGAACGGGACGTACACCGTGTCCGCCGGCCTGTACCGGATGGGCCAGCAGCCCATTCCCTGGCTGGACGACCCCCGCCCCGAGGGGCACACCTTCACGCTGGACGACGCGTACGCCGCGTTCAGTGCCAGCAAGGTCGCCGCGCACAGCCGCGCCCCGCACGAGTACATGGGCGAGGCGGCCCTGACCCCGGACCTGCGCGAGGCGGCCCTGACGCACGTCGCCGCGACCCTCGCCCGCGACAGTGGCGGCGCGATCACATGGGACGGCGCGACCCTGCGCAACGACCTGCTGGGCTGGCAGGCCACCCTCGACCCGCGCTGGAACGCCGTCACAGACCTGTGCCGCCACAACGCGCCGCACTCAGCCCTGGTGGCCGACGTGCAGCCTCTCCACGCGCTGGACTTCCTGGGCCTGAACACCCAGGAGGACCTCGCGCTGATCGCCCGCGACCCACGCACCGGCGCGGACTGGCTGGCGGCCACCCACGTCCTCATGCCACAGCACTGGGACCCGCGCGACAAACTCGGCCGGGACTTCCGCACCGTGCACGAACCCGTCGCGGGCAGCGGCCCCATGAACGCCACCGCGCCGCGCCTCGTAGACGCCGCCATCAATCGCGGGCCGTTCATCCGCTTCGCGTGGGGCCTCAGCATGACAGGTCGCCTCGATCACCACCCCGCCGCCCCGCCCGACGAGGACCGCGCCCACGACACCCGCTTCGACCCGGACCGGGCGTACCTGCGCGTCGAACGGCAGACCCTGATCGGCTTTCAGGACGCGCACGGCGCCCTGTTCACCATCCGCCCTCTCGTTCACCCACTGACGGATGCCGTGCAGACGCCCGCGCACGCTCAGGCCCTCGCGGCCGCTATTGAATCCATGACACCGGAGCAGACCGCCTACAAGGGATTAACCCACCTGCAAGGCGACCTGCTGCGGTGGCTCAGGCAGCGCAGCCTAGACTGACCGGGTGAACCCCGCCCGGCCCACCCTGCTCCTGCTCATTCCCCTGCTCCTGGCTGCCTGCACGACCCCGCGTGACGACGCCGTGATCCGCAGCGACAGCACCCAGGTCACCACCCGCACCACCATCACGACGGATAACGCCACGACCGGCAAGACGACCACCCAGCCCCAGACCACCCAGCGCCAGTCCACTCAGCGCCAGTCCACCGCCGCCACCATCCCCCTCAGCGCCCTCCCACGCGAAGGCCAACAGGTCATGCGCCAGATCGCCCAGGGCGGCCCCTTCCGCTACGCCAAAGACGGCAGCGCCTTCGGCAACCGCGAACGCCGCCTCCCCACCCGGCCCAGCGGCTACTACCGCGAATACACCGTCCCCACCCCCGGCGAGAACGACCGCGGCGCCCGCCGCATCGTCTGCGGCGGCCAACCCCCCACCCGCACCGACGACTGCCACTACACCCCCGACCACTACCGCACCTTCCGGAGCATCCAATGATCCAGATCTTCAACGCCCCCCGGACGGCCTCCAGGCCGCCCCACACGAACCCCGCATCATCGCCGCCGGCTACCAGATCACCGTCCGCGAAATCGACTTCGGCGCCGTCCACGACAAGGACACCCTGATGCTCGCGTTCCTCAAGGGTCTCGCCCTGCGCGACACCTTCGGCCGCAACTGGGACGCCCTCTACGACATCCTCACCGACCCCGACCAGATCAGCGCCCGCTACGCCCTGATCCTCTGCGACTACGCCCACTTCCGGCGCCGCCACCCCCACCTCGCCACCGAACTCGAACAGGTCCTCCTCGACGCACAGAACAACGCCGCCCAGCAGCAACGCCAACTGTGGCTACTCATCGAAGAACCCGACCACGACCCCAACGGGTGGTGAGGGACCTTGGAACGGTAAGGCTCGTGTTCAAGGGAGATTCAGGGTCGGGGAGAGTCCGGTGCGGCAAAACGATAACCGGGCGCCATCGGGCGCCCGGCGGAATGTTCTGAACGGTGGTTAGCGGGTGCTGACCAGGACGCGGGTGCCAGGGTAATACTCGACGACGCCCGTGGTGAGGTCCTGTACAAGGAAGCTGTTGAGGTACCCGCCCGTCGCGTTGAAGTAGTTGTAACCCGTGGAGAAGGTGCTGCCTGGGGTGACCTGCGGATTGATCCCCACGAGGGACGGCGAGGTCTCGGACAGCCCCTCCTCGTTCGAGTTGTACCAGAGACTGAGTGCCCGGACCGTATTGACGTTCTGATCCAGGATGGGCACTGGTCGACCAAGCGCATCCAGCCCTGAAATTCCACTGCCGATGAACCAGTTGGCTGCCGTCGGAGTGAATCGGCTGCCACCGTCATCGAAGATAGCCACGCGGTTGAAAGTCAGGTTGGGGATACCTGCTCGGCTGCGGTCCACCAGGACGTTCATCTCTTTGAAGTTGGAGTTGCCCGCCTCGTCGGTGGCTGTGACGCGCAGCACGTAATTACCGTTCTCGACGAAGGGCTGACCATCCATCAGGACGCCTGTGTTGAACACCCTGTAGAACAGTCCAGCGCTGTTGATGGGGATGTTGAAGTTGTAAGCCGTGGTGTTGCAGGTCTGCGTCGGGAGTTTGTTGGCCTTGTCGCAGATGAATTGCAGATCCAGCTTGACGATGCTGTCACTGTCGCTGACCTGCACGGCAACGGCGCTCTTGCGCGTCAGGACGGGCCGCAGGGTTGCCTGGGCGTCATAGAAGACGGGCAGCAGGATGTTCAAGGCCGGTGGTTCCTGCGTGACCGAACGGTTCTCAACGGTGGACGTCGCAGTCAGGGTGCGCGTCGTGGTCTCATTCTTCAGTTGCACGACGGCAGTGGCGCGCAGCGTGTAGCCCGCGTTCAGGTACTGAGTGGCATTGAAGTCGACGGTGGTGGTCGCTTCCCACAGCCCCTGGTTCGTGGCGACGATGGGGGCGGTCTGGGTGGTGACGACCGCTCCGCGCGAGTCGATTATATCGAGCGTGGCGATGGCGGGCTGGAAGGTGAATTCCGTGTTGTTCTGCCGGAACTGCACCTTGACCTGAGTGGGACCGCTAACGTTCGAGCCGTTGGTCGGGGACACGATGGTGATGGTCGGCGCGACGCTGTTGGCGATCTGAACGGTCTTCACGGCGCTCAGGCCGCGCTTGTCGGTGCTGTCGATGACGATCAGTTGCAGTTTCAGGCTGCCGTCGGGGTACTTGGTGGTGTCGATGTTGAAGGTGGCGTTTTCCGAGGTGCTGGTGAACGTGGTGGTGTCCACGATGCCCTTGGCGTCGGTGACCTGCAGGATCATCTGCTTCACGCTGACGCCTGGGGCGACACCGGCGGACGCGGTGAGGCTCAGGACGTTGCTGTACGGTTCGGCGTCCGTATTGTTAATGAGGAGGACCGGGGCGGGCGCGGCGGTCTCGGTGTTCGTCTGCGCGTAGTTGACCGTGAACGTCTGGGAGACGCTGTTACCGACGGCGTCGGTGCTGACGACCGTGTAGATGGCCGGACCCGCCGCGTTGTTCTTCAGGTCGAAGGTCAAAGTTCCCTGGTCGCGCGCGACGAGGGTGGTGCCGTTGTACACGCTGATGACCGGGCTGCTGGCGTTGTCCGTCGAGGTGACGGTCAGGATGGCACTCTGGTTCACGAGTCGGTCCAGGGTGGCGCCGTCGGTGATGGCGGTCCCGTCGACCTTCACGCTGGTCAGCGCTGGGCGCTGGGCGTCCACCGTGAACTGGGTGGTGGCGGTGCCGGTCTTGCCACTGTTGTCGGTGGCGGTCACCGACAGCGTGTAGGTCCCGGCGGGCAGGGTGGGCAGGGTCAGGGTCGTGTCGGCCTTGATCTCTGCGCTGGGGACGGCGCCCTGTGCGACGACGGTGGTGCCCTGGGTGACGGTCCATTTCACGGCGGTGACCGTGCCGTCCTGATCGGCCAGTTTCACCCGGAACTGCGCGACGGGGCCGGTCAGTGCGGCGCCGCCCAGGGTGGTGCCGCTGGTGGGCGTGATGTTCACGGTCGGCGTGCCGCTGGTGCCGGTGCCACCTCCAGTATTGCCGTTGCCGGGAGTGGGAACACCTGGACCGCAGGCAGCGAGCAGGAGGGTGGTGGTCAGGGCCAGGGCTGGGATTCGTGTTCTGGTCATGGTGGGCACTCCGGGATTCACTTGGTGTTGCAGGTGACCTGAATGGGGGCGTTGGTCACGGTGATGGGCGTGATGACGCGGTTCAGGTCGTCATACCCGGTGAAGGTCACGTTCATGCGCAGCGTGGGGCACGTCTCGTCAGGGAACGCGTCGACGTACATCCGCCGCGCCTCCTCGGAGATGGCGTCGACGAGCAGTGGCACCTGGCCGACCTGAACGGTGCGGGCGTAGGGGACCTTGTTGACGTAGTCGCACTGGTCGGTGGCGTAGTCGATGGTCGTGCCGGTCTTGCAGGCGTACCCGCCGGCAACGCGGGCGCCGAAGGACCGGGTGTACTGGCCGTCGGTCCCGGCGAACTGGGCGCCGGCGCTGTCCATGACCTTGACCTCGTAGCCGGTCAGCGTCATGCCGAGGCTGGACGCGGCGACGTTGAAGTTCACGGTGGGCTGGGTGGTGGTGGTCAGTGAACTGAGGCTCTCAGGGACGCCACTGGCGTCGTATTTGACCTCGACATCCACGGTGATGTCCGCGCCGTTGATGCTGGGCGTCATGCCGACCTGAGGGCCGACCGGTGGGGTTGTGCTGGGGTCGGTGCAGGCGGCGAGCAGCAGGGGCAGGGCGAGGAGGGGAAATTTTTTCATGCGGGGTCCTCCGGGGTGGGAGCGTCTTTGAGGTGCGGGTTGAGGATGTAGAAGGCGAGGCGTTTCATGCCGGCGAGGAAGTCGACGTTCTCGACGATCACGCCGCGCCACTCGTCGCTGAGGTCGGTGTGGCCCGGTCGTTCGGTGGTGCGGGGTTGAATGACGGTGGGGGCGAAGTTCAGGATACCTTTCACGCTGGCGTCTGCAAGCGATTGTGCGGCGTCCTGCGCGCGGTCGGGTGGGACGGCCAGGAAGCCCATGTCGACGGTCTGCGTCTGGGTGAAGTCGCGCAGCGTGTCGAGGTGCTGCACGGTCAGGCCGCGGACCTGTGTGCCGATCAGGTCGGGGTTCACGTCGAACAGGCCGACGTACTGGAACTGGTAGTCGCTGGCGCCGGGGTAGTTGGCGATGGCCTGCCCGAGTCGGCCGACGCCGACGATGACGACGTTCCAGGTGCGGTTCAGGCCGAGGACCCGCACGAGTTCGCGTTTCAGGATGGGGACGGTGTAGCCCATGCCGCGCGTGCCGAAGCGGCCGAAGTACGCGAGGTCCTTACGGACCTGGAACGCGGTGACGCCCGCCCGTTCGGCGAGGTCGGTGCTGCTGGTACGGCTGACGTCCTGCAGTTCGAGTTGTTCGAGGATGCGCAGGTACGTCACGAGGCGGCTGATGGCGGCGGTGGGGATTTCAGCCACGTTCAGCGGACCCGGAAGCTGTCGAGTCCGTTCTCTTGAAGTCGGGTCTCGGTGCGGGTGAGGGGATCGCCGGTGTACGGTCCGACCAGGACGGTGACTTTCTTCCCGGCGGGGGCGTTCACGGTGGGGTTGTAGCCCAGGTCGCGCAGTTGCTGCACGAGGTTCTGCGCGCTTTCCAGGCGGTCGAATGCGCCGACCTGCAGGTACGTGGGCGTGGTGGCGGTGGGTGCCGGGGTGGCGGGCTCGGCGGGGGTCGTCTGAGCGGTTTCAGCAGTGGCCCCGGTGGTCGCTGGCGTGCTGGGGGTGCTCAGGCTGCGGTCCCTGGGTGGGTAGAGGACCGCGCCGGGGTAGGCGCGCTGCACGTCGGCGAGGGCCTCGCGGGCGGTGGCCTCGTCGGCGAAGGGGCCAACCTGCGCGACGACCCCGGCGGCGACGGTGATGGGATACACGGTGTACCCGAGGGCACCGACGCCCTGCGTGGCGCTCTGCGCGGCAGCGTCGCTGCCGAAGGTGCCCAGGGTGATGCGGTAGTCGCTGCGCAGCGGGGTGCGCTGCTCGCTGGTGGGCACGGCGCCTCCGGTGCGGGCGGCGGGTGCGGCGGGGTCAGTGGCCGGGGTGTCGCTGGCGGGGTCCGCGCTGGCCGGGTCGGCGTCCTCGGTCTGGGGGGCGGTCTGCGTGTCGGTCAGGGTGGGGTCGGGGGTGCCGATGGGCGCGGCGGCGATCACCGGGGTGTCGGCGCCGTCCGTGGAGGGGACGCTGCCGGGGTTGGCACTGCCGTCCGCCTGCGGCGCGTCACTGCCGGGCGAGGTGACACTGTCCTGTCCGGTGGGCGCAGTGATCTCGGTGGTGCTGACAGGTGCCGTGGCCGCATCGGTGGATTCCGTGCTGCCGGGGGCGCCGGGGACCGAGTCGAGGGTCGTGGTGTCGGTCGCGGGGGCGTCCGTGCCGCTGTCCGCCGCGGCGCTGACGGGTGTGCCGGCCTGGGGGCGCAGCAGCAGCGTGCCGAACCCGCCGAGGAGCAGCAGGACCAGCGCGCCGATCATCAGGTCCGGCCAGCGGCGGGGTCCTGCGGCGCGGCTCACTTCAGGGCCTCCAGGGCGCGGGCGTTGCCCAGCGCGGCGGCCGCCTTCAGGGAGGTGCGGGCCTCGGTTTCACGCGTCTGGGCGCGCTGCGCGAGGCCCAGCAGGTACCATGCCTCGGCGTTCTTGGGGTTCTCGCTGACCAGGCCGCGCAGGACCGCCTCGGCTTCCGCGTAGCGGGCGGTGGCGAGCAGCGCGCTGCCCAGGTTCAGGCGGGCGGTGGGGGTGGGGTTCAACTTGACGCTCTCGGCCAGGGCGGTCGCGGCGGCGGCGTAGTCCTTCGCGGCGTAGGCGCTCAGGCCCAGCCACAGGGCGGTGTCGGCGCCCGGCGCGCGGGTCTGGCTGGAGCTCAGGGCCGCGCGGGCCTGGGCGTACTGCCCCTGGCGGTACGCGGCGACGCCCTGCACGAACAGCGCGCGGGCGAGCGTGGCGTCGTCGGGGCGCAGCGTCAGGGCGCGGGCGGCGTCGGCCTGGGCCTGCGCGTCCTGGTTCAGCGTGAGGCGCACCCGGCCAGGGCGGCGCGGTAGGCGGCACTCTGCGGGTCGAGCTTCACGGCGTTCAGGTACGCGGTGAGCGCGCCGGGGCGGTCGTTGCGCGCGGCGCGCAGCTCACCTTCACGGGCGAACGCGGTGGCGTTCTTGGGGTCCTCGCGGGTGGCGGCCTGCGCGGCGAACACGGCGGCGCGGGTGTCGCCGGTCTGCGCGAGGACGCTGGCCTTGCGCAGCAGCAGGACCGAGCGGTCGGCGCCGGTCTTCACGCGGGGCGCGGCGGCGTCCAGTTCCCGCAGTGCGCGGTCCGGGAGGCCCTGCGCGACGTAGATGTCCGCCAGGAGCAGCGCGGCGTCCACGCGTTCAGGGGCGGCCTGCAGCAGCGTGTACACGCCGGGCAGCGCGGCGGCGCCCTGACCGCTGAGGGTGCGGGCCTGCGCGAGGCGGTACTGCACGTCCTGATCCTGCGGGTCGATCACGGCGATGGCGGCCAGGGTGACGCTCAGGGCCGTGAAGTCGGCCTTGCGGGTCTGCTCGGCGGCCAGGGCCTCCAGTACCTGACGCTGCGCGGCGGGCCCCGCCTGGTCCTTCATGAGGCCAGCGGCCTGCTCGTACAGTTTCAGGGCGTCGTCGCGGCGTCCGGCGCGGCTGGCGATCACGCCGAGGTTGTAGGGACCCTCGAAGCGGTCGGGGGCCAGCGCCATGAACTGCTGCAGTTCGAAGGCGGCGCCCCGATCGTCGTTCTGCGCGAACAGGGTCAGGGCCAGTCCGAAGTGCGGGGCGGGATTGGTGTAGTTCTGCGTGATCAGCTGTTCGTACAGGCGGCGGGCCTCGGCAAAGTTGTTCGCTTCGTACGCGGCGCGGGCCTGGGCCAGCAGGGCCTGCTGGTCGGCGGTCAGCGGCGTGACGACCGTGGCGGGGACGCTGGCCGCACCGGCGCCGGGGGCGGCCGCGCCCGCCTGGGGCACGGTGACGTTGGGGATGGCGGGCGTACCGGCGGACTGCAGGGTGTTCTGCACGCCGATGGTGGTGGCGGTCTCGAGCATGGTCTGGGCGGCGCCCTGACTCGCGAGGGCCAGGGTGAGCGCCAGCAGAACGGAACGTGTATGTGTCACCTTATGGGCCTCCTGATGGGTCGGAAACGCCTGTAGCGTAGCATTAACCTCTCTCCTAACCCTTACTCATCTGACTGCGTATTCGGCTGCGTGCATGCTAGCCGTTCAGGCCGCGCCGCCGCTGTGCGCATTTGGGCGTTTCAGGGCCAGCTGCCCGCACGCGGCGCCCGCGTCCCGCCCGCGCGAGCGGCGCACGCTCACGTCCACGCCACGCGCCTCCAGCAGGTCGTAGAAGGCCTGGATCTGCTCCTCGGTGCTGCTCTCGAAGTCCGAGCCCGGCCAGGGGTTCATGGGAATCAGGTTCACGTGACTGACCAGCCCGCGCAGCAGCTCGGCCAGCAGTTCCGCCTGCCAGAGGTGGTCGTTGATGCCGCGCAGCATGGTGTACTCCATGGTGATGCGCCGACCCGTGACGTCCTGGTACTCGCGGGCGGCACTCATGATCTCCTCGATGGAGTTCACCTGCCCGGTCGGGATGATGCGCTTGCGGGTCTCCTCGTCCGGGGCGTGCAGGCTGATCGCCAGCTTGATGCCCAGGTCGTCCTCGGCCGCCAGTCGCCGGATGCCCTTGGCGATGCCGACGGTGGACAGCGTCACGCGGCGTTTGCTCATGCCCAGCGCGTCCGGGTGCAGCAGGATGCGCGCGGCCAGCATGGTGTTGTCGTAGTTCAGCATGGCCTCGCCCATGCCCATGAACACCAGGTTGCGGATCTCGCGCGGGGCGATGTCCTCGCCGCCCGCGACGGCCAGCACCTGCCCGACGATCTCGCCGGGGGTCAGGTTCCGGCCGAAGCCCATGGCGCCCGTCGCGCAGAATGCGCAGCGGGCCGGGCAGCCCACCATGGTGGACACGCAGATGGTCTTGCGGTCCAGGTACGGCATGTACACCGCTTCCATCTGGCGGCCGTCCTGCAGGGTGAACAGGTACTTCACGCTGCCGTCGGCGCTGCGCACCGTCTCGATCAGCTTGAAGGGATTGAGCAGGTACGTCCGCTCCAGCTCCTGCCGGGTGGCGGCCGGGAGGTTCGTCATGGCGTCGAAGGTCCCGGCGCCCTGCCCGTAGACCCAGTCGAGCAGCTGGCGGCGCCGGAAGCCCTCCAGGGGGTAGGCGTCGGGGTGAAGGTCGAGTAACAGCTCCATGGGAGCAGTCTAAAGGTCCGCCCCCCGCCGCTCCGTGAGCCGCTGCGGGGCGGGGCGCATCCGGACTCCGCTGGAACGGGCTGCAAGGACCGTTCAGTCCGGGCACGGAATCCGCCTCATACGGATTCCGTCTGTTTCGTTGACAGATCGGAACACCACCGATCTGCCAACTTCACGCCCGGAACCCGCTTTGCTCCTTCTCGCATCCGCTCGGGTTGAACGGTTTTTGCAAACCATTCAACCGGAGTCCGTATCAGTTCGGGGCGTCCGGCGCGGCGAGGCCACCCACCCAGACCTCCACCCCATCCCGCAGTGGCGCGAACTGCGCGGTCAGGCGGGCGGGTTGACCGGGGCGGCGCTGCGCGGCCCGCAGCAGGTTCGCGTCCCCCGGCAGCTGCCCGCGCCCGCCCAGCACGCCGATCAGGCAGGCGAGCATGTTGCTGCTCGCGGCGTCCTCGGAAAAGCCCTTCAGGGGGCCGAACGCGCGGAAGCTCAGGTCCACGCGGCCCGGTCCGCCCAGCGTGTACAGCACCAGTCCCGTGGTATCGGTCGCGCGGTTCACGGCACCGATCGCCGCGTCGTCCGGGGTGAAGGCCTCCAGCGCGGCCAGGGTCGGCACCTGCACGATCAGGTTCGGGCGGCCCGTGCTGCCCACCCACGCTTCCTGCCCCGCCAGCCCGACGGGGGAGAGGTCCGCCTGCACCTCCCGCGCCGTGGCGAGGCCCTGGCGCAGCACCCACTCGCCGCCGCACAGCTGTGCGCTCTGGACCTCCCCTCCCGCTTCCGGGTCGCCCTGCGTGACCTCCACGATGTCCAGCAGGCCCACCTGCGCGTGCACGGCACTCAGCGCGGCGATGGCGGCGCTGTCGCTGCTGCCCTTCTCCCTGGTGGGCGTGAACACCCTCAGCCTCAGCCCGGTCGGGTCGGCGGCCTGCACGAACACGCTCAGCGGCGCGCCGGACGCGGCAGCCCGCGCCTGCTCGTCGCCGCCCTGCAGGAATACCGCCACGCGCTTCCCGCCCGACCCGCCGTCGGACAGGGCGCGGAACAGGAGGGGAGCGGCCAGGGGGTCGGTCGTGGTCATTCAGGCATTCTGCGCGACCGCCGCGCGCGAGATGGCCCGCAGGTATTGACGGGTCGCCCGTCCCTGCAGCCACGCCAGCGCCGGACGGACCAGTCGCAGCACGGGCCACCCCGGCTGGCTGACCGCCCGCACGGTGAACGTCACGCGGTCGTCAGCGTGCCACTCGACCAGGAATGTTTCTGCCCCCCGCTCGGGGTGGCCGGGCAGCGTGGCGTACGTGAAGCCGCAGCGGCGCGGCCCGTCGATCACGTCCGTCACGCGGTCGCAGAACGCCAGGGCCAGCAGACTGAAGCGCCCCGCCTGCACCTGAATGACGACCGTCTGCCCCGGCGTGGGCGGCTCGTCCGCCGGATGCACCCGCAGCCACCATGAGCGGTGTGTGTCCCAGCGGCGCAGGGCGCCCGACGCGCGCCGGAAGACCTCCTCGCCCCGGCCGACCTCCACGACCTCGTGGATGAGGTCGCCGGTCGTCACGGCGTTCGTGGACAGCGGCTGATACCGCTTCCGCAGGCGCTCCAGGTTCCGGACGGTCGGCACGATCAGCGGCATACCGGTCACGATAGGCCGACCCGCCGGGGCGCGGCAGGGCAGATGACCTGACCGCTCAGGGCCTCCTTTACGCGCTGACCCACTCGCGCAGCACCTGTTCCAGGTGGGCGTCGTCCAGTTCGTCCTGCTCGGCCAGCGCCTTGATGTGGTCCGTGACGCGCCGCAGGGCGTCCTCGCCGTAGTGCAGGCCCAGTTCGCGGGCCTTGTACGCGATGGCGTGCTTACCCGTGACCTTGCTCGCCGCCTGGATGCGGCGGCCCACGCCGAACACGCCGGGCGGGATGGCCTCATACGCGCCGGGGTTCAGGTAGATGGCCTTCAGGTGCATCCCGGCCTTGTGGTTGTACGCGAACTCGCCCGTCAGGTAGTTGTTCCAGGGAATGGGGAGGTCCACCATGCGGGCGATCATGCGGTCCAGTTCGGGCAGCAGGTCGAGGTTGTACTTGTCGATCAATCCCTGCGGGTCGAAGGTGAACATGCGGGCCAGGAAGCCGCCGAGCGGCGTGATGCCGTTGCGTTCCCCGATGCCGAGGATGGTCGTGTCGATGTGGGTGGCGCCTGCCTCGACGGCCTCGTAGGCGTTGCTGACGGCGCAGCCCGTGTCGTTGTGCCCATGGAATTCGATGCCGCACTCGGCGTGGATGACCTTACGGACCTCGCGGACCAGCGTGTACACCTGCCGGGGCGTGGCGACGCCGACGGTGTCGGCCAGGCCGACGCGGTGCACGCCCAGATCTGAGACGGCCTTGTAGACGGCCATCAGGTCGGCTTCCTCGCTGCGGAAGGTGTCCTCGGCGCTGAAGCGGATCTGGAGGTCCGGGTGGTTGGTCTTGATCCAGCTGATGACCTGCTGCGCCGTGTCGATGATCTGCCCGATGTTCTTCCCGTGGCTGAACTCGCGCAGGAACGAACTGGTGCCGAACAGCAGGTCCAGGCCGTCCACGCCGGTGTCCACGGCGCGCTGCACGTCGTCCATGTGGCAGCGGACGTGCGTGAGGAACTTGGCCTTCAGGCCCAGCCCGGTCAGGCGGCGGATGTCCGCGTGCGTCTGCGCGCTGACCATCGGGGTGGTGACCTCGATGAATTCCACGCCGAAGGCGTCGAGCGCGCGGGCGATCTCGATCTTGTCCTCGGTCTTGAAGTTCCCGCGTGCGAACTGTTCGCCCTCCCGCAGGGTGGAGTCGATGATCGCCCACGAGGTCGCGGGGATCAGGGGGGCGGGGTGGTCGGTGGTCACGCTGGGGTCCTGGGTCATTGGGGCTGCCTCTTGAGGGGCATTCTGCCTGCCATGATTGATGAATGTCAAGAAAAATCGCAGATTGGTTCACAAATGAAAAGACGTGTGGGAGGAGATGGGACTGCGCCACCTGGCGGATGCCCCGCTGACCCGCGCCGTGTAGGGTGGAGGTATGTCAGCCGTCACGGCCCCCACCCCACCCCCAACTGAATCGATCAAGAGCCCCGCGCGCGAGATCGCCAGCATCGCCGTTCCCGTCAGCCTGGAAATGGTCATCCAGCTCGTCCTGACCTTCATCAACCAGATCATCGTCGGCACGCTCGGCGCCGTCGCCGTCGCCGCCGTCGGCCTCAGCGGCAGCCTCGGCTTCCTGTTCTTCGTCACCCTGGGCGCCCTGGGCAGCGGCACCAGCATCCTCGTCGCCCGCCGCCACGGCGCCGCCGACCGGCCCGGCGTGAACCAGACCCTGACCGTCAGCGTCGTCACCAGCGTGCTCGCCGCGGCCCTCCTGACCGTCCCGGTCGTGCTGTTCGCCGGACCCCTGCTGAGCCTCGCGGGCGGCGAGGACGCCGTCACCCGCACCGCCACCCCCTACATGCAGGTCAGCATGCTCGCCCTGATCCCCGGCAGCCTCGCCTGGATCCTCAGCGGCGCCCTGCGCTCCCTCGGGCACGCCCGCACCCCCCTGGTCGCCACCGTCATCACCGTCATCGTCGAGAGCCTCCTCGCGTACGGCCTCGTGTTCGGCGTCGGCCCCCTCCCGCAACTCGGGGTGGTCGGCGCCGCCTGGGCGCTGGTGTTCGCGAACATCCTCAAGACCGCCCTGCTCGCCTACCAGATCTACGGCCCGCGCCACCTCGCCGCGCTCACCCTGCCCGCCCGCGACGCCTGGCGGTCCATCGCCGCGCCGCTGCTGACCATCAGCGCGCCCATCGCGTTCACCGAGTTCGCCTGGAGCCTCGGCGGGTTCCTGTACGCCGCCGTGTACGCCCGCGTCGGCACCGCCGCGCTGGCCGCCAGCCAGATCGTCGGCACGCTGGAAGGCATCTTCATCGTGGGTTCGTTCGGCCTGATGAGCGCCGCCACCGTCTTCATCGGCCGCGCCCTGGGCGCCGGGGACGCCGCCGCCGCCCAGGTGTGGCTGCGGCGCATCAGCCGCGCCGGACTCGCCACCGGACTGGGCTTCGGCCTGCTGTTCGCCCTGAGTGCCGTCCTGGTCCCCAGCCTGTTCCCCCGTGTCGGCAGCGACGTGCACCACATCGCCTTGATCGGCATCCTGATCAGCGCCGCGTTCCAGATCTTCAAGGTCCGGAACATGATCATCGGCGGCGGCGTCCTCCCCGGCGCGGCCGACGGCAAGGGCGTCATCATCGGCGACGTCATCGGCGCGTTCGTCGTCGGCCTCCCCCTCGCCATCGGCCTGGGCCTCTACTCCCCATTGGGTGTCTGGGGCGTGTTCCTCGCCCGCGGCGCGGAAGAGATCGTGAAGGTCCTGATCTTCGAATGGCGGCGCCGCCGCATCGACTGGGACAAACTCGCCCGCGAACAGCAGGGCCAGGACATCGCCGCCCACTGAATCTGGCTCAACCTGTGCCGCGCCGCCGTGTCCTGCACGCGCGGCGCGGTCCGTCTGTCCCGCACGCGCGGCGTAGCATGGCGCGCATGACCCACAGCGACCCGCACACGCCCCGCCTGCTCACCTGCGACGTGCTGTACACCGGCATGGGCGGCGCGCAGAGTCCCGGCGCGGTGGTCGTGGTGGGCGGGACGGTCGCGGCGACCGGGCACCCTGACACGCTGCGCGCCGCGTACCCCCACGCGCGCGAGGAACGCGCCGGGTCCGTGATCGCGCCTCCGCCCGTGAACGCCCACACGCACCTGGACATGAGCACGTACGAGTTCATGGCCCTGCCGTACTTCCGCTGGATTCCCGAGGTGGTCGTGCCCCAGCGCGAGAAACGCAGTGCCGAGGCCGCCCGGCACGGCGCGGACACCCTGGCCGGGCTGGGTGCGGGAGGCGTGGGCGACATCGTATACATGCACGCCCCGGACGTCATGGACACCCTGCTGCCCCGCGAGGACCTGAGCGGCGTCCTGTACTACGAGGTGCTGGGGACCTTCCCGGAGAAGGCCGATGAGATCTTCCGCACGGTGCGCGAACGGATCGAAGGCTGGCGCGCGCAGGAGCGTCCCGGCGGGCCGCGCGTGGGCCTGTCCCCGCACACGCCGCACACCGTCAGCCATCGCCTGATGCGGCTGCTGTGCGACTACGCCGCCGGGGAGGGGCTGCCCCTCCAGATCCACGTGGCCGAGCACCCCGCCGAGCACGACCTGTACACGCGCGGTGGCGGCCCCATCTGGGAGAACCGACTGGCGCCCTTCTACCCCGACACCTTCGCGGACGTGATCGGGCGGGCACCCGAGGCGGACCTGACCCCGGTGCGGTACCTGGACGAACTGGGCGTCCTGAACGCGAAACCCACCCTGATCCACATGGTGAACGTCACCCCGGATGACATCGCGCGCGTCGCGCGGGTCGGGAGTGCCGTGGTGACCTGCCCGCGCAGCAACCACCATCTGGAGTGCGGCGTGTTCCCCTGGGCGGCCTTCGCGGCGGCCGGGGTGGAGGTCGCGCTGGGCACCGATTCCGTCGCCAGCGGCGGCAGTCTCGACGTGCGCGAGGACGTCGCCTTCGCGCAGCGCCTTCACCCGGGGCTGGACCCGCGCGTGATCGTGCGCGCCGCCGTGAAGGGCGGTCACCGCGTGCTGGGCACCCGCGCGCCCTTCATCCGCCGGGGCGAGACCTGGGACGACCGCTACCGCTGGTGACCCGACAGGGGAGGGGGCGACCGGCGTGCTGCTCGGTCGCCCCTGGTCATGACGGTCATGCGGATTCCGTTTGTTTCATGGACAGATCGGAAGAACACCGGGTCTGTCCACTCCACGCCCGGAAACCGCTTTTCTCCTGCTCGCTTCGCTCGGGTTGAAAGATGTTGCACACCTTTCAACCGGAGTCTGTATCAGTTGCTGACGGCAGAGCACGTCCCGGTCGCGGTGCGGCCCCCGGTCTTCAGGGTCAGTTCACCCCGGTACGGCTGGGACAGCAGCGTGTCGATCCGGCAGGAGTACGTCGCGCCGTTCTCCGCGATCCAGTCGAAGCGCAGCACGCGGCGGTTCCCGTCGTACGTGGCGACCGTGAAGCCCGCGCGGGCCGCGCCGAACGCGTCGGCCTGATCGCGGCCGTTCACGCTGGCGGTGCCGTCGGCGACGTCCACCAGATCGGTGACGTTCACGGACTGCGTCACGGTCATGCCGTCCACCGGGCCGCTGACCGTCCAAGTCTGCCCGACCACCAGCGGCCCGGCGCGGCGCGGCGCGGGACCATCCGCCTCCGCGTTGGCGAGCAGCGAGGCGACGGGCGCGCAGGCGCCCAGCAGGGGCAGGATCAGCAGGGCAGGCAGGACTTTCAGGGTCATGCGCGCAGGATACGGGCCGCGCATGAGCCCAGGCTGCCCGGCCTTCACCGCGCGTGGAGCGGACGTTCATGCTCCCTGAGTGAAAACCGCTCAAGTTGCTTATGCGCCCCTCACTGAAATCAGGCCGCGCCGCGCCCGGCCCGCGCGTTATACTCGCTTGTCATGTTCCGTGTCCTCAATAAGATGTTCGACAACAACCAGCGCGACGTCGCGCAGATCATCAAGACGATCGTGCAGCCCGTCAACGCGCTGGAAGAAGAGACCCAGAAGGTCGAAGATCTCGCCGCGGCCTTCATGGAACTCCGCCGCCGCGTCACCGAAGGCGGCGAGACCCTCGACGACGTCGTCGTCCCCGCCTTCGCCCTGATCCGCGAGGCCGGACGCCGCTCCATCGGCAAACGCCACTACGACGTGCAGCTCATCGGCGGCTACGCCCTGCACAAGGGCCGCATCGCCGAGATGCGCACCGGTGAGGGAAAAACCCTCGTCGCCACCCTCGCCCTCGCCCTGAACGCCCTCGAGGGCCGCGGCTGCCACCTCGTGACCGTGAACGACTACCTCGCCCGGGTCGGCATGGAGGAAATGAGCCTGCTGTACCGCACGCTCGGCCTCACCGTCGGCCTCGCCAGCCGCGAGATGCAACCCCACCAGAAACAGGCCGCGTACGCCTGCGACATCACCTACGTCACCAACAGCGAACTCGGCTTCGACTACCTGCGCGACAACATGGCCCAGAGCCGCGAGGCCCTCGCCCTGCGCGCCGACCACCCCCTGAACTTCGCCATCGTGGACGAGGTCGACTCCATCCTCATCGACGAGGCCCGCACCCCACTGATCATCAGCGGCGCCGCCGAGAAAGCCACCGACCTCTACTACGTGTACGCCAAACTCATCCGCCGCCTCCAGAAGGGCGAACCCGCCGAACCCGGCGTCCGCACCGAACCCACCGGCGACTACACCATCGACGAGAAAGGCAAGCAGGTGCACATCACGGAAGGCGGCATCAGCAAGATCGAACGCCTGCTGTCCCTGAGCGACCTGTACAGCCCCGACAACATGGACAAGGCGCACATGATCACCCAGGCGATCCGCGCGCGCGAACTGTACCACCGCGAGAAGGACTACATCGTCAACGCCGAGGGCGAAGTCATCATCATCGACGAATTCACCGGCCGCAGCATGCCCGGCCGCCGCTACGGCGAGGGCCTCCACCAGGCCATCGAAGCCAAGGAAGGCGTGAAGATCGAGAACGAGAACCAGACGCTCGCCACGATCACCTACCAGAACTTCTTCCGCCTGTACAACAAGTTCGCGGGCATGACCGGCACCGCCAAGACCGAGGAGAAGGAATTCCTCGACATCTACGGCAGCGACGTCCTCGTGATCCCCACCAACCGCGGCGTGCAGCGCAAGGACGCCGAGGACCTCGTCTACCGCAGCAAGATGGGCAAGTACAACGCCGTCGTGCAGGAAGTCAAGGACATGCACGCCACCGGCCGCCCCGTCCTGATCGGCACCGCCAGCATCGTCACTAGCGAACAGCTCAGCGACCTCCTCACGCAGGCCGGCATCCAGCACAGCGTCCTGAACGCCAAATTCGAGGCCCAGGAAGCCAGCATCGTCGCGCAGGCCGGCCGCTCGGGTACCGTCACCATCGCCACCAACATGGCCGGCCGCGGCACCGACATCATGCTCGGCGGGAACGCCGAATTCATCCTCGGCGAGGCCATCGAACAGCAACTCGGCCTCAGCCGCTACACGCCGGAAGTCGAGAACTTCATCAAGGCCATCAGCCGCCAGGACCCTGACGCCATGCAGATCGGCATGCAGATCCCCGGCATGAACGAGGACTTCATCAACCAGGCCATCGGGCTGCAGGCGGACACCCTCACCGACCGCCAGCGCGTCAAGGACCTCGGCGGACTGCACATCATTGGCACCGAACGCCACGAGAGCCGCCGCATCGACAACCAGCTGCGCGGCCGCGCCGGACGCCAGGGCGACCCCGGCAGCAGCCGCTTCTACGTGTCCTTCGAGGACGACCTGATGCGCCTCTTCGCCAACGACCGCGTCGTCGCCATGATGGACCGCCTCGGCATGGACGACACCCAGCCCATCGAAGCCAAGATGGTCACCGGCGCCATCGAAAAAGCCCAGGCGCGCGTCGAAGACCGCAACTTCAGCACCCGCAAACAACTCCTCGAATTCGACAACGTCATGAGCAAACAACGCGACACCGTCTACGCCCAGCGCCGCGAAGTGCTCCTCGGGCCGGACGCCGACGTCGAAGAGAGCACCGAAGGCATGATCGCCGACTTCGTCGACCACCAGCTCGCCACGCACCTCCCCATCGACCAGAACCACGAAAGCTGGGACATCGACGGCCTGCGCGCCGCCATCACCGACGCCGTCCCCCAGCTCGAAGGCTTCGACTTCGAGAGCCTGCGCGCCAAGACGCCCGCCGAAGCGCAGGACACCCTCCTCGCCGCCGTCGCCGACGCCTTCGACACCCGCAAGGAAGAACTCAGCCCCACCATGATGAACAGCCTCTCGCGCTACGTCATCCTGCAGGTCGTCGACCAGCTCTGGAAAGAACACCTCCACGGCATGGACGTCCTCCGCCAGGGTATCGGCCTGCGCGGCTACGGCCAGCGCGACCCCTTCACCGAATACAAGTTCGAAGCCACCACCATGTTCAACGACATGATCGACACCCTCAAAGCCGACGTCACCAAATTCGTCTTCCGAATGCAGTTTTCCAACGCAGGTTAATTTTTAGCCGTCCCACACGCGTTTATGCGGTGGGGAGGTTCAGGGCGCGCACTTCTACGTGCGCGCCTTTTTGCGCGGTGAAGTGCACGTCGAGGTCATCGAGGAGGGCCATGTACTCGGTGTCGTTGAGGCTGGGGAGGCCGTCGGCGAGGTCGGTGAGTTCTGGCGCGGGGAGGATGGGGGTGCTGATCGGCACGAGGGCCTGGATCTGGGCTTGCAGGTCGTCGCGGCGCCGGACGAATTCGGCGCGGTCGATGAGGCCTTCGAGGTGCAGGTCGATCAGGGCGGCGCGGCGTTCCTCGAGGAGGGTCCGTTGTGCGGCGTGGGGGTCTGCGTGGGGGCGGCTGATCAGGCGGGTGAGCGTTTCGGTGTCGCGCAGGGCGTCTGCGAGGGCGAGGCGCGCGGCGACGTCCACGGTGCTGACGGCGTAGAAGCTGCTGCCTTTGCCGCTGACGGGGCAGGTGGGTGTGCCGCGCCGTTCGGGGCTGCAGCGGTAGTAGAGGATGGTGCCGCCGCTGCCGCTCTTGTGGGCGTTCCCGACGAGGGGTGTGCCGCAGCCGCAGGTGAGGCGGCCGGAGAGCGGGAAGCGGGTGGGGTCGCGCCGGACGTGGTTGCGGGTGGCGGTGCGTTGCGCGGCGTGCCACTGCGCGTCGGTGACGAGGGTGGGGCAGGGGATGGGCAGCCACGCGTGGGGGGTGTCTTCGTGGCTGCGGCGGCGGTACTGGAGCTGCCCGGTGCGGTAGGTGGGTTCCTGCACGATGCCGCGGACTGTGGCGAGGTACCAGCGTTTCCCTTTGGCGCCGGGGATGCCGTCGCGGTTGAGGCTGTCCGCGACAGCGTTGAATGGGATGCCACCGGCGGCGCGTTTGAAGACCTCTCGCACAGTGGGGGCGAAGGCTCCTTCGACGATCCGCCCGTCCGGGCCGCGTTCGTACCCGGCGGGGAGTACGGCGCCGCTTTGCGGGTAGATGCCCTGGCTGGCGGCCTGGATGCGTCCGGCGGCGGTGCGCTCGCGGGTGGTTTCGACTTCTAATTCGGCGAGGGCGGCGAGGATGGTGAGCATGAGGCGCCCGGCTGGTGTTTCGGTGTCGATGTTCTCGGTGAGGCTGACCAGTCGCGCCCCGGCGTCCTTGATGCGGCCCACGATGCCCAGCATCTGCACAGCGCCGCCGCGCCCGAGGCGGCTGAGGCTGTAGACGATGACGGTGTCGCCCGGCTGGATCTCGCCGAGCAGGGCGGTCAGCTGGGGGCGGTCGTCGAGTTTGCCGGACACGCCGCGTTCCTCGTAGAACTGGACCGGCCCGAGGTCCTGGTACGCGGCCCAGGCCAGCGCCTTGTCCCGCTGGAAGGCGAGACTGTACTTCTCCACCTGCGCGGCGGAGGAGACGCGGAGGTACGCGCGGACGGTGGGGGGAGTGCGGGGCGGGTGGGTCATGAGGTCAAGACCTGTTGCGCAGTAGAGGTCGGAGCAGGTAGGTTCAAGGGTGTTGCGGCTTGAGAAGCTGAAATCCAGGGGGCGGTCCTTTGAACGGCTGGTGGGGTTGAGTCCTGCCGAGTTTGACCAGCTGCTGATTGAACTGGAGCCCTTGTGGGAACGGAGTCATCACCGCTCCCTTTCCCGCGCCGGACGGGTCCGGCGCATCGGAGCGGGCAACACCTTCAAGCTCGACCTCAGCCAGCGACTGCTGGTCACGCTGCTCTATCTGCGACAGTACTTCACCATGCATGTTCTGGGCATCCTGTTCGATCTGGACGCGGCGAACATCTGCCGGAACATCCATGCCCTGCTGCCGGTCCTGGAGCAGGCGTTGCCTGCTCCCCTCCGTCCCCGGACGCTCCAGGCCGAGCCGGATGAGGCTCCTGGAGGGGCGAGCAGGAACCCGAGGAAAATACGCTCTCTGGAGGAGTTTCTGGAGATCTTCCCCGAACTGACCGACGTGATCGTGGATGGGACTGAGCAACCTCGCGGGCAGCCGAAAGTGAAGAAGGGGGAGAACCCCGGCAAGAAGGCGGTCGGGCGGCCCAAGGACAAGAAGCGCTTTTACAGCGTCAAGAAAAGGACCCATACCCTGAAAACCCAGGTGGCGGTGACGCCCGAAGGACAGATCGTGCACCTCAGTGCGACCGCCAGCGGTCGCACCCACGACATGAAGGTGCTGCGACGTTCCCGACTGATGAACCGACTGCCCAGGCACGTCCGGGTGTGGGGAGACCGGGGCTATACCGGAATGGAGAAGGTCTATCCGGACTGGGAAACCATCGTGCCCGCCAAACGACCGAAGAACGGCGAGTTGAGCAAGGAGCAACGTGAGCTGAATCGGCTGATCTCCAAGGTGCGGATCAGCGCTGAGAATGCCATCGGCCGCATCAAGAAATTTCGCGTCTGCAAGGAGTTTTTCAGGAATCGGACCTCACAGCACGGCGTGATGTGGGGGTGTGTCGCCGGACTCGTCAATCTCCGTTGGCAACGCCGCCACCACCTCTGCACGCCCTGAGCGTAGGGACAGATCAGTGGGGAGCCGCGAATCGGCTCCCCACTGATCCTTCAACTACTGCGCAACAGGTCTTCAGTACGGTCATCATGCCCTATGGGGTTGCGGGGTGGTCAGAGGTTGAACTGCACGAGGGCCGCGCCGATCAGGGCCAGGGTGCCGAGCGCGGTGAGGGTCCAGCGGGCCCAGGGCACGTGACGCAGAGCGTAGGCCAGAAGCAGGAGCGCGCTCGCAAGGGCGAGAAGTTCCCAGGGCGCTCCGTGGTCTGCATTCACGATCACGACGGGAACGGTGCGGCTGCCGCTCATGGCCTACCCGTTGGGCCAGAGGGAGATCGCCATCAGGATCACGAGGAAGATCACCAGGATGACCTGCCACCAGGGGGGACGGAAGCGGGGTGTGCGGTGGGGTGAGTCCGGCATGCCTGGAGTGTAGGGAACGCGCGTGTCCTGAGCGCGCGTATATGGGGGTGACATGACGAACTGGTGCCAGAACAAACTGGTGGTGACGGGCACGGATGACGTGCTGGGGGCGTGGCGTGCAGCACAACGGGGCGCGGCCCCAGAGTACGACCGGGGCCCGGTGGCCGCGCAGTTGCTGAGTTTCGCCGCGCAGGTGTCCGTCCCGCCCGAGGTGATGGCCCGGGGCTACCACGCGGGTGGTCTGGGGGACCTGCAGCGGGTGGTGAGCCTGCAGTCGGGTGGTGTGGACCCCCTGCCGGACGTACCGCTGGATGGGGCGGCGTGGCGGACGATGCACTGGGGGTCCAGTCGGGACGCGGCGGACGTGGAGGTCGTGGCGGAGCCGGGCGTGTTGACGGTGACGTTTGCGTCGGCCTGGTCGGCGCCGGTGCCGTGGCTGGAGACGGTGGGAGCGCTGTGGCCGGACCTGACGTTCGAGTTGTGGGGCATCGAGCCGGGCAATGAACTGTTCGTGCACGCGCGGGTGGAAGGGGGGCGGGTGATGCTGATGGACGAGCGCACCCCGACGCCCGAGGACCTGCTCGCGTGGGGCTACGACGTGGATGAGATGTGACGGGCCTGACTACCCTTCAAGTCGCAGAAATACTGTATAGGAGCCGACTTTCTGCTGCCTACTGTGCGATTTGAAGGGTAGTCAGGTCGCACTGCGTTCAGGACGCCATTTCTCGTGAAGTGTCAGTGACGTTAACTGACGTCATCGGCGAACGCTCGCAACGTCGCGTGAAGTCAAGGCTGGATCACTACCGGTCACTGCGATCACAACAAAATTAAGTTGCGAGAGTACTCATGAAGGAAGCATGGTTGCTTCGTCCTTCGAGCCATGATTGGAGGGCCTGCGACAACTGCGCGAGTTCAAGCTCCGCAAACTCACTCCTCAAAGCGGGGACCAGGCCATATGACGCCGCCGTCCGTTCTGCTGCCGCACGATGTTCTACGGATCCCTGTCCTTCTGCCGCCTTTAGCAGCCCATAGGTTAACTGTGCAGCCGGCACGATCCTCAACCACGTGCGGGCTGCACCAATCTGACCCTGAAGCGCGTTGCGTTGCCGACGCATCGCCGCATTCAATTCCGCATTGACGTCATAGCCGAAAACGTTCAGAACGGTTTCCGCTATATATAGCGGTGGCAGAATCAAGTTGTGTGCGGTGCAGGCGGACCGAATTTGAATGATGGATTGCGCTGCAGAATGCAGGGCTGGAATCGGGTCTGGCATGACAGCGAGATATGCAGCGGCCACCGGATGCCACCTCTGCACCGCTTTTGCCAGCCCTGCTGGCGAGGCGTGCGTGAGCTGTTCAGCAGTGCCAAAGATCGAGCGGAGGTCCTGCTCGCTGCGCATGACAGTCTCGACCTCATAGAAGCCTGGCTCAAGGGCCAGCTCCAGTCGCGCAGCGGCCAGGAGCGCTCTAGTGAGCAACTGTTCGGAGTGTAGCGGCGGGAGCCCGGATAAACTCTGCCGTGCCAGACCATAGTTCTGGCTGTTGAGGTGGGCTGCACTCAGCACCCACGCGGCAAAGGAGCGGTCATCACTGCCGAAGCCGCGGAGATCAACCTTCATTTTGTCCACAATCTGGTTGGCCAGTTTCAGTCGATCAGCGGTACGGGATCGCAAAGGCTCCAGAGCGTAAAGGTGGGCCAGATGCCTGAGCACCTCGGGCATCCACTGGTAGCGAGCGGAACGCCCTGTGAAGAGGGTCTCCTGCATATCTAGGCTCTGCACACCAAAAATGGACTGGATCAGCAAAATCCACTGCTGATCATCCGGGAGCTGCGTGGCGGCATTCAGGGTTTCCAGGGCCTGGTCCAGGTTGCCAAGGTTGGCCAACAGCATCGCGATGTCAAGAGCATTGGTGGTGACGGACGCCATGGTGTCCCTGGTGTCCAGTTCCTTGCGGAGGGTTAGCGCCTCGTGAAATCCTCCGGTGTTCCCGAGCGCCCAGGCACGGAGACTGTCTGCACGATGCTGGAACTCTTCGTGGCCCATCAAGAAGGCAATGTGCCGCATCTGGGTGATGAATGGCAGGCTCTCGCTGTACCGGCCGCTTGTGTTCTGCAGGTGAACGATCATCCACAGGACCCGGTATTCCACTTCAAGCGCGAACATATCCCGATCGGGCGAACTCTGGAGTTGGTGCAGACCATCCAGGAGCAGCTCCAGTCCATCGCCCTGGTAGGACCGCTGCTTGGCCTGATTCTCCATGGAGAGATAAAGCTGGAGCGAAGTGCTGTACACGCTGACCATCAGCCGCTCCTGCAATGTGGTGCTTTTCAAAAACGCTGTACGCAGGAAGTCATGCGCCTCCGTATAGCGCTCCTGATGCATGGCGAAAATCGTGCCGCGCAGGAAGCTCAAGACTGAACCGTGTGCACGGTACTGGTCCAGGAGAGCCTCGGGCGATCCGCCTTGGAGGAGCCACTGCTTTTCATAAAACGTTGTCGCCTGCAAGTCGCGCAGGACACTGTGGGACGGCATGGAGGCGGTGACCATCTCGGTGCAAGGAGGTGCAGATGGTTCTGGGCCTGACGGCATTGCTCAAATATAGCTGATGCATGTTCACAATTCGGAGACGGAACTCGCCGCGACCCAAGTCTGGACGGGCGCGGCGAGGGTGGTGAAAATGCGCTAAGAGGCTGAGGACAAAACCAGGAGGGCCCAAGCTTCGGCCGCGCTGCGATGCAACCTGGGCACATGCACACTCGTTTTGTCCTCTGGCTCTAAGGCTGAGTCCCAATGGGCTCGATGCAGTTCATGAAAACTTTAGGCGGATTCTGCCCCTCGCCTGGTTGTTCGGCAGGATCAAGGTGAGGACCGACATAGTCAGTGCAATTGTATGGCGAGGTCTTTTCAGCAATCGCCACGGTCTGTCCCAGAGCTGTCAGGAGAACGATAACTTTAAGGAACTTCTTCATCACTTCTAATTTATCAAGCGTCCAGGTGGGATCACGGACATGTACCGGACATTCGGTTCGAGACCGCTGCCCCGGTTTCTGCATGTGATGGTGCTCGACAGGATGAAGGCACATGGTGATGCCGGAGGGAGCGGACATTCGGCGGATGTCTGAGCGAGTGTGACGCTGTCACTTCATCCTCTTCATACCGCCCCCATAGTTCTCAAGGAGAAAATTCAGGAGCGGCGTGGAGACTTCATGAAGAAAACCATTGCCATGACCGTGGTCCTCAGTACCTTTCTCGCCTCGTGTGGCCAGCAGCGGGCTGATCATCCGACCCCTCCGACAGGCAAAACGCGCGTTCTAAGCGTCCAGGCCGCCTCCGTGATGACGCACCAGGATGACGGCACGTTGAGCTTCGGCCAAATTCAACCCGGCACCGTGGAAGCACAGGCCGCAACTCCCGGTACTGTTGAGGACCCCGGGCAACTTCAGGCAGGTGACATCGTCGTTAGCGCTCCCTCACCAAACGCCCCCTACGGCGTTCTCGGGACAGTGTCATCAGTGCAGAGCGACGCCACCGGCACGGTCAAGGTGTCCACCACCCCCACTACACTCGAAGAAGCCCTCACCAACGCTAACGTGGCACCAGGTGAATACAGCCTGCAATCGTCGCCAACCGATGAACCAGCTGTGGTTTTATACGACCCCACCACGATCGACCTCCGCAATGGTGATGCTCAAACAGCCGTGGATCTCAACACCCTCAGTGTCAAGGCCAAGTATGAAAGTGATGACCTGACGCCCCGGAAAAGCGTTGCTGATCCGATCGATCAACTAAGCATGGGTTCGATCCGCCCGCTCGCGACCTACCGCGTATTCGAGAAGCAAATGTGCTTCAACAAGACCATCATTGACGCTGCAGGCGTCCGGGCCACTGCTGACGGATGCGCCAACATCAATGCCGACGCCACACTCAACATCAACTGGTCCTGGGGAAGCATCAAAAGTTTTGAAGCTCGACTCGACGGCGCCCTGACGGCGACCGGAAACCTGAAAGCCAGCGGACGATGGTCTGCGCAGAAAGACATCGTCCTCACCAGTATTCTCCTGCCTACCCGAACCTTCTGGATCGGCTGGGTGCCGGTCGTGGTCACACCCAAATATGACGTGATCCTTCGAGTTGACGGAACCATTGATGCCCAAGTCACCGTGAGCAGCACGGGCACCGTGAACGGTAGCCTGGGCGCGAAATATGTCCGCGGTAACGGTTGGACCTACCAGAATGCCCTTTCCGGTTCTGCACCGTCACCCACGACCTCCTGGGCAGCCAGCGTGATCGCCAACGCTTCGCTGAACAGCACCGCCAGCCTGTACTTCTACGGCGCTGTGGGTTTCGGAGCCACTGGCAAAGCGTACACCAACTTGAACTACAACGCGTCTGCCGCTCCGGGCTCCCGCGGCAGTCTGGTGGCCGGCCTCCAGGCCAGTGTGGAAGTCAACGCGCGGCGCCTGATGCCCAATCTGTATTACAGCCGTGACCTCTTCCAACTGGAGCTGTACCGAAAAACGTTCTGAGACGCGTTCCTGGATTCCGCCGCAGCAGACGTAAGGGCGAGGAAACTCAACAAAAGTAGCTCAGTCCCATTAAGCCTGACCTGAATAGATCGGCGTGAAGCTCAACTATTTGTTTGAGCTTCACGCCGATCATCGGAGACATATATGATCAAACGCACCGTCCCTCTCATCGGCCTTGGTTTACTCCTGGCGGCCTGCAATGGCACTCAGAGTTCTTCTGTCCCCACAAGCCAACGGCCTGAAATCGGAGCCACCGCTCACGCACCTTTCCTCCTTGATCTCAGGCAGAAGGTCCGCACTCAAATGCATGCTCAAGCGACCAATGACTCCTCGGCTTACGCACTTACCCCGGAGGAAGAGGCACAACTGGAAACGGAGCCATACGTCTCGGTCACCCTCACCACGGGCGAAGTCGTCGAATACAAAAATCGTGATGGTTATGCCGTTGCCAACGAAGACGAGTTAATCAGCGTCTCTAGCACGGTAGGTGACTTGATCTCGTCCTATCAGGTGGGAGCATACGAAGGGCGATTTGTGGTTGATCCCGGCGCCCCTTCCACGGATCCAGTTGTACAACCAAACTCCACCTCCGTCTCGACCATGGGCGCTGGCATCACGCCAGCAAGTTGCAGCTTCTACTTTCTTATCTGCTGGCGCGAAAAAGTGAACGAACGACGCTGGCCAAACCGAACGGTACCATACAGTTATGACGCCTCCGTCACGTCAGCTCAGCGTTCGGCGATCAACAATGCTATCTATTCTTGGAATCAAAATGTCAACAATGTCAAGTTCAACTACAATCCTTCGGTAAACAACCGCGTGACATTTAAGACCATGATCTTCAGTGAACCGGGAGTGCGCGGAGCATCATCTGTAGGGCGGAGCAGTCAGTCTTCTGAGCAGTTTGTCCTCTACAATCCGAATATCTTTGGAACATCTATCGAACGTGGAGTCCTTCACCACGAAATGGCCCACGCGGCAGGTATGATTCACGAGCATCAACGTTGCGACCGCGCAAACTACATCACTGTCAATATCACCGGCGACAGCTATCAGACTCAATGCGCCTCATCTTACAAAACGTACACGCCGTACGATTACAGTTCGGTGATGCACTATGGCCCCGCTTTTTCAGAATTTCAACCCAGAACACCGAAACCTTCCAATTCTGTCGGAAGCCCCTCTGATATAGGGCAACGTCGTGGTCTCAGTATGTATGATATTCAGGCGTTAAATTCAATATACAGATGAAGACACTCTCGTTGCTTGTGATCATTTGCATCCCATTGCTGACCGGCTGTCAGGATCAGAAAGACTCTAAAACCGAACCAGTGTCTTTCAAGGCAGCCCTTAACGGGTTGGACAATGCATGGGCAACTGTCTACCGGAATAGCAATGTGGAAGCCGCGCTTAGTGTCGAGCGAAGCTATTCCGTCCTAATCCCACCGGATAACATTGTTCAGGAGGTGGCTGGAGGTGATCTGGTCAGATTCGCTCGGACGTCGGTCGGACGCTCTTTCGTCCTGAGTCACATCATCGCGCCGCAGGTTGATATCAATCAAACGAGTATTTACCGTACATTGAATGGAAAGCTCGTACGACTTGAGGAAAATCAATCGCCTTGTCGGGTAACTTTCAACGGCATCGAACTTCAATTCTGCGAGGATGAACCGTCCGGTGATATCGAAGGCGGCAGTATTTTCAGAGTAAAGAATTTGCTTTTCCGTTAAACGGCGGTGCGAAAATGGCCCCTTCGCTAAGTGCCAGTAATCGACGACCCTTCAAAACGTGGCGTTAGGGTCCTCAGGGTCTGCCAGGACGCGCCGGAATCTTGGCGATGATCAAGCCCGAGTCGAAACATGGACACCGCACGGTGCCCGTGTTTCTTTACTTTGGTCGTCGTTCGGCGTGCCACGACCTCGCCCGTCACGCACGCCCAGATGAAGGCGACCTCAGTACCTGACATTGCGAGACACTGAGGTGCTGGCGGTCGGAAATGGCAATCCGAGGAGCCGCAGGCATTCCCAATACACGTTGCCGCCCTTCCGTGCAGCTTGACTCGGGATCTGCCTCCCGATCCGGGTCAACCAGGCCAGTGCGGGTAGTCCGGCTGTGCGGGTGCATGGTGACGTTCGGGCCATGACTGCCAGTTCGTCGCCTTGCAGTGGTCTGCCCCCCGAAAACTGGACGGGATGAAGTAGAGAGTCAGGCTCGCCCCCCCGCCAGCCGTAGGCTGGGAAGCGAGGCCCCCATGAAAAACCGGCAGTTCAGCGAAGATCAGATCATCAAGCTGCTCCAGGACGCCAAAAAGGGCGAGAAGTCAGTCGAGGACCTGTGCCGTGACTTCGGCTGCAGTCCGGCGTCCTTTTACGCCTGGAAGAAGAAATACGGCGATACGGCGCCCGACGAAGCCAAACGGCTTCGTCGTCTGGAGAAGGAGAACGCCCGCCTCCTGAAAATTGTTGGGCAGCAGCGCCTGGAAATCGATGCCATGAAGGACGTGATCCAGAAAAAGCGGTGACGCCCGCCGAGAGACGGGCGGCAGCGAGGCAACTCGTCGCCGCCCAGGTCAAGCCCGAACGGGCTTGCCTCCTGGTGGGCATTCCCAGATCCACCTGGTACTACCGTCCGAAGCCGCGTCACGATGGGGATCTCCGGCAGCACATTCGCGAACTGGCCCTTGTGCATCCTCGACGCGGGTACCGGTTCATTCACGCGCTGCTCGTCCAGGAGGGACATCGCATCAACCGGAAGAAGGTCCGGCGCATCTGGCGGGAAGAGCACCTGACGGTCAATACCAGATGCCGGAAGAAGATCCGCACGGGAGCGGGTGTTCCCATGCAGGCTGCGTACCCCGACCACGTGTGGACGTATGACTTCCTCTTCGATCAGACCCTGGAGGGGACGACATTGAAGATCCTGACGCTGACTGATGAGTTCACCCGTCAGTCCCTGGCGTTGCGGGTGGCGGAGTCCTTCACGTCCATGGACGTGAAGGACGTCCTGCACGAGGTCATTGCCAAGCGTGGCGCGCCAGGATTCATCCGCAGCGACAACGGCCCGGAGTTCATCGCCCGCGACCTGGGGATCTGGCTGGCGGTTCAGGACGTTGGCACTCGGTTCATTCAGCCAGGGAAACCGTGGCAGAACGGCTTCGCTGAGAGTTTCCACTCTCGGTTGCGGGAGGAATGTCTGAATCTGGAGGTGTTCTACTCGGCGCGGCACGCCGGTGTCGTCCTGGACAGCTATCGCAACTTTTACAACGCCAGAAGACCGCATTCCTCGCTGGGCTACCGAACCCCTGACGATTTTGCTCAGCAGGCCAGGGGGCGGCCTGCCGCCCCCCTTTGCGGACAGGGCACCGCAAATGTGGACGTCAGACCGTCCCCTGGGTAAGCAGAAAGAGCCCATGTTGTACCCTGCTCTTGAGCCGAGTCTCTACTCGAAACTGTCCAAACTTTGGGGCCAGCCCAGCAGGACCTGCGTGGGCGAAGTCCAGTGCAATGCGGTCCGATTGTGTTCCTCAGGGCTGTGGGTGGGGAAGTTGATGCGGTCCACGGTGCTGACCAGCACCGTGTTGGTGGGTGACGTTCAAGAAGATTCCCGGTTCCTTCCGAGCGGCACGGGTCTGGACGGCCAGGCCGAAGCGTTCGTCACCGGCCTACGCGGCCGTGCTGACGCGCAGGTACAGGGCGGCGGTGCGGGTGGGCGTCATGGACGTTCCCGTCAATCTCCGGCTTTGGTCAGTTCGGACGCGCTGTGGTTCGCGTAGGTTTCCCAGGTGGGTTTATACGTTTCGTCCGCCTGGTTCCCCCACACGGTCCACCCTTCGCGCAGGCCCCGGGCGAACAGTTCGAGTCGCGGGCCGGGGCTGCAGGCCTCGATGATCGGGAAGATTTCGTCGGGCTTGCGGCTGTGTTCGCGTTTCTGGGTGGCCACGAAGTTGACCTGTGAGCGGCCGGGGGCCAGGGTCCGGGCGTGTTTGCCGCGCACGCCGAACAGGAGGAGTTCGGTGACGTTGCGGAAGTAGAATCCGACGCCGCGGCCGTCCGGCCCACCGTCTTTCCTGATCTTGTGCCACACGATGTTGCTCTTGTATTCGAAGCCCCAGGCGCGCAGGACCTCGATTCCTTCAGGCAGCAGGGCGTTGGGCACCCAGAGGTAGAGGTGAGCGGGCTCAACGACCTTCTCGGCCACGGGAATGGCTTTGATCTCCTCGAGGGTCAGGGTGGGGTACCGGGTGAGTCGGTGGTGTTCCGGGGCGATCTTGCCGGTTCGGTTGGTGAATTGCCAGGGCGGGTCGGCCAGGACGGTGTGAAAACGTCCCTGTACGTTCTGGCGAAAGTCTTCTGCGGCGTCCATTAGCAATCCTCCGTGTAAATCGTGTCCTTGATCCCGATGGCGAGGACGGGGCATCCTGCGCCGCCGCCACCTTCGATGCGTGGGAGGAGCTTACTCATGTGCGTGGTGCTTTGTCCGTAACTCGTTCCACGCCCGAGGTCGTTGAAGATGCGTTGGAGTCCGTCCGTGCGGGTGACGATGACCCCGACGCTGATGACGCGCAGGTCGAACAGGAGGCGGAAGTTGTTCAGGTCCCGGTCGTAGAAGGGGTCTTTGTTGTTCCACTCGATTTCCAGTGCGACGCGGTTGCGGAAGCAGTCGACCTTGTGGGTGGGGCTGTCTTTCTGGGCGCCGTCGACGAGGATGGCGGTCTGGAATTGTTTTTCCTCCCAGCCGCGTTCCGTGAGGAACCCGTCGAGACTGCCGGACACGCTGCTTTTGTTGCCGCCGCCGCTGGCGATGAAGCTTTTGCACAGGCGGAAGTCGGCCAGCATGTCGAGGATGTCTTGCCATTCATCGGGGAATTCGTGGGCGAGGATGGCGGTGGCGTGGCGCCATTCGTGGATTTCGTACTTGTGGTGCAGGAATGTGGGGAAGCGGTGTGTCACGGGGTACTCCGGTGGTGAGAGGTCGATTGTTGAGGCCACGGCATGGCATGGCTCGGACTATGGCGTTACGCGGCCTTCAACTGTCCCACGGTGAGCAGAAGGATACGGTGCCCGGGCTACTCAAGAGGCATCAACTGCCCCCAGCTTCGGCCGGGCGCTTGACCCACGGGAAGTACGGCAGGCGCTTCTCCGCCACGAACGCAACCCGGACCGGGAAGTCGGGTGTGCTGAGGCCTTCCAGGACGTCGCAAATGCTGTCTTCGAAGGTGCGGGTGCGCCAGTCCGGGTTCACCGTGAACTGGAATGTCACGCCGGGCTCCTGTGGCAGCACGGTTGGCCACTGGTGGAAGCGGCTTTCAACGTAGAGGCGGACCACGGCCTGCCGCACATGGTCCGGTAGATCCTCTCCAGCAGGCCAGCGCAGCGGGTTCTGGTGCCGGCCCCGCCACCACTGGTGGACGACCGTGCCGTGATCGAGCGGCTGCGGCTGCATGCGGTAGGGCGGTTCGATGACTTCGGTGTAGAGGGTGCTCTGCGTTTTGAGCTCGCGGAGGATGTCGTTGACCAAGTGGTAGATGGCGAACACTTCAACCTCGTCGCTGTTCCAGGTGACGCAGAGGATGCTGAGGTCTTCGCCGTGCCGGCTGAACTGTGGTTCGACCTCGTTGCGCTCGAACAGGCGGTGCCAACCGGTAGTGTCGAGGCAATCGTACATTTCGAGGACGTGATGGGTCATGGGCGGCCCTAGTTGCTGAGCCCGCGGTACTTCACGGCATGCCAGGTCACGCCGTCCGGGCTGGTGGCGTACACGCGGCCTCGGTTACGCACGCTGCTGGTCAGGTGCACTGGGGCGTACTCCGCGTTGTCGCTGTGCATGGCGGGGCGGCCCTGATGCAGGTTGTAGCGTTTGACGACCATGCTGCCGTCTTCAAGTTGGAAGGCGAAGAGCCAGCCGCGGTCGGTGCAGAGGTCCTTCTGGTCGACGAGCACCCAGCTGCCTTCGTGCAGGCCGTGTTCGCCTTCGTGGGTCATGCTGTCGCCGGTGACTTTGAAGGCGAGCATCCCGAACCGCCGGAAGGGTGGGGGGATGGGGACGCGCCGGACGGGTTGGAACGGAGCGGGATCGGCGGGATTTCCGGCGGAGATGAAACCCCAGACGGGGGCTTTGCTTGGAGCATAACGTCGGGGCATAAAGTAGGACTGCACGAGAAATTCCTCCTCTCAGTTCAAGTTCGGGTCGTAATCGGTGGCAACAGAAACTACGCGGCCGATGATGGTGGCTTCTGTCGCTGGGATGTCTTCGAAGGTGCGGTTCTCGGCGCGGAAGACCGGGCCGAGGCGGGTGGTGGTGTAGAGCCGGACGTGCGCGCCGTCTTGGTCGGTGAGGACGTACACGCGACCTTCTTCGGGGTTGGTGTCGGCTTGGTCGATGTGGAGGGTGCTGCCGGGCCGGATGCTGGCGGAGCTGACGCCGAGCATCTCTTCGCTGTCCATGCGGAGCAGGAGGGGGCGTTTGAGGCCGGGGGTGACCAATTCGTGATCAATGGCGGGGCCAGGGGTGTCGAGGTTGAGGGCGGCAGTGAGTGGGTAGACGTCCGCGCTGCCTTCACCGACGAGGGTGACGGGCGTGATGCCGAGGTCCACGCCGGTGGCGCGCTGCATCTCAGCAAGAGACCAGTTCAGGGCCTTGGCGAGGGCTACCACTCGGATATAGGCGAGGTCGGTCAGTTCCTGCCTGCCTACTTCCAGCGCAGACATAGTGCTCTGTGAAACGACACCCTGAGTTGCATCGGCAATGCCTTCCTGAGACAGGCCAAGCTGCACTCTCCGCACCTTCAGGGCTGTTGCCCAGGGCGGAACAATGCGCGTAGATGATCTCCCTCGTGTCGTCATGGAATACGTTCCTAGCATTGCCGTACTAGTACGCAGAGGGTAGTTCAGGAGTTCCCTGGTATTCAAAGTTTCTACTAGTGCTGGTATTGACGGGATACTAGTAGAAACGTAGAATACTCGCACGATGTTTAACCTAGACCGCCTGAAATCTGTTCGAGAGGAGAAAAAGCTCACCCAGCAGCAGCTTTCAGATCTGTCTGGGGTTCCCATCGCGACCATCCAGAAGCAGGAGCAGGGCATCCAAAAAGATGCGTCTCTGAGCATCGCTGCACCCTTGGCGGCGGCTCTTGGTATTGCCATTGAGGATCTCTACTCGGCCAGAATTACCAGTAAAAACGTAAAAGGTGAAGAGGTGCATGTATGACTCGTCAGGCCGCCCCCGCTCTGTACCTCGGCAGCGTCACCACCGGCAGTGGCGTGGACATCCACAGCCGCGAAGGGCAGATCAAGCTCGCCCGCGTCCTCCTGAGCGTCACTCCCAAGACCACTGAAACCGCCCGAATTCGACGGGTGCAGGAATGACCCCTAAGAAGCCCGTGATCACCACCCGCCACGACCCGGCAGCAGCGCAGAGGGTGCTGGTCATCCTGCACCACGCCGCTGAGCTGGGCCGCCAGAAACGGGAAGCCGCCAACACCACCGAACCCACTGACACCGCTCCCGAGGGCGTGCAGCAGACCGACAAGAAAGTCGGCTGAAACGAAAAAACCGCACCTAAAGCCCCTAGCAAGGCGGTGCGGCAAGGAGAAACCTTATGACGAACAGTACCACGAACCCCAACCGCCACCTGGACCTGCACCGCACACCCGCCCAGCTGCGCCGCGATGCCCAGCGCGACACCACCCACGACCGCGTCATCGCGGGCCTGATCGCCGACGCCAGAGCGCGCGGCGTGACTGGCCTGCGTTGCGACGCGTGCGGCTGCCAGCACGGCCTGGGCCGCATCGGGATGGACTGCAACGCCAGCACCGACGACGGGGATACCTGTGGGCACTGGAACCTCAGTGAGGTCGTCGCCACCGTCAAGTTCCCCACCCGCTGCGCCGCGCACACCGAAGGGGGTGCCGCGTGACCCGCTGGCGGTTCGGGGTGCATGCCACGCAGGCGCTGTACAGCCGCTGGCTGGGCGGCACCCTGTTCGCCGCTGCGGTGCTGACCGTCGCCCTGGCGGTGCACGCATGACCCTCAAGGTCACACCGAAAGAGCGGCCCGCGCATGCCCTCGCGTTCCTGGCTCGCGCCGGGCTGGGGGAGATCGTGGTGCGCCGCGCCGGGCACCTTGTTGAACGCCGCTACTTCGCACTGCCTACCTGCGCCGAGTGCCGTGCCCATGTGGACCCCGGCACCACCGTCTGCTGGCTGTGCATCGAGGCGCGCCGCTGATGGCCCGCTTCAACGACTCCGCGCCCACACCGGACCAGCAGCGACCCGCCCAGCCAGTCGCCCCGCAGCCGACACCCACTGAACAGGACCGTCACGCCGCCGCAAACGCGGAACAGGTGCGCCTCCTGCGCGCCCACCTCACCGGAGGGAAACCATGCTGATCGGCCTCGCCACCATCGGGATCACCCTGCTCCTCACCTACGCGCTGTTCAACCTCCCGGACCTGGGGGTGGATGCATGACCGCCCTCGAACACGCCCGCCCCACCAGCATGACCCTCGCCCCCGCGCAGCCCGGCCTGACCCGCGAGCAGATCGACCTCGTCAAACGCACCATCGCCAAAGGCGCCACCGACGACGAACTGAGCCTCTTCGTGCAGCAGTGCGACCGCACCGGCCTGGACCCGTTCGCCCGGCAGATCTACGCCATCAAACGCTGGGACAACAAAGAGCGGCGCGAAGTGATGGGCGTGCAGGTCAGCATCGATGGCCTGCGCCTCATCGCCGAGCGCAGCGGCAAGTACGCCGGGCAGATGGGCCCCCTCTGGTGCGGCAAGGACGGCCAGTGGCGCGAAGTGTGGCTGGACGCCACGCCCCCCGCCGCCGCGAAGGTCGGCGTGCTCCGCAGTGATTTCCGTGAGCCGCTGTGGGCGGTGGCCCGCTGGGACTCGTACGTGCAGACCAACCGCGACGGGAAGCCCGGCCCGATGTGGTCGAAGATGCCGGACTTGATGCTCGCCAAGGTGGCCGAAGCCCTCGCGCTGCGCAAGGCGTTCCCGCAGGACATGAGTGGCCTGTACACGACCGAGGAGATGGCCCAGGCCGAGAACGGCCGCGAGGAGCGCCCCGCCCAGCAGGCTCAGTCCACCCGCCCTGTCGATGTGACGCGTGAGGTGCAGCAAACGGCAGGCACCACTGCGCACACACTGCCCGATCCGCAGCAGGAGGAAGTGCTGCAGCGCTGGGTGACCAGCATCGGGGACATGGCGACCCGCGTGCGACGCGTGGCACCCGCAGAGGAGGTGCAGGCCATCCTCGACACGTATGCGTATGCTGGCTAATCCGGCAGTCGCCGCTGGAGTTATCCGGCACCTCATGCTGAGGTTATCCGGCACTCTCCCCCACGGCAGACGAGCTGTGTCCATTATGAAAGGCTGACGGCTGATGGGGTCAAGTGACGCGACCTCTTCCGCAGACTTTCTCCCTTCAATTCAATCCGGTAGGCGTGATGCAGGACGCGATCCAAGATCGCGTCCGCCAGTGTCGGATCACCCAGATTGGCGTGCCAGGCCGACGTCGGAAATTGACTGGTGATGATGGTGGATGACCGCTCATAGCGGTCATCCAGAATCTCCAGGAGAATTCTTCTGCCTTCTGGCGTCGGCACATCCAGCCCCCAGTCGTCCAGAATCAGCACCTGCACCTTGGCCAGGTGAGCGAGCAACTTCAGGTACCGCCCGTCGCCTTTGGCCAGCGTCATGTCCCCAAGCAGTCGTCCTGTTTGTGCGTACAGCGCGGTAAACCCCTGGCGGCAGGCCTGGTGTGCCAGGGCACACCCAATGAACGTCTTGCCGACCCCCGTCGGGCCGGTGATGATGACACCTCTCTTTTCGGCGATCCATTGCCCGCTGTGAAGTGACCTGAACAGTTTGGCGTCGAGCCCACGTGGATGTTTGACATCCACCTCCTCCATGCTGACGTTCTGTTTCAGCCGCGCCGCCGACAGGCGGCGCTGCATGCCTTTGGTATCCCGAATCACGCGCTCGCGTTCCAACAGGAGGGTCAAGCGTTCTTCGAAGCTCAGTTCGCGGATGCTGGCCTGTTCCTGCTGTTCCTGAAGCGCCAGGGCCATGCCATCGAGTTTGAGCGTGCGGAGTTGTTGAATCACAGGGTGCAGGAGCATCAAAACCTCAATTCAACACGCGGTCCGTGTCGGGTTCGTCGAGATCGGCGAAGTACTGCGGGCCACGGAGATTGCTGTGAACCGCCACGGGCAGCACCTCAGAGGCCGCGGGCAGTTCGGCCTCGTCCAGGCGGTGCTTCAGGATGGAACGGACGCTCTGCAGGCTGTGGGCCTGCAAAAACAGGGCACGGCGGCACGCGGCTTCCAGCCGCGCGCCATATTCACGGTGCAACCGGAGAATGCCCAACACCGTGCGTTTTTGCTGTTCAGGATGCTGTTCACCATCGAAAATGGCGCAGACCAGCGCGGCGGTCTGTTCACCAATGGCTTGGGCTTGCTGGATCAAGGCATCCGCGTTCAGAGCAGCGAGCTGCCGATGATGGGTCGGCATATGTTCCGCCAATGTCGTGTGCCGCATCGTCCTGCCGTGCTCCTCTGACACCCGGTGGTGCACGGCGATCCGCTGTCCTGCCCGGTAGATTTCGATGAGCTGCGGAGTCAGGCGAACATCCACCCGCGTCCTGGCGTGCAGGTGGGGCACGCTATAGGCGTGCCCCAGGACGACGACGTGGTAATCCAGCCCCACCACAGCCTGCTTCCACTCCGCAATTTCGAACGGTTGGATGGGTAAAGGGCGGAGTAGGGGGCGATCCAGGGCTTCGAACTCACTGCGCCGACTGCCGGGTCGTTTCTGAAACGGTTGCTGATTCAGTGCCTCGACCAGCGCCCAGATCAGTGCATTCGCTTCCGACACGCTGAACAACACCCGATCACGAAGGGGCGCCAGAATCCGGCGTTCCACGATTTGCACATGCACTTCGACCAGGGCCTTGTCTTTGGGCTTACGAACCCGGGTCGGAATGATCGCGACATCGTAGTGCTGGGCAAACTCCTGATAGGTGCGGTTCAGCTCAGGTTCGTAGCGGCTGGCGTGGTGCACGCCAGCCTTGAGGTTGTCAGGAACGATGATGTCCGGGACACCGCCGAAAAACGCCAGGGCACGGACATGCGAGGCAATCCAGTCCGGAACGCTCTGCGTGCGTGTGACTTCCGCGTAGGTATAGTCACTGGCTCCCAGGGTCGCCACAAACACCTGTCCTGCACTTACTTTTCCGGTTTTTGGATCCGTGATGGGCACGGTCAGTCCGGCGTAGTCGACGAAGAGTTTTTCCCCTGCTCGGTGGGTTTGACGCATGGTCAAACCGCTCGCGGCTTTCCAGTGACGGTAGTGTTCGTTGAACGTCGCGTACTGCCAGCCATCGGGATGCTGGCGCCGATATTCTTCCCACAGGAGTTGGCGTGTAACGCCTTTGCGCCGGAGTTCTCGGTCCAGTGCAGCCCAATCGGGAATGTGCACGGCACGCTGCGCCGCCTGATCCTGTTGCTTGAACAGTTGCTGTTCAAGCTGGTGGTCATCCAGGTCAGGGGGAAGTGGCCAGGTCAGCCCGGCCTGTTTCGCTCGGATGACGTAGTCCTGAACCGTGCTGCGCGCCAGACCGACACTCTGCCCGACCTGGTGGTCGCTCAGTTTGAGGTCCAACTTCAAGCGCAAGACTTCTCTGATTTTTCGCATAGACGCTCGCTTTCTGGTCATCCTTCAGGATGACCAAGGGAGTCTCGTCTACGTGTCGGGTGCCGACATCCAGCAGAGGGTGCCGGATTCGCCCAGCGCAGGGTGCCGATTTCATCCAGCGGGACGTGCCGGATAACTCCAGCGCCGCCCGCCGGATTTCACCAGCGTACGCAACACGTACGCCTGGCGGACCACCACGGACGCCGCCCGCGCCTGCCACACCGAACTGAAGGCGTTGGGCCTGAAGTACGCCCCCCAGCCCACTCAACCCGCGCCCCAGGTTCAGCCTGAACAGCCCACCACCGTCGCCGCTGAAGCCCTGCTCACCGAACCCCAGCGCAAGGCGCTATGCGCCCACGCGGGCCGCGCCGGAGCGAAGACCAGCGAGGACCGCGCCAGCCTCTGGGCATACCTGCTCAACAGCGACCTGGCCATCCGCACCCGGGACCTCACGGAAGCGCAGGCGGACGTCATCCTCGGCACGTTCAGCACCTGGAGCAACGACGAAGCCGCCCAGGCCCTCACGGAGGCACGGCGCGCCGTGTTGCCCTTCTGATGCCCCGCCCCAGAGGAACGTACGCGACGCTGGAGAACTGGGCGCTCGACCTCGCGCCCACCCTGCCCGGCGCGGCGGGCTGGGTGCTCGTCACCCTGTCCCGCCAGAGCAACTACCGCAAGCAGTCCATGACGGTCGGCGACCTGATGAACGCCCTGCCGTACAAGGAGCGCGCCATCCAACAGGCCCTGGCGTTTCTGGTCAGCGAAGGGCACGCGGTGGCGCACGGCGGCGCGCATGTCGTGCGCGGGGCGTGCGCGCCGCTCGCGCTCGACGCGCGTACGAACGTGCGGGCTGAACAAGGGAAGAACACCGTCCCAGCGCAGGAAAGTGCAAAGGCGAATCCGGCGATTGAAGTGCACAAAGGAAGGAATAAGGAAGGAATACAGAAGGAAGAACAACTAACCCCCCTAACCCCCCAGGGGGGAGAGGCGCGGAACGGCACCGCGCCGGGGGTTCAGGACCGTCAACCCGTGGTCGTCCTGGGCAACAGCCTCTCGCCTGACGGCGAGACCGCTGACGCGGCAGACACTGACCTGCCCCTCACGGCTGAAGTTCAGACCACCCGCCCAGCACGTGGTGAAACAAACGCCACGAGCACTGCAAAAATTCCGGCCGCCCGGCGCCGCGCCGCCCCGCTCCCCGACCTGCCCGAGGACCTGGCCGCAGTCCCGGGCCTGCCCGAAGCGTGGGCCGCGTGGCTGCAGTACCGCCGCGAACGCCGCCTCGCCACCGCGCCCAGCACCGTCACCGGGATGTTCAACAAGCTCCGCCAGCTCGCCGCCGAGGGGCACCCACCCACCGAGGTGATCCACACCAGCATCACCAACGGCTGGCAGGGCCTGTTTCCGCTCCGAGCCGCGCACGTCGTGAAATTCACGCCCAGACCCCAGACCACCGACCAGGCCAACAAGCACGCCGCACAGCGCGCTCAGGACATCTACGCCGCGCTGCAGGAGGACACCCGTGCAATTTTCTGACGCTCAGTTCGCCGCTGCCTGGACGATCCTCGAGGACCGCTGGGCGAGGAAGCACAACGCGCAGACCGTCAAGATCTACCGCGACATCCTCACCGCCGAACTCACCGCCGAGCAGTTCACCGCAGCCTGCCGCGCGGCGTTCCGGCTGGACACGTTCTTCCCCAGCCCCCAGCGCCTGATCGATCTCGGGACCGGCTCCCAGGGCTTCAACCTGCAGGCCATCGCCGCGTGGGACACCTGCATGGACCGCATGCGCCGCGGCGAGCAGATCACCGCGCCCGGCAGCCTCGAACGCCGCCTGCTGAACTCCGTCACGCACGGCCAGCCGCTGGGACTGATGGAGACCCGCCAGCTGGACTTCCTGAAGAAGGAATTCGTCGCCCGCTACACCTCTGAACTTGCCCAGCAGGCCGTGGACCGCACGCCCGCCCTTCCCGGTGTGGAGGTGCCCCGTGTCCTTCAGTGAACGCCGCATCGGCCGCCCCGTGACCTTCGCCGCAGCTCTGGGCGCCAGGGAAGGGGAGACGCTCGAACTCAACCGCGCCACGTCCGCCACCTGCCCCAGGTGCGGGCAGGAACCCCGCCTGCACCACCACGTCAGCCCGAAGGGCCGCGACATCACCGTCTGGATTCCCGTCGAACACTACTGCCGCCCCAGCTGAGCACCCAGGAGGAACGAACCATGCAGACCTACGGAATCTTCGCCGTGACCCCGCGCAGCATCGCCATCAAGGACGACAAGGACACCGGCTGGGTGGCCGACACGAAACTCGCGTTCATGCCCGGCGCCCGAGCGGAACGGAAGTTCACCCTGGAGCACATGCCCACCCTCAAGGGCGCGGCACAGGACGGCGGGAAGATCAAGCTGGAAGTCACGCCCCGCCTGGACGGTGAGCACCTGCCCAGCGTGTACGTGAGCGTGCACCTGCGCGGCAACATCACGGTCAGCAATGAAGGCGAGGTGCTGTGCACGACGCGGGTGACCCTGGATGAACTGGAGACCGCAGGCCTGGGGGTGGACACGCTGCTGGGCAGCACCCTGTGCCTGGAGTGCACGGTCAGCAACCAGCCCACGCTGAACGAAGCCATCCAGCAAGAACTGGCCGCGAACCGTCAACTGGAACAGGACCACGCGCAGCTGATGGCTGACATGGGCGCCTCGCCCCTGCTGACCGGCACTGGTGAAGGCGAGGCACTGCCCGAGATCGGAGACCAGGACCCCGTGACCGAAGCACAGGACGCGCCCACCCTCGACGAGCCCCTGTACGTGGATGCCGGTCCCGTGCCGCCCCGCCTCGTCATCGATCCGAAACAGCCAGACGAGGACCTGCCCTTCAACCTGCCCGACACCGACGGCGCAGCTGACTGACCAAGGAACGGGGGGCGGTCCGCGCCGCCCCCAGGTGATTCTGATGACCAAGACTCGAGAGATCGACACCCTAGCTGTGTACTGCCTTCTCAATAGCCGACTTGAGGGCCAGAAGTGTGCCAACCAAGTGCAGGCACATCAAGGGGAACAACCAGCGGTTGTAGGGGACGAGACGGTAGGTAACGCGCACAAGCAGCAGGGCAAACAGGCTGCCAACACTGTAGAAGGCAGTGAACCACCAAGACCCAGCAGGCCCCTGATCGTTGATACGGCCAATCAACCCGAAGACGATGGCCAGCCCCAGCAGGATCCAATACCACCGGCGTTCCTGGGCTGTGAAGTCTCTCAGCACAGAGTCATCCTAGTACGTCAAGTCATCCATCCGGACCGCACCTGCCAGGTAGGCCAGTGAGCGCTCACACCGAAACCCTGAACCAACAGGAACAGGCCACACTGATGCAGCTGGAAGGCACCATCCGGGACGGCTGGCACGGCTTCGTGACCGTCGGCGAGGCCCTGCTGACCATCCGCGATCAGCGCCTGTACCGCGTCGCGCACCGCACGTTCGGCGACTACTGCGAGCAGGTGTGGGGCTGGTCCCGCCAGCGTGCCCAGCAACTCATGGACGCCGCCCGGACCACGCAGGCCCTGTCAACCATTGGTTTACAGCCCGAGAACGAGCGACAGGCCCGGGAGTTGAAGGAAGCGGCGAAGGTCGTTCAGCACTTGGAACCAGAGCAGGTCGTCGCTGTCGCCCAGTACCTGAAGACCGCCACGGGCAGTGAGAAACCCACCACGAGTCAGGTGAGGGCCGCAGCGGAGGTGGCCGCCAGCATCGACGCGCACGCCACGGTGCAGCACCCCGACACGGGCGCCGAGGTGCCCCTGCACACCCTGACCGGGGAGCAGCGGGCCGCCGCGATCGCGGAGAACGTCAGCACCGGCACCCACGAACGCCTGCAGCGCCAGAAGCAGCACATCGAGGAGAGCAAGCTGCAGAGCAAGAGCAACGGGCGCGGCGGGTGGACGGACTGGGTCATGGACTACGTCGCCCAGCACCTCACGCCCACGCAGGAATTGCGCATCGTCGGGAAGCAGGACGCCAGCAGGAACCCGAAGGTTCAGGCGCTGATCGTCGACACCGACACGCACGCGACCATCGCCTTCGGTGAACCCGCCGACTGGCTCAAGAAAGCCGTGCTGAACCTCGTCGAGGAGGTCAAAGCGTGACCCCCTGCCCGATAGGGAGTGAGCAGAACCCGGCGTTACGTGACGGGACCACGCACCGCGTCCCAGCCAAGCAGGACGCCACCCGTCACGATGAACATCACCGCGAACCGCTGCCAGGGCTTCACGCGCAGGCGATCCAGACCAAAGCTGACCGCGACGAGAATCACGAGCAGCAGCAGACTTCTCAACCAGAAATCGGACACACCGCAGTATCTCAGGCGCCAGCGATTGGAGGTGACTCGTGATCACCCGCGCGACGGACCTGCAGAACCTGCTCGCCCTGGTCCGCCAGGACCCGGGACGGCCCGCGAATCACTACGCGGCGCGCCTGAACCTCCCGCACAACGACGTTCGGAAGCTGCTTGTGGAACTGGAGCAGCAGGGCGAGCTGGACAGCAAGCGCGTGCGCGTCTACCGCGCGGCGTTACAGCGGCCGGGGGAACGTGAACAGTGCCAGGGCCACCCACACGATGACCAGCCCCACGTGCACCCAGCGGTGTGGCGACACCACAGCGGCGATGGTAAAGCTGGCCGCCAGGGTCACCAGGTCAACAGCGAAGTTCACCCAACGCCACGCATCGCCAGAAGGAACGACGTAGCCGCTCACAAGTGCGGAGATCAGGACCACGGTCGCCAGCAGCCCCAACCACTTGCCCTGCCGGTCGGAAAGACTCATCCCCCCCGTCATATCACCGATGATCAGGGCGCGCACGCAGAAACGCCCGAGGGGACCCAGTGACGCGTGTCCATGGTGGTCGTGACGTGCATGTCCGTCGCGCGGCGGTCGGTGGATCGGGTGACGGGCCGGTGACCGCGTGAACCCCTTCCCGACCCGGCAGGCCGCCGAGGCGTACCTCGCCCGCATCCCCGACCTGGCTGTGCGGGGCGCCACCCGCGCCCGGCTGGGCCTGGAAGCAGAGCCCGCCATACCACCTGCCCCGGTGACGGTCCTGCCCCCCCGACCTATCGCTTGTCAGCCGAGAGCTCCAGAGCCTTCCCCGAACACGGCCCTGACCTTCACGCTGCCCTTCCCACCCAGCCTGAACAGCATCTGGCGCGCCACCCTCGTCCCCTGCACACCCAGGAAGCCCGGTGCGCCACCCTGGGCCGCCCGCATCCTCCTCAGCCAGGACGGCCGCCAGTACCGCCGCGCTGTGCGCGACATCATCCGCGCCCTGAACAGCCCCAGCACCCCGCCAGGCGCCCGCCTCTCCCTGCACCTGCACGTCTGCCCACCCGACCGCCGCGCCCGGGACCTCAGCAACCTGCCCAAAGCCCTCGAGGACGCCCTGACCCACGCGGGCGTCTGGGCCGACGACAGCCTCATCGACGAACTGCGCGTCACGCGCGGCCCGGTCACCACCGGCGGGCAGGTGCACGTCACCATCACGCCCCTCACCGCCACCCTCTTCGAGGTGCAGTCATGAGCCGACGCCAGGAAGAACGCGAGTACACCCGCGCGCTGGAAGCCGCCACCGACCCCATCCTGCGCCGCCTGATCCGCGCCCGGTACCAGCGGCGGCAGCGCGGGTACCTGCGCATCAAAGACCGGGATGCCCACTACCTCTACGACCTGGGCCTGAATCCTGCCCTGCCACACCCCGCTGATAAGCCCCGCGACCTGCCGCCCGTGATCCGCACGAAAACACCCCCAGGAGCCTGGGGGTGGGAAGGGGAGGAATTAGGTTGCACGGTCCGCCAGAGGCTCGGGGATGGTCCGCGCCGAGAGTCATTGGAGCAAGTGCAACGTGGGCAGTGTGCCGTTCACCCATGAGGCACTTTGTACCGCTTTTAGCAATGTGGGACGCAGCTCAACGCAACTCAAAGCCCAATGTGAGGACGCTCCCATGATCACCCAGTCTCACCCAGCCACCCAGGAGTCCGCACCGATGACCATGACCCGCCCCCACCACGAGGTGCCGATGCCCCGCAAAACCACCACCCGAACCGCACCCCGCCCACCCAGCCTCACCGCCGCGGAACGCACCGTCCGCGCCACCTGGCTCAAACCCACGCAGGACGGCCTCCAGACTGCCCGGCGCAAACTGGTCCGTGCGATGTGGCGCGCCCGCCGCGCCGGTCTCCGCACCCGCTACACCCAGCTGCGCACCCTGTACCGCCAGGTTCTTGCTGCGCAGGCTGCTCGGGATTGGGAGAGCGACGTGCACGAACTCGCTCGCCGCGCCCGGAACGTGCAGGACCCCACCCAGTACCACCGGGAGCAGATCCAGCAACTGCCCGGCCAGAGTGCACTGCTGACCCTGAGCAGCCCCGGCGAGCGGTATCAGCAACCCCGGCCCGCCCCACGCCCCCTGGGCCGCACCCGCACCCGCATCGTCCACGACGACTTCAGTGGGAAGACCCGCCGGGAACGCGAGCGCGCCGCGCGAGACCACGCTGAGCAGTACTACCAGGCTCTGCGCGCGTGGGACGTGCATCAGATTGGTGGGGGAGAGCTGCCCCGCGAGAAGGGCAAAGGCAGCGGCGGGGGCCGGATGCGCCCCGTCGTGGGCAACTGGGCCAGCGCGCCCTACGACCTGGGCACCCGCGAAGTCGACATGCCCTGGCGCAACGTTCCCGAAGGGGTCCTCGCACAGCTGGTCAACACTGACCCCACCCTCAGCGCCATCCGGGACGGCACCACCGTCTCCACCCTCGTCAACCCCGCCGGCGGCTGGTTCCGCGATAAGCCCCAGGCCGTTCGCTACGCGCAGGCCGTGCTGACCCTCGCGTTCCACCTCGGAGACCCGCATGCCCAGGAACACCTGCGGAACCTGCCTATTGCAGAAATTTCACGCTGACCGCATACTTTTACTATGCTGCACAACAAGTCGAAAAACATCCGCCCCCTTGAGGGCGGTTTCTTATTCATGCGGTGTAGCTGAACTACCCGTCAGGGGTGGAAGAAGTGAGGCAACGAACCGAATGCGCATTGAGTAGAACTTCTAACGTGAAACTACTTCTTCTGATACCTCTCGCTGTGGGTCTCCTTGTCTCCTGTAGCGGGAAAACGAATTCCCCAACACCATCACCCACGGGTTCATACAACCAGCAGCAGACCGAGCGTCTCTACGGGAGCTGGAAATTTACGTACACGATCATCAACACGTACTCCGACATTTACAAACTCCGTACGCTGAAAGCATCCAGCGTCACGCCAGGCGACTACTACCTCGAAGGCGTCAACGGCTACAACACACCCGTCATCGCGGGCTACAACAGCCAGTATAAAAACTTCAGCCTGTATGACCCAGGCGACTACATCGACCAGTTCTACACATTCAACTTCAGCAACACGACCGCCGTCAGTGGGTGCTACTACCTGATCGACAACTCAACCGATCGGATGTCCGACTGTTACTCAATGTACGGCAATCGGTACTCCACCGGCACCGCGTCCATCGAAGGCCAAAACGGCCTTTCCAAACTGCAAATCCAACAACAACTCAAAGCCACTTTCCAGCCCGGCACCGAGAACACGCAGGTACGCCGACAGTACGAGGCGCTCAAAGCCCTTCGCTAAACGACGCTCCTACATGGCCCCGCCCAGCGCGGGGTTTTTTTCATGCCACTCAGGAGGTGACCGATGGCATCCCCCAAACGAGACAACGCCCGCGCCGCCCGCATCCTCGTGGATGCCGCCCTCTTCGGTGACCGGAAAGCTTGCGAAACCCACAAAATCACGGACAGGACGCTCAGAAACTACCGCGCCGCCCTCGATGCGGACACCGAGCTTTCCGCCCTTTACGCCCAACTTTCCAGCCTCGTCACCACGCAGACCTGGGCTGGAGAGCTCAACTCCACCCTGACCACCCTCATACGGAAACTGGGCGGCATGACCCAGGAGCTGCCCGGGTCCACGGCAGAGAACATCGGTGCGGTCACGGGCGCCATCAAGGTGCTCAGTGAGATCGCCATCACGCGGGAAGTCCTAGGTCAGGGGGTGAGTGATGCTGGAGATGGTCAGCCGGATCAAAGCAACCCAGAAGCGGGTAGCACGGATCCAACCGCGTAAACCAACGGTTGTCCGTGGGCAGACCGCCCGGCAACGCTGGCTGCTGACGGCCCGAACGAACCAACTGCCGCCGCAGGGCGAGTGGTTCGTCTGGCTGATCCTCGCTGGGCGAGGATTCGGGAAGACGAGGACCGGCGCGGAAACCATCGCGCAGTGGGCGCGGGAAACACCGAGAGGCCGCTTCGCCCTGGTGGCGCAGACCGCGGCGGATGCCCGGGATGTCATGGTCGAGGGGGAGTCTGGATTGCTGTCCGTGCTGGATGAAGCAGAACTCCGGGGTGGCAGCATCGACACCGCCTGGAACCGGTCACTCGGGGAGCTGTACCTGAAGAACGGCGCGCGATTCAAGTGCTACTCAAGCGAAACGCCCCGCAAGCTGCGCGGCCCGCAGCACCACGGCGCCTGGGGCGACGAGCCCGCCACGTGGAACGACGCGGATCAGGGGACAGGGGAGGACACCACCTGGTCGAACCTGCTGTTCGGGTTGCGCCTCGGGAAAGACCCGCGCGTGGTCATGACCGGCACGCCCCGCCCGAACCGGTTGATCCGGGAACTGAAGAAGGACGAGGGGACGGTGCTGACTGGGGGCAGCACCGCGGAGAACCTCGGGAACCTCTCCGAGACCTTCAAGCGGAACGTCATCCGGAAGTACGAAGGCACCCGCCTGGGCCGTCAGGAGCTGGAAGGGGAACTGCTCGAGGACACGCCCGGCGCGCTGTGGAAGTACGCGATGTTCAACCGCGAAGGCTTCCGCCTGAAGTTCGACCAGTTGCCTGACCTGATCCGGATCGTGGTGGCCGTGGACCCGCAGGCCAGTCAGAGCAGTGACAGTGCCGAGACCGGCATCATCGTCGCCGGGAAGGACGCCCACGGGCACGCGTACGTCCTGGGAGACCTGTCCGGGAACTTCAGCCCCAGCGAGTGGGCGCAGACCAGCATCGACGCGTACCACTACCACCGCGCCGACGCGATCGTCCCCGAGAAGAACAACGGCGGGGACATGGTCACGCACACCATCAGCACCGTGGACAAGCGCGTGCCGGTCAAGCCCGTCTGGGCCAGCCGGGGCAAGCAGACCCGGGCGGAGCCGATCAGCACCCTCTACGAGCAGGGCCTGGTGCATCACGTGGGCGTGTTCCCGGACCTGGAAGGGCAGATGACGACCTGGGTGCCTGGGGAGAAGTCCCCCGACCGCATGGACGCCCTCGTCTGGGCGCTCACCGAACTGATGCTCGGCGAGCAAGAACCCGAACTTCCCCCTTCCGGCATCGCCGGGTACGAGCAGGACGACACCTACCAAGGAGGTGACTGGTGATTCTCGACCAATACGGCCAACCCGTGACCACGCGCCACGAAGACGCGCAGGACATGCAGGGCGGCTGGCAACTCACAGGCGGCATCGGCGGTCCAGTCACCCTCCCGCAGCAGGTGCGCCTGCTGGGCGCCCTCTCCCGGGCCGACACGCAGCGCGCGGCCGTCGTGGCGTGGTACCTCAACCCCCTCCTGTACGGCGCCGTCGAAGTCATCAAGAGCTTCGTGCTGGGCACCTCCGTCACGTACGGTGATCACCCCGACAAGACCGTGCAGGCCGTCACCGAGCAATTCTGGGCCGCGAACAACTTCGAGGCGCTGATCGAACGCTGGTTCACGGAGCACCTGCTCCTCGGCGAGAACCTCACGATCTGGCCCGACCCCAAGCGCTTCACGCGACGGGACCAGGCCGCCCGGATCGGGCAGTATGGCGTGATCGACGGGCAGCTGAAGTTCACCACTGCGCCGGGCCTGCCCGACGTTGTCGAGAGCATCGGTATCGCCGGGAAGCGCACCCTCCGCGAGGGCGAGTACGTCTGGTCCGCCCACGACAGCCTCCTGAACGATGTGCGCGGCTGGCCTGCCGTGGGCCGCGCCCTGGGCCCGGCCCTGGCGTACCTGAACTTCATCAACGCCCGCACGAAGGTGCACGAGCTGGCCTCCCGGATCAACGCGGTGTACTACGCCTTCGCGAAGGACGAGAAGGAACTGAACGCCAAGGCGGGCCGCTTCCGGAACGTCCCCAGGAACGGTGCCGTACTGACCCTCGCGCAGAACCAGGAAGGCAAACGCGAGGAGTTCGAGTTCCACATCCCGGATCTCAAGGCGCAGGACTCCGCGGTCGACGCGAAGCTGATCAAGCAGCTGCTCGCCGTCGCGCTGGGCCTCCCGGAGCACTACCTCGCCGAGGGGGGCGGGGTCACGCGCACGACGGCGGACAGCATGGGCGAACCCGCTCGCAAGAGCTTCCAGCGCCGGCAGCGCACCGTGTGGAACTGGTTGCAGGCCACCTTCCGCACCGAACTCACCCGGCGGTACCCGGACGGCACCTTCACCACCAAGAAGGGCAGCCGCAAGCGTGTCAGCGCCGCGCAGGTCGAATTCCCCTTCAACTTCCCCAGCCTGCAGAACGAGGACCTCACCGCCCTGATCGCCAAGATCAACCTCGTCGCCCGCGAGCGCCTGGCCAGCCGTCAGACCATGACCGCCGAACTCGGCTACGACCCAAAAGCTGAATCTGAAAAAATGACTGTTGAGGGAGAGGGCCTGCCGACAGGTAAGCACCCACCCCCCAAGTGAGGACTCACAATCGTGCGAATCCCTGTACCCGCAGGGGACGCTGAATGACGTACGACGACTTGAAGCAGCGCCACAACGAAAGAATGGCAAATTAATGTCATTTACAAAATATATGATTCGTTTTTTTGTATTTGCGTATATTGGTATGTCATTTTCGATTTAAGAATGTCTAAGGAACCTGTAATCTGTCTTCCACATGGCTGTAGAAACTGTCACCTTTGAGTTGTTTCGATTGCGTCTCCATGAGCATTTCTCCCTTTTCCCCTCTCAGATCAGCAGAAAAGCAGCCATCCTGCTGGCCGTCAACTCCGCTACTCTTCTCAACTATCGAGACCACGAATGGAGAACTGCTGATCTAACAATCATAGATGATGATGGTGTTTACTTTACCTTCGGTAGAAAATCAAGCATCAGCGTTGTGGAATATGATCCCTCAACTGGAAAATTTGAGGATGGATTAGCTGAGAACTGGCCCATTGTGCACATTTTTCTTGATGCAAGAATTGGCTTAGTGGCAATATCGCGCAATGGAAGACTTTCAAGAGGATCAGAAACCGTTGCGAATAGGCTTAAGGATATGTTGGCTAGCTTTGAAGCAATCAGAGGCTTTTGGGACGTAGATCTCAAGGCAATACCTGATCCTGAAGGATTTATCGAAAAGCTAAATCAGGCATTTGCGATCAAAAAGTTTTCCTTTGAGTTTTGGCGACCCAATCCATTCGATATCGATGAGGATCTTCAGAAACCTTTGGAAGAATATCTATTGCAGGCTGGTGGATACAAAGGTGAAGTTGAAATTGAAGGGGTGAAGCTTGACCCCGAAATTATCGAAGCTCAAGCGAGATCGGCAATAGCCTCTTCCACGGAAACGAAAGCGTTGATTCAGGAAGAAGCAAATGGAGGCACTATTGCGATATCCTCAAAGGATAATAAATTTGAAACTAGAGAAATTAGCTTCGATGTAGCAAATTTCGATGATCTGCGCAGGAGTCTAGAAGTAATTCGCGAAGCATACTCCAATATAAGGACGGGTTGAAATGGTAATTGAAGATATTGATAATCTGATTAAGTGGCTCTTAAAATTTGATAGCGGATGGGCATTCCGTGGACAAACTAAAGATTGGCCTCTAGAGCCTAACATTTCACGAATACTGCCACCCGATTACCCCAATGCTCGTGCTGTTACTACGGAAATGACTTTGATGGGTAATTTCAGGGCCGCTGCAAGACATTATTCAACTGGTGAGGACGTACCTTCAAGTAATTTTTCTTGGGTGTCGTTGATGCAGCATTACGGTGGAGCAACTAGATTGCTTGATTTCACTTCTATTCCAATGGTTGGATTATTTTTCGCATTTGACGGCGTGGTTTCGGATGAAGGTTCTTCTGTTATATGGGCGTATAACTATAGAGAGATTAATAAAAGATCAATACAGATTTTAAAAGATATAAAACCAAAATTTGATTGGACGTACGAGAAATTTAAGGAAGACAGAGATGATTTTTTTGACCATATGATTTTCGGTGATACCTCTGATACAATATGGATAACCGAGCCATCATATTATAATTTGCGTCTACTTAGGCAGGGCGGAACCTTTCTAATAAAAGGAAATATTGCCAAGCCTAGCGAGACAATATTTACAGAAAAGTATTCGGATTCATGGAGGGAAAAAATAGAAATTCCACACTCACTGAGAAGTGAAGTTATAGACTTGCTAAACAAATGTGGTATGAGTAATCAGAGTATTTACCCTGGACTAGAGGGTTTGGCAAAAGATGTGAAATCAAAATTGATTCAATCTAGTAAGAAAGCTGCAATCGCTGCTGCTCGCTCAGGATCCAAATAAGTCATTGTTTTTTAGGCTGTACGACTAATTCTAAGTCGAGTAAGTCAAGGATTCGCTGCCAGTTGTCTGGCACCTTGCCGACTGTTCCATTAAGTAACTTAGATACAGCAGGGCGAACTAGGCCGGTTTGGCGCGCTAGTTCGCCCTGAGACATATCCCGGGCGGCCATTGCTTGCTTCACTGCTTCGCGCACCTGCTCATTCATTCCTGCCACGGTATCACCTCAAGCAATGGTAGCAGAATTTGCAAATAGTAGCAAATTCTGCTACCATTCATTTAGCAGAAAAGGGGCCGACGCCGTAGGAAGCTAGCCCCTTCTGCAACGCCATAGGAGGCAATTGCAATGCAAGGATACGCCAGCAACACCCCCGCAGTTCCCGCCCTCTCCCGCACCTGGCAAACCGTCACTCTTGACCGCATGGACGGCGCTGTGGTGCAGGTCCGCAAGAACACCGTCACGATCAGCAAGCACGGTGGCGTGCTCATGGCGGAAGTGGACGGACAACCCGCCGACGTGCTCACCGCTGACCGCATCCTGCGCGGCGCAGACGAACGCCACCTGAAGCACGAGATCAAGCCTTTCCCGGTGAGCATGGCCCGCGCCCTGGGGATCAGCGCATGACCGGGGGGCAGGCTCACCCCCTGCCCCTTCTGGGGGAATGCGACTCCTGCGGGGCCGCAAATGGCGTCATCTTCCACCACCCGGACGGGCAGCAGGAGCACTACTGCCCCCGGTGCGCCCAGCGCTATGCGCTCTACACCGCCGCGTACGACCAACTGGAAGCCGGTATCCGCGAAGCGGTCGAGGCGTGGGTGAGCATCTGGGGCACCATCCCCGGCGTCATTGACCTGCACGAGCAACTGCGGCAGATCGGCGCGAAGGTTCACGACGAGTACAAAGCAGGCTGCTTTGACCGGGAGGGAGTTCAACCCTTCCCCCGCGCGGCCTGAGTGACTGACCGAGGCCCGCTCACCGGGCGGGCCTCACTGGAGGTGAATTGGAATGGAATACACGAGGACGTGTACTACCTGCAACGTTAGTAAAACACTCAACTCGCAAAATTTTGGCCGTAATGCGGCTTGTAAAGGAGGATATACCCCTAGGTGTAAAGAGTGCCGTAGGGAATACGATAAAAGATGGAGGGAGATGAATCCTGATAAATGCCTTGCGTATAGAAAGGCATTTCCAAAAGATAAAAAATCTATTTGCAACAAAAAGTATTCTCAAAAGAGTAGTGCCAAACAAAAAAGATTGGAGGCTGAAAGAAAAAGAAAGGAGAAGCCTGAAGTGAGAGATCGGATAAGGTATTTAGCTAATTTGCCTCAAAACAAGCTTAAGCGTGCGGAAAAACAGCTTGAGAGGCGTAGGTCTGATCCAGAGAAGTCGAGAGAGATTCAGAGAAGGTATAGAGAAAAAAATCCAGAACGAGTGCGTATGTGGAAGATGCGCCGCAGAGCATTGGAAAATAATGCTGAAGGCAGCTTTACTCCACAAGAATTGCGAGAAAAGCTTGCTGAATATTCTGGAAAATGTCATTGGTGCGGCTCATTGACCGATAAGCCAGAACTTGATCATCTAATCCCGCTGTCAAAAGGAGGATCAAATTGGATCAGTAATATTGTCCCTTCGTGTGTCTCATGCAACAGGCGAAAAAGTAACATTATGCCTGAAGAATTTCTGGCAAGGCAATTTGCATAAGTTGGAGCCGCGAGAGCGGCTTTTTCTATGCGGAGAAGCTGGCCAGTGAAGCCAAGGAGGCTGAGACGAATGGACCGAACCCCGACCCGAACGCCAAGAAGCCAACCGCCGCCCCCGAAGCCGGCCAGTGACCAGGAAGCCCCGCCGGATCACTTCCCTGCCCGCCGTCACCCGGAACTCAAACCGGGCGAAGTCCTGATGCAGGACAAGGAGCGAACATGACCGACCAGCGCACCCGCAGCCCCACCAGCCAAGGCGGCATCCTCCGAGATGCCGTCGAATCCTTTGACCTGCAGCCCATGCAGGATGCCGACGCTGGGAAGCCCCGCCGGATCAGCGGCGTCGCGAAGTCTGCCGATGCCATCAACCTGAACCGGCGCTTCTTCAGCCTCGCCGTCCTGACCGGCATGTGCGCCGCCGCGCAGGACGCCCTCAAGACCGGCGAGCTGTACGGCCTGGTGCAGCACCCCGACCCCTGGTACGAGGGACCCAAGGGCCTGATCCAGAACGTGGGCATCAAGTACGACCGCCTCTGGATGGACGGCACGCTGCTGCGCTTCGAAGGCGTGGTCGTGGCCACCACGCAGGGCCGGGACCTTCAGGCCGTGCTGGACGCCGGGGTGAAGGTCGGGATGAGCACGAACGTGCGTGGCAGCGCCCGGTACCTGCCGGCCAAGGAGGTCGATCCGGACTGGCCGGACCCGGAGGAAACCATTCAGGTCGTCAATGACGACGCGCGCCTCGTCACGATCGACGCCGTGATGGGACCAGCCGACCTCGCCGGGGAGCTGAACGCGGCCGACAGCGTCAGGGAGGATCACGTGAAAGACCTTGCGGAACTGAAAGCGAAGTACCCCGCGCTGTACGACCAGGCGGTCGCGGCTGGGAAGCAGGAGGCCGGGGCGAACACCCTGGAAGATCAGCTGGCATCCGAGCGCACCGCGCGCCTCGCCCTGGAAAAGAAGATCCAGGATGACGGGCGCAAGGCCATCGCCACCAAGGCGCTCACCGACGCCAACCTGCCCAAGCTGGGCAAGTCTGGGGACATCGACCTGGACGCCCGCTTCGAGAAGCGCGTGACTGACGCGGCCCTGCGCGCTGAGAACGAGGACGAAGCCCGCGCCGAGGTGGCGGCCCTGATCGCCGAGCGCAAGGTGAGCACCGGCGCGGCGCAGGACGAGGCGAACAACCCCGGACTGGACACCACGACCACCGTGCAGGACGCAAAGAAGACCACCGGCAAGAGCCGCAGCACGTTCAGCGCGGCCCGCCGCTCGCTGGGCCTGTAACCCCGGCCCTTCACCCCCACACCACCCCATAGGAGGGGCACACCATGGCGAAGAACCTCAACCGCACCGCGAAAGGCAACATCAGCCTCGCGATGCCCGTCCCCGCCGGCACCAAGAGCGGCGACATCGTCCTCATCAACACCAAGGGCCTCAAGGGCTGGGCGCAGACCGACCGCGCCACGGCCGCCACCGTCGCGGACGGCACCGCCGCCCCTGGTCTCGCCGATGGGCAGGCCACCGTCGAACTGATCGGCATCAGCACCAGCGTGAACCTGCCAGTCGCCGGGGCAGGCTCGGCAGGCGACAAGGTCTACAAGGTCGCGGCGGACGGCACGTACAGCGGCGTCGCCAGTGGCAACGCCCTGATCGGGTACGCCCTGGCGGACTGGACGGACGGCAAGGTCACGCCCGTCGGCCTCACCAACGCCTGACCGGCCCTCACCCCCTCACCGCCCGGCCTGAGCGCCGGGCTTCTTCATGCCCCAAGGAGGGCCATTCATGTCCAAGACCCTGCTCCTGAAAATGCAGCTCGCCGAAGCCAAAGGCGAGATTCCCACCGGCACCGCGCAGGCCGCCACTGACGCCGTGATCGTCGAGGCGGGCACCCGGGCGTTCTACCAGGGCTACCACGGCGCGCAGAACGTGGCCGACGCGTACACCGCCGTCCGCGCCGAGCGCGCCACGCTGAGTGACGCCCAGGTCGAAGCGCAGGTCGAGTCCCTCGCTGACGAGTTCATCGACAGCATCGGCCCGCTGATGGCCGCGCAGCGCCTCACCGACACGCACACCACCAGTGACCTGCCGCTGGCCCTGGCGAACCTGCGCCAGCGCACGCTGCTGCCCGCGTACCAGGGGCCGATCAGCAACTGGCGCTCCTTCGCCCGCGTGATCACCGTCCCGGACTTCAAGACCATCCGCACGATGCGCCTCAGCGAGATGGGCGAACTGGCCCTGCGCCCCGAGAAGGAAGACGTTCAGTACGCCACCTTCAGTGAGGCTGAGGGCGGGTACCGCGTCGCGAACTACGAGAAGGCCCTCTCGTACACGTGGGAGATGAGCCAGAACGACGAGGTGGGCGTGTTCACGCGCGGGCTGGAAAGCCTGGGCCGCGGCGCCGGACGCACGGAAGCGATCGTGGTGTTCAAGGCCATCCTCGACGGCCTGAGCAGCGGGAAGATCACCGTGGCCGGGGACGGCTCTGGCGCGCCCACCATCGATACCATCAAGAAGCTGCGCGCCAAGTTCGCTGCCCGCACCTTCAAGGACGGGGACGGTAACGATCTGGAGTACGGCGTCGACATCACCGACATCATCTTCGGGACGGCCAACCGGGACGCGTTCAACCTGGCGAACACCCAGGAGTACGAGGACGCCCGCAGCGGCCGCACCCCGAACATCCTGCGTGGCGCGTTCACACTGCACCTCGAGCGCCTGTGGAGCCGCGTGTTCGGTCAGGATTACGTGGCGTTCGACCGCATGGTCGACTGGCTGGAAGTGGCGTTCCTGGAAGGCTTCGCGGGTGGGCCGCTGACGTACACGGAGATGCCGACCACCCGCGAATACCAGGATCAGGGCAGCTTCCGGAACCACAGCTTCGCAATGAAGGTCGGTCACGTGCTGGGTGCCCGCGTCGTGGACTCGAACGGCGCCGTGCTCGTGCAGGGCAGCTGAGCGAGGGGGTGACCCATGGCCCTGAGCGCAGATGACCTGAAGCGGCTACGGGTGCTGGTCACCCCCGCTGCCTGGGCCGCCCACGAGGCTCTGGACCCTGCTGAGCAGGTGGATGCCGAGCTGGCCTTCGAGGTGCACGGTGACGTGCGGCTCGTGGCGGCTGACATCCTCGAGACGGTGTGCCTGAAGGCGCGCGGGGCGGGCCTCACGGCGCCCGGCAAGAAGCGCCTGAAGGTGGGTAGGATCGAGATCGAGAAGGCCGGCACCGGCACGGCCAGCGCCGCCAATGCGGACGCGTGGTGCACCCTGGCCGGACGCCTGCGCGATCAGGCCGCCGGAAGTGGCGTCCCCGGCCCGGGGCTGGTAGGCTGGGACGACTGTGAGGTGTGGCCATGACCGGCGCGCTGACCGCTGAGTTCCAGGCAGAACGTCCTGAACTGGACGAGCTGTACGCCGAGCTCGGGCAGACCGTCGAGGTGTTCCGCGCGCAGGTGCGGCCCGCTGATCCTGGGGCACTCCCGCCTCCGGATCTGGACGAGTCCGGCATGCCCGTCACGCTCCCGCCGGTTGATCCCACGCCCAGCACGCCCGGCGCCGGGGTCTCCCTGGGCAGATGGCCGTGCGTCGCGTATCAGCTGGACGCGCAGGACCGCGCCACTCTCGGCGGGGACACCGCGCTGCCACTCTGGGAAGGGGTCATCCACTGGAGTGCACCCCTGCACGGACCGGGCCTGATCCTGGTGATCAGTGGGGGAGAGCTGCCCAGTCCGGTCACCTTGAAGCCCATCGGGGACATCGTGGACGAGGGCACCCAGCGCGTCGCGTGGTCGTTCACGGCCCGCGCCACCGACGGGCGCAGCGCATGACCCGCCTGACCCTGCACCCGGACGCCCAGGAGCGGCTGCGCCAGTACCTGCAGCCCGCGCTGGAAGCCGTGGCGGACACCACCCTGGCGTTCCTGCGCGAGAAGCTGAACCAGCCCGGCAGCGGCACCCACCACCCTGGCCTGCCCAACCCCAGCAGCAACCCGGGCGAGTACCCGGCCAGGCAGAGCGGCGCCCTCCTCGCCTGCCTCGGCAGGGAGCGGCTCGCCGACGGCTCGTGGGTCGTGGGAGCGCTGAACAGCGTCGCCCCCGTCCCACCCGAAGCCTGGGCGCTGGAATTCCCCGAGCCGCCCCGCTCCCCGATCAACCGCACCACTGCGTACGGTGCGCGCCCCTGGCTGTCCAAAGCCCTGGGCGACACCGAACTGCACGGCCGCATCCGCGCGGCCCTGAACGCCCTGCAGTGAACTCCACCGACAGGAGGTGACCCACCATGACCCTCGATCAACTTCTCGCGCAGCTGGGCGTGGCCCTGGCCCGGGACGACACCGGCACCGTGGCGAGCCACCTGATCCCCGAGCCACTCCCACCCACCGGGACGATCTACGCCGTGACCAGCGACACCGGGGACAGCCTGGTCAGTCAGCTGCACGGCGCGCAGGAACGGCAGCGCCTGGTGCTCGTGATGCTGTACGGCGCCGCGCCCACCGCTGCCGGGAAGACGCAACTCGACCTCCTCCTCGCGCACCTGAAGCGGCGCGCCGGGGAGATCGACCGGCACCCCACACTCAAACTTCGCCGCGGCGGCGCCAGTCCCGCCGACGGCATGCCCACCCGCTTCGACACCGCGACCCGCACGCACTACGCGGGGCAGCGGTTCGCCCTCACGTACGTCCAGGTGACGTAAAGGAGCCCCACCATGCCCGACCTGCCCACTGCCCTGCCCGCCGACAAGACCCCCAACGTCTACAGCGGCACCAAGCTCATGACGTACCTGCTGGCCGTCGGCGCGACCAGCATCATCCCGGCCACCACCCTGACCAACACCGCCGCTGTCGCCGCGAACGCCACCACCATGACCATCAGCGCCCCCAGCAACGTGGACCTGCCCAGCGGCACCGTGCTGACCTTCGGCACCACCCAGGTCACGACCACTGCCGCCGCCACCGTCACGAACGCCGGGACCGCCGTGGCCATCCAGGCCGCGCCCGCAGCCATCGCCATCAACACCACGGCGACGTACACCAACCTGCTGGAAGTGCCGATCGCCGAGGAGAGCAACCCCACCCTGGCGGACCAGGAGGAGACCATCAACGTGCACGGCCGGATCACGCCCATCCGCGTGGTGAATGGCAAGGACATGACGGCCAGCATCAAGACGCTGGGCGGCATCGACGACCCGGTGGTCAAGCGGCTGATCACGAAGGGCATGAGCATCAGCCCGAACAACCGCGAGCGGATCGTCTGGGTGTACCCCGACGGCTTCGCGCTGCTCGCCACGGTGAATATCGGCGCGCCCACCCGGCAGGCCGCCCCCGCGGGCAGCCAGCGGGTGATGGTCAGCGCGAACCTGTCGGGCGGCCTGTACTGGGCGAACCTGAACGACACCACGCCCGAGTGGAAGCCGGTCAACGGCAACTGAGCCCCTGAAGGGAGGTGAGCCATGCAGGAACCACTGATCGTGCTGGGGGAGCGTGGCCGCCTCCCCCAGCTGGCCCTGCTGGGCTGCACCATCTTCGAGGACCGCATCGAGGCGAAGGGATTCATCCTGTACGCACCGCTGAAGCGGGGGCGCACGCTGGCCCGCATGCAGAAAGCCGCGCACGGCTGGACGGTGCCGCGTGGCGCCCTGCTGGCCCGCGCCCCACGCCTCCCGGACCCGCAGGTCAGCCTGCACGCGAGCCTGACCCTACCCATCGCCCGAAGGGGACGCTGATGGATTTCCAACACCAACAAGAGAGACATATTGCCCGTATGGCCGCGCCAGAAGCGGCTCTTGGAGAACCCAACCCCGAGTACTGTGACGCCTTCGGACCGCTCCTCGTGCCCTATTTGGCGCCCAGCTGGCGGGAACTGGGCCTCGTGCGCAGCCTCGGCCAGCTCGATACAGACACGCAGGCGCAGGTGATCTACACCCTGCTGGCCCGCCGCCTGCCGGACCTGACGTTCGACGAGTTCCTGGACCTGACCGCCCCGGAGCACTTCAGCCCGTGGTGGCAGGCCACCCGTGCGCCGGTCCCGCCGGATCAGGAGGGGGGCGATAGTGGCCCCCCTTCGACTGGGCGGGTGCCCTCGCGGCTCTCGCCCTGGCGTGCCCGGCTGTCCGGTGGATCGACGCGCCCCTCGACCGCGTCCAACATGCCCTCGCCACCCTGACTGCCGGGGAGCAGCGCCAGTGGCAGCGGCAGGTCTGGGCGGGCGCGATTGCCTGGGGCGCGGAAGCACCGAAGGACCTGAACAGTCGAATCCTCCCGGATTTCATGGACCGCACCCGCCCTGCGATGCCTCGGGCTGTGCCGTACCCCGTCCCGCGCGACGTGGCGGCCGGACTGGGTGAAGCCATGAGGGCAGGCCTCCTGCAGGGCCCCGTGTGGACGTCCTGGCCCGCCGCGCGAGACGGCCGCCCACTCATTCAGGTGTGGGACGGGATCGCTCTGGCGGGAGGGCTGGGGTGAGGCAAAGGTGCCGCCTCTGGTAACAGAGGCGGCTCAAGGGATTGACTGTTCAGGAGGTCTGGAGCCAGTGTCGACCTGCCGCCTTGCTTATTTCTTATTTTTGTACCAGTAATGCAGTGTGTCCTTCCTGTTGAATTCGATGGCGTAGGTGACTCGGTAAATAATGAGATAGCCAAATGGAATTGGCAGTAAGTAGTTTAAATTACGCAAGCTGATTAATATATAGAAGGCACATGCTAAAACGATTAATGTGCAGGCGATTACGAATAGCGCGTCGAGCAATGGGAGCGGAACTGTGACTGTATTTCGTGGAGGTCTATAGTAAAAGCCATGTACTCTGGCATTGTATCCCATTCTCTGGGCGCTAAGAATGCCGCAAATAACTATAATAAAATAAGCAAAACCTTGCCAGAAGCCGAATTCCCCACCGGGATTGATGAGCATTTCTTGATTCTAAACGACCAAGGCGTAAAACCGCACGACACATGAGCTGAAAAATGTCCCCCAAAGAGCCCAGACCTCCGCCCCCAGTGGGCGGTTTTCCATTCCCCTTTCCGGAGGTGAACCCCCATGACGAACCCCACGAGCATCGGCGATCTGGTCCTCTCGCCGGCCCTGGACGAGTCCCGCTTCTGGGCTGACTTCGCCCGCCTGCAGCAGCAGGTGGAACGCGAGGGTGTGAAGCTCCACGTGGATGACCGGGCCGCGCTGTCTGCCACGGACCGCGTGAAGAAAGACCTGGAAGCCCTGGGCAGCCTGACTGGCAAGCAGGCGAACGAGCAGGCCCGCGCCGCGAAGGTGCTGGGCGCCCAGTATCAGGCCAGCGCGAAGGCCCTTCAGGAACAGAACGCGGCTGTCGTGGCGGGGTACCGCAGCCAGACTGCTGCGAGCCGGGCCGAGGTCGCCGCAGCCCAGGAGCGCGCCGCGCGCATCCGGGAACAGCAGGCTCAGATGCGCCTGACGTCCCAGCTGGCCGCCCAGGCCCGCCGTGAGGAAGAGCAGCGCTACGCGGCCAGCATCAACGCCCTGAACAACGAGCAGCGCGCGTACCGGAACCTCTGGCAGTCCCGTCAGCTCAGTGACGACCAGGTCATCGAAGCGCAGCGCCGTATTCACGCTCAGGCGCTGCTGCAAGCCCAGGCCGTGGACAAGCAGAGCGACGCCTACCGCCGGCTGACCCAGGTGGCCGCCGCCGCTCAGCGGACCATGGACAGCGCCCAGGGCATCAACACACCCGGTGGGTTCGGGGCGGGCGTCACGCAGGGCATCCTGCAAGCCCTGGGGAACCTGGGTCCCTTCGGTCAGCTGCTCGAGCAGATCATCAGCAGTGGCATGCAGGCCGCTGAGCAGGCCGCCCAGGAAGGCGCACGGGACGTGGCGCGCAACGCCGGGGAGGGTCTGAAGTCCGGTCTCGCCGCAGAGGCCGTGAAGGTTCGTCAGGCGGCCGTGAATCTCGCCGATCAGGTGCAGGGCGGCGCGGAGGACGCGCTGGACATCCATAGCCCCAGCCGCGTGATGCGCCGCGTGGGCGCGTTCGCCGGGGACGGCCTGCGGGACGGGCTGCTCAGCAAACGCGCCGAGGTGGCCGCCGCCGCGAAGACCCTCGCCAACACCGTGGAACAGAACGCCACGCCCACCCTGGCCCTCGTGTCCGGCGGCGGGATGGGCGGCGCGGCCCTCCCGGGGGTTGCCGTTCTGCCGTCCGCGCAGGCGAACCTGCGAGGCGTCGCCATGCAGGCTGCACTGACGACCGCCGCGCTGGGCGGCACGGCCCTTGCCGCCGGGGCGGTCAGTGTCGCTCTTGTGAACGGCACCCAGAAGGCTGCCGCGTACCAGCAGGGGCTCGCGGAGATCAGCACCCTCACGAACAAGATGCCCGCAGACCTGGACGAGCTGGGCCGCCGGATGCTGAAACTCAGCGTGGAGACCCGCAAGTCCTTCGCGGACCTGAAACTCGGATACGAGGAAATCCTGGGCGCCAGCGTGAAAGGGACCGACAGTGAACCCGTTGCGCTGAAGTTCCTGGAACGCAGCGCCCAGCTGGCGAAGGTCACCCGCGAGGAGACCAGGACGGCCGCGAACGCGCTGACCAGCATCCTGAACGCGTACGAACTGGACGCCGGTCAGGCCAGCAAGGTCACGGACATGCTCTGGGCCAGCATCAGCGCGGGCAAGGTGCGCCTCGGCGAGATCGCCGGAAGTCTGGGCGCCGTGGCCGGTCAGGCCAAGAGTCTGGGCGTGCCACTTGAAGAACTGCTGGGCGCCATGGCGCTCCTCACCACGCGCGGCATCCCCGCCAGCACGGCTCTGGAGTACATCCGCTCGGCCCTGACGAACGTGCAGAAACCCAGCAAGGAAGCCCGTGACCTCGCCAGGAGCCTGGGCATCGAGTTCAGTGCCACGAGCCTCAAGAGCCTGGGTCTCGTGAAGTTCCTTGATCAGCTGGGCCGCGGCGTCGGGGACAACAGCGAAGCGCTCGCCACACTCATCGGTGACGTGGGCGGCCTGCAAGCGGTGATCGGCCTGCTGAATGGCGGCCTGGACGACACGGACGGGATTCTCAGCAAGGTCACGGACAGCACCGGTGAACTGGACCGCGCCACGGCCAAGCTCAAGGGCACCGCGCAGGACAACGTGGGCGAGTTCAACGCCGCGTGGGAACGGACGCAGATCCTCTTCAACGGCAGCCTGCTGAGCGGATTCACGGGTCTGCTGGAGAAGGGAGTCAATCCCCTCCTGATCAAGCTGGGCGATCTGAAAGAGGCGATGAACAACGTCGACACTCCTGCCGAGATGCACGCGACCCTGCAGATCACCGCGAAGGATGACGGCACCACCGCGATCCTGAAGTTCCTGCTGGGCGCCGGGCAGGAAGTCGAGAAGGCACTCGACCCCAAGAACAACCCGGCGCTGCGCGCAGCGGCGTTCATCGTGGCCCGTACCGGCCTGGCTGGCGGTGCAGGGGAGGGTGCCACGAACGATGCGGACCTCGTGCTGCGGCGCATCCAGCCACAGGTGGGCGAGGGGCCGCTCCTGCCGGGGCAGCAGCGCGCGGTGCAGCAGGCCACGGACGGCATTGTCCAGGCCCTCGGGCTGGCCGGGAAAACCATCCTGAACGAGTTCGGGGTGAGCGGGAAGGACTACCACCACGACGGTGCCGTGCGGGCGGACGCGACCCACAACGGCATCGATTTCGGCGCGGCGCGCGGCACGCCGATCCTCGCGCCGTTCGCTGGGCAGATCAGCACCCGCCAGGACGCGAAGAACGGCAAGGTGTTCGAACTCGTGGACGCCCTCGGGAACAAGCTGGTCGGCATTCACCTCGACCAGTTCGACGCAGGCGTGCAGGAGGCGCTGCGCAAGGGTGGCGGAAAGGCCCTGATCCTGAGGGGGCAGCAGATCGGCACCGTCGGCAACACTGGCACCACGGCGGGCAGCGCGCCGCACCTGCACCTGATGGGCTACCGCGCGGGCAGCAGCACACCCGTGGACGCCCGGACCATCGGGTACGCGGGGCTGACGGGCTCCGTGCGGCCAGCTCCGGCACTGAACACGTCCGGCACGGCTGCTGGCTTCGCCGCGAAGCCGTTCGAGTCGTACGTGAAGGAAGCGCAGCGCCTGACCGACGCCGTCGCGAAATACGCGCCGGGTGGCGCGGCTCCGAACGCGGACCGCTGGCGGGCGGCCACCGCGCAACTCGACAAGTTCCGGGACAGCAACGATCTGGCCGCCCAGGCGGTGCAGTGGGTCGGGCTGGAAACAGGCAAGTCGAAGACGGCGGTGTCGGAGTACGACCAGACCTTCGACAAGCTCAAGGGCCAGCTCGACATCACGGCCAGCCTGGACAACCTGGGCCGCCCCGCGGCGGACATCACGTCCCGCCTCGACACCATCCGGCAGCAGGCCTTGGCAGGAGCTGAGGCCGAGAAGAAGCGCTGGGGCGAGACCGCGAAGTACAAGGCCCTCCTCGACCTCGCCGGGGACGCCGCGAAGAAACTGGAACAGGTCCGGGGCCGCAAGGCCGACCTCACGCCCCTCCAGCGTGAACAGCAGCAGCAGCAGGACGCCGTCGCGCAGCAGCGCATGGAGGCCAGCCTCCGGAAGGCCAGCGGCCAGCGTCTCCAGCAGCTGGTCGACGGTGGGGTCACGCCGGAGGTCAGCCTCGCGAAGTGGCAGGCGGCCCAGGCGGAGATCAAACGCCGCCAGGACGCCCAGGACAAGGACGACAGGAAGCGGGAAGAGGACCGCAAGGTGGCGGGGCAGAACCGCCTCGCCGCGGAGCGCGCCCTGGCCGACGGGCAGTTCGAACTGGCGGACCGCGCCGCCGGGCTGGTCCTGAAGACTTACGACCGGCAGGTCAAAGGCGCTGGGGGCAGCGCGGCCGCACGCCTCGACATCGAGGAGCGGCTGGGCGCGGACGTCCTCGCGGCCCGGGAGACCCAGGCCCGCGTGGCAGCCCAGCAGGAGAAGACCCGCCTGGAACGCGAGCGCAACACGGCCGTCAACGCCACCGGGCTGACCCTGACCCAGCGGCAGAAACTCTGGAACCAGTACGGCGACAAGATCCGGCAGGTGGACGCGGATCTGGCCGAGACGCTCGTCGGCATTCAGGACGACGCCACCCGGCAGCTGGCCGATCTCCAGCAGAAGGCCTTCAGTGAGGAGAACGTCGGTAAGGCGGAGGCGTACGCGGACCGGCTGCGGGCCACGATCGCCAGTCTGCCCGGGCGGGACGAGGAGGGCCTGATCACCGTGTACGGCGAGGCCCGCGCGGCCCGTGATCAGGACCTCCTGAAGGCGGTGTACGAGGAGTGGGAACGTCGCCGCCTGGACGAGGAGGAAGCGCAGCGCGTCATCTTCGAGATGCAGGCCCAGGCGAACACGGCCCTGGCCGAAGGGGCCAGGAAGGTCGCTGACGAACTGGCCGCCGCTGGCGACTCGGCCGGCGCCCTCGCTACCCTGGAAACAGCACTGGACGGTGTGATGGACGCGGCCGGGCGGGGCGAGGACGCCGCGGACGCCATCAACCTGCTGACCGATGCGATCAACACCCTCACCGGGAACGCCACCCTGACCGACGAGTTCAACACCTTCGTCGCCGGGCTGTCCGGCACGATCGACGAACAGATCAGTCAGGTATTGGCCCGCCTCGAGGAGGTCACCGACCCGGCCATGCGCGCCAGGCTGCAGGGGCTCCTCAAGGACCTGCGCGCAGATCTGCCCAGGTTCGTGGACCCGTACACGGCGGGCTACGTGCCCGGCACCAACGGGTTCGTGAACTCTGGTGACGCCCCCGACCTTGAGGAAGTGGCGAAAGCCCGTGACCTGGGCACGCTGCTGGACGAGACGACCGACCCCACCCAGGTGCAGGCCCTGATGGGTGAAGTCGTGGATCTGCTGGCCAGCGAGATCGGGCAGCGCTTACCGGACACCATCCGCACCGGGCTGGAGGAGAGCGTCAAGGGCGCCCAGGGATACCTGGATGCCCTGGCTCAAATCACCGAAGACGGCATCGTCGATGGCTGGGAACGCGCCGGGAAGGTGGCGCTGCAGAACCCGACTCCGGAGAACCGCTTTTCGGACTTCAGTACCCGGATCTTCTCCATGGGCGCGGCTGGCCTGAGTGACCCCACCCAGTACGACGCGCTGACCAGTTCGCTGCAGCAGGCCCGGGCCGCCAGCCAGCTGACCGAGGCGGACCTGCAGAACCTGCTGGCCCTGATCGAGGAGCTGCGCAACCCGAAGACTCCGGAGGTCGGGACGGCCTTCGACTTCGGGCAGTGGCAGGCCGACATCCAGACGCTGACCGATGACTTCGACGCTGGGCGCATGACCGCCGGCGAGTACTCGTCCGGTCTGCGGGACGCGGCCGTACAGCTGAACGAGCTGGCGGACGAAGCGGAGCGGATGGGGAACCTGAAGCTGGCCGGGCAGTTCCGGGAACTGGCAGGCAGCCTGCGGGCCATGAGCCCGGAGATCGCGGGACTGCTCAAGGGTCTTGGGAAGGTGCAGGAGTACGCCGGGTACGTGCAGGACCTGGCGGGCGCGTTCAGCACCTTGGCCGAGGGCGTGGGGAACGACGATCTGGCCGCGAACCTGAACGGCCTGGGCAACCTTGCCGGGAAGGTGGCGGCCCTGGCCGGGGACGTCATGCGGATCATCGCGAACCCGGCGGACATCGGCGCGTGGGTGGGGGCGATCACGAAAATCGTGTCGGCCATCGGTGAGGCGCTGAACGGCCATCGGAAGGCGTACGAGCAGGCCGCGAAGATGCGCGAGGACTTCAACAAGCGCTTCACCCTCCTGAACGGGGACGACTTCGCGAAGACCACCGTCCGCAGCCGGGGCTGGCTCGCCGACACCTTCGGGGGCGGGCCCGAGGTGAAGCAGGTCGTGGACGAGTTCGGCTTGAAGATCGCGCAGGCCATCGAGGGCGGGGTGATGGGCGGCATCAAGAACGGCATGAAGCAGGCCCTGACCACCGGGGACTGGACGAACTTCCGCAACACCTTCCGCGAGAGCGCGTACAGCGGCGTGGTGGACGGGTTGATCGAGGCCATCTTCAACGACGCCCTGAAGGACATCCTGGCGCCGGGCATCAAGGCCCTCACGGACGCTGCAAAGACCCCGGGGACCGAGGATGACGCGGCGGCCGTGGCCGCCTTCGAGGCGGGGATCGTGGCGGCAGAGCAGTTCCTCACCACCACCGGGCAGGCCATCCAGCCCAGCCTGGACCGCCTCCGGAACAACCTGGGCGTCACGACACCGGGTAGCACGGGCGGGGTGGACATCACGGGCCTGAGCACCCTGCCGGAACCCATTCAGTTCGCGCTGGCCACGCCGCTGCTGGACGGGGTGCGCGTGCTGAAGGACGCGGCAGACATCCTCAAGGAAGGGGCCGTGATCATCCGCGACACCTTCAAGGACGGCGTGAAGGTCACCGTGCAGCAGGGCAGCAACAGCTACACGAGCACGACCGGCGCGCTGGTATGAATGCGCAATTGCGCGCGGCTGGCCGGTGCCGCTCCGCTATCGTGACGTTCATGACGCGCCCCCTTGCCCTCTCTCTCGCCATGTTCAGTTCGGCGGCCCTCGCCGTGGCGTCGTCACCTCCCAAAGCATCGGTGCCCAGTTCGTCCGTGCCCACCCCGTCGGTGCGTTCTCAATTGCCGGCTGACGGCAGCCCATTCCTGAAAGCGGGACAGGTGTGGCGACTGACTTCACCATTGGTGGCCTCAAGCAACATCAACGTATCGGCCGTGCAGAACGTGACCCCCAGCATCCTGGTGTTCCAACGAAAGGTCGGCGGGCTGGGCGTCGTCACCGACGAGATGCTCGCCAGTGACAGTGCAGCGCAGGGGGGGCCGTCCCTGATCCTGATGCAGATGGGCGTGATCAATAAGAAGGTCACGTCTCGGTGGTGTGTGATCCACCCGGCTCATCACCGCCTGAACGAACAGCAAGTGGGTCTGTTCCATCAGGGGAGTCTGGATGACGCCGCTTTTCAGGCAGCTCGGGCAGAATGGCTACGGTCTGGCGTCCTGCCGGACTACCCGACCTGTACGCTGACGCGGGTGAAGTAAGCCTTATCAGTTGCACAACCGACTAGCCGTTACACGCCGCCCCGGCAGGGGCGGTTGTTCATTTTCTGGAGGTGAAACATGGAAGAGTACCGAATCCGCGTGCTGTCCCCGGACGGCACGGAGAAACACGTCCGTGAACTGGACCCGCCCAGCGGCACCCCGCTGCACCTGGTGGGCGGGCCGCGCCGCATGGAAGTCGGGCCGCTCGGCGACTGCCGGGAGGCCACCTTCGAAGGGGACCCGGGCACCCTGGGCATCGGCCCGCGCGACACGGTGCAGGTCCAGTACCGCACGGGCACCGGACCGTGGCTGAACAAGTACGCAGGCACGGCCGTCATCACGGGCAGCGCCCGCAGCGAGGTGGGGCGCTACAAACTGCAGGGCTTCCGGTACCGGCGGCTGACCGAAGTGGAGGTGCGGACGCTGCTGCCAGAGGCCGATCTGGGCACGCAGGTGCGGCAGCTGTTCACGGACGTCATTGCGTCCGGCCAGCTGGGCAGCACCCTGCAAGCGCCCACTACCGTGACCATCCCGGACCTGAACGTCACCAGTACGGCCATCCACGGCAACTACTGGCCCGCCGCGAAGTTGATCGACGAGCGACTCAAGGGCCGCAGCCGACAGACCCGCACGTACCTGAACGCGGACGGCGGCACCCAGGCGAAGGACGTGAATCCCGACTGGGGCGTGAACGCGGACCTGCGTCCCGTGTTCGGGTACCCGACCGGCACGCTCGTGATCGACGAGGCCACCTTCGGCGTGGAGATCGACGGGCTGGACACCGACAGCAGCACGCTGGTCACGGACGTCCGGGTGATGTTCACGCGGACCATGACCGCTCAGTTCCTGCTGACCGAAGTGGGCGGGCAGGACGGAGAGGGCGGCACGATCATCTCCACCCCCGCACGCAGCACGTCGCCCCGGACCATTCCGGTGCCCGTCGCGCCCCGCACGTTCGGGGAGGCGTGGCGGGGCCTGCCCCTCCCGACCAGCGCAGAACTGTTCACGGTGCTGCCGGGGGCGAGCGTGAGTGTGCAGGCCGTCTACTTCTCAGGTCCGGTTGATCCAGTGCCGCCCGTGACCGTGACGGGCGATCCGGCGTCTCTGTGGGACGGCACGCTGACGAGTGGTCTGACCCTCGCGCCGCCAGGTGGAAACACGGTGTTCCTGTACTACCTGACGGTGCACGTTCCGCCGGGCACGCCTGTTCCGGACGGCTTCCGGCTGGTTGCGAACGGCGCGAGCCTGAGCGGCCTGACCGTCACCACGCCCACCGGGTCAATGCGGATGGGGACGGTGAGTGCAGGTGCGCCGCCCCTGTACGTGTTCCCGGACGTGGTGCGCAGCGAGCACCTGCCGGCCATCTGGGCGGACGGGGCCACCGTGGAATTCGTGCTGGCGCCCTTCGACCGGGCCGCGCCCCTGCTGATTTCCGAAGCGGCACTGATGAGCGTGAATCACGCCCTGGTGGAAGCGAGCGCGACGCCCCTGGCGCGCATTCCGACCCTGAACCCCGTTACGGCCCGGCTCCCGGGGTGGAACTACAGCCCGGTGGCCACGGCTCAGCTGACCCTGCGGGGCCCGCTGGGCGGGGTCGTCGAAACGCGGGAGCTGCCCATCGAACTGATCGTGTATGACACCGATGACGACGGCGAACTGTACACCGAGGTCCGCTGTGGGCAGCGGGATGAAGCGGAGGCCCTGAGCTTCACGTCTGCGATCAGCGCGCGGGATCAGAACGCCACGACCGACGCCGTGCAGGCCAGCACGTAAGGAGGAGCATGAACCTAGCCATTCCACCCGACACGCAACTTTCGCCCCTGCTGCCCCCCGCCCTCACGTCGGGGGGCGTGACGTACCCGCTGACTGGCGGTGGGATCACGGTCACGCGGGGCGCGCTGACCACGCCACGGAACGTCACGCCGCGGCAGACGGCGCGTGGCCGCACCTGGGCGTCCGGGAGCCGCACCGCGAAGCCTGTGCAGCTCCCACTGACTTTCCAGGTGGAGGCCGTTGATGCAGAGACGGTTGCAGTCCTGGCGAACCAGTGGCACGCCCTGGCCATCACCGCCTCCCAGTACTGGGAGGGCATCAGTGCCCTGACGATCCTGGAACCGACCGAAGCGCAGGAACCGTTCGGCGAGGGGCTCACCCGGTCGTTCACCATCACGTACCTCCTCGTTGACTCGCTCTGGCGGGCGGACGGGCACGATCCGCACCCGGCACCGCTCGCTGGGAATCTCAACCTGCCGCCGATCGAATCGGGCGGCGCCGCGCCGCAATGGGGGTCCATGTGGACATAAAGGCCAGGCAGACTGAGAACACGCCCGCCGCGTGGGACGCCGGGGAGATGGTGTTCGTGCGCAGGACGGACGGCACCGCTGCCATGTACGTCACCAGTGCGAGCGGGGTGCCGCATGCGGTGACGGGCGGGGACAGTAGCGCCGCCCTGTACGTCGACGGGACGGGCAGCGCCCTGACCCTGTACCGCGAGGTGCCGGACACGCCCGCCACGGCCCTGGCCCGCAGTGGCACGCCCGTCAGCGTGAACGCCGTGCCGGACAACGTCCTGAACGTAAGCATGTTCTTCCGAGTGCTAGCGGCCACGCCGATCACTGGTCTGCAGATCGGGGGCCTGACGCTCAGCAACGGGCCGGTGCAGGCATTCATCACCCAGCACGCCAGCGACGCGGGGCGGACCTTCCAGGGGCAGGTAGCGGAGAGTGCCGCGCTGACCCCGCAGGGTGGCGGGCATCACGCCACGTTCGCGTCCCTGACCCTGCACCCGAACACCCTGTACGGCCTGCGCCTCGGGAACAGCCAGAGCGGCATCGCGCCCCAGGTGCAGCTCGCCAGCATCGCCACGTACACCGGGCAGGGCTGGAGCGGCCTCGTGCTGGACCCGTACCTGCGCTGGTACGCCAACGGCGGCGCGATGGGGGAGGCGACCTACGCCACCGCCGCAGCCACGCCCGCGTTTGACGTGCTGTTCGAGGTGCCCACGGTCGCCACGCCGGACGCGGCCCTCATCACCGTGCGCGCCGGGGACGGCCTCACCGGCACCGTCAGCGGCGCGGAGATCACCCTCACGCCGGACCTCGACCTCACCCGCTGGGGGCAGGGCGCGGAGGCCGTCACGCGATCCTGGGCAGCCGGGACCAACAGCACGGTCAGCGGGCAGCCCGGCTACCGCTTCCGGTACACCACGAACGCGGCCATCCTCATCAGCGGGTTGACCGTCACCCTGCCTGCCGGGCGGACGCTGACGCTACGCGTGAACGGCGTGGCGCACGCCGCCACCACGAGCGGCACGGGCGTCGCGTTCAACCCGCCCCTCAGCGTCCCGAGCGGCGCGGCGCTGGAGCTGGACGTGGACGTGGCCGGGAGCAGCTACCCAGCGGGAGCGGCCATCATCCCCGGCGCGACCACCACGGACGGCGCCGTGACGTACCAGAGTGCCACGCGACTGGACGGCAGCGGCGCAGAGGTGGCGGGTACGGGCCTGCTGGGCCTGCGCATGACGATCCTCAGCGGCCTGCCACTTGTGTACGGGCAACTGCCGGGCGGTGCCGTGGCGGGCCTGGACGCCATTGTGGACCGCGTGACGGACCTGGAATCGCAGGAGGTCACCGCGCCCGTGAGTAGCGTCGCCGGGCGCACCGGGGACGTGACGCTCACGAGTGCCGACCTGAGTGATTTCACGGAGGCCGCGCAGGACGCCGCCGCTGCGATGCTGGCCGACAGCACCGACCTCGACGGCACGTATGCCGACGGCAGCAACACGTACGCCTTCAAGGTCACGGGCATCCAGAACCGCGCCGTGCCCGCCGGGGGCGCAGCGGGGCAGAGCATCCGCCTGAACCCCGCAGGGAACGCCTGGGAGTATTACGACCCATCCGCGACCGGCGGCGGGGGCGGCGGCGCGGCCCTGACCCGCGCGACGACGAGCGTCACCACGCCCAGCCTCGCGGACGGCACCTCAGCGGACGTGCTCCTGCCGCTGGGCCGCACGTACCTCCTGCATCAGCTCACGGCGAGCGCCGCGTGCTGGGCACGCGGGCACCTGACACCCGAGGACCGCGCGGCGGACGGCAGTCGGGGGCAGGCGGCGGACCCCAGCCCGAACGCGGGCGTGGTGTTCGAGCTGATCGGCACTCAGGCGCGCTGGGGGAACCCGGTGAGCGGCTGGGACGCGAAAACCACCCCGGACGGGCAGGTGCCCGTGCGGGTCACGAACCTCAGTGGCGCGACCGTCGCGCTAACCCTCACCGCCACATTCATCACCCTGGAGGCCTGAACCATGCCCATGCTCTACCAGAACTACCCGACCGGCGTTGGTAGCCTCGCCGCCTACGCGCAGAAACTCCACGAACTCCTGACCGCCGCCGGGTGGGAAATTCAGCACGCGAACGCGAACGCCATCGGCACCGGAACGGCCACCAACCCGAAATGGGACACGGTCACGCCCGCCGCGAACATCAGCGCGGGGATCGTCACGTACCGCATGCCCCTGGCGGGCCTGACGAACCGCTGGGTGATCCAGGTCGAACTGCTGTGGGGGAGCCCCACGGCCGTCATCAACGTCCGCACGACCACCGCGCTCGGTGTCAACGCGGGCACCGGGGCGCTGACCACACCCGGCACGACCTACGGCACCGGCACGAACGTCGCGCAGACCGCCATCGAATCCGCGCTGACGGTCAGCGAGTACGGGTTCGCGATGGTCAGCACTGGCAACACGTGGCACGGCATCGAGCGCAGGCGGACCATCACGAACGCCTGGGCGGACGACATCCTCACGCATCAGCACGCGACCGGGACGCCCGTGGGGTTCCCGGCGGGGGGGCATTGCCGCGCCCGGAGTTGGGCGACAGGCGAGTACGCCGTCATGCCCCTGGCGTGGCTGCACGGCCTGAACAGCTCGTCCGCGCTGGACGTGACGACCCTGAGCGGCGCGGACAACGTCGGATACCCGACCGGGCCATACCAGACCAGTGACGGACTGGGCGGCCTGCTGCGGCACCTGATCACCATGCGCCCGGCGGACAGCGTGGCGGGCGTGGACCAGGGCATCGAGGTGCAGGGGGCGACGCGGATGTACGCGCCGCTCGCGCAGAGCACCCTGACCGGCAACCCGGGCGGGAACCGCATCCTCATGGCGAAGGGGTGAGGTAGATGCCCGCACCGACGACGACACGCGCCGACGCACTGGGCCTGCTGCTCAGCCAGATCCCGTACCGCGAGACGTTCCGCCCCGCCACGGCCGCCGCGCAGGCAGCCGGGGACACGAGCAGCACCCGCCCCCTGAGCGGCGCCGTGTACCCCAGGCCCGCCCGCTGAGCTGACCCCCACCGTCCGCCCCAGCCTCTCCGGCCCTGGGGCGGTGCCCATTCACCCTGGCCGGATCAGGAGCACCATGGAAAAACCTTCCGTTCGCCCCCTCTGGGTGCTGGCCTTCGGCGCGGCTGGCCTCGGCCTCATCGCTCAACTCGGCACCAGTCTCGCTATGGACATGGCCAAGGACCGCGCGAAGCTGTACGGCTTCCTGCTGCTGAGCCTCGTCTTCAGCGCCAGCACCACCGTCCTGCTCGCTCAGCTGACCAGCCTCGACGACTACGTCTGCGCCACCATCGGCACCCTCGCCGGGGCGATCCCGCCCCTGTGGACGCTGCGCGCGGCCGTGAAGCTGATCGGGCAGAAGTACAACGTCGACCTCGGCGAACTCACGAACCCCGGCGGCCCCACGGCCCCGAAGAAGGAAGGTGACAGCGCGTGATCATCGAAGGGTACTGGCTCAAGCTCATGTGGGCGGTCCTGGCTGGCGGGTGGTTCCTGTCCGCCCTGGTTCGCCTCTTGCTGACGGCCCTCTCCTGGCCGGAGCAGCGGACCCGCCGCCTGTTTGCCGTCTTCGTGCACGCCGTGGCAGGCGTGTTCTTCGTGTGGCGACACGTGAACGGCGCCGCCACCATCCCGCCATTCATCCCCATCGAGGAGACGTACCGCAACGGCGCCGCGCTACTGCTCGTCGTCTGGGCACTCCTCGACGGCATCTGGGCGGTGCTGGGCATGACCGAACGCCGCGCCCGCCTCATTCAGCAGGGAAGGGGAGAGCATGATCACCGCTGACCTCATCCGGGCCCTCGTGCCCACGCTCAGTGCCACCCAGGCAGCCCAGGTGGCCGCTGCGCTGGCCGATCCCGCCACGCGGGCAGGCATCACGACCCGGGCCCGCGTGGCCGCGTTCCTGGCGCAACTCGCGCACGAATCCGCCGGGTTCCGCTACCTCGAGGAGATCTGGGGCCCCACACCAGCGCAGCGCCGCTACGAAGGCCGCGCGGACCTCGGGAACACGCAGCCGGGCGACGGGTACCGGTTCCGGGGGCGCGGCTGGATTCAGCTGACCGGGCGGCACAACTACCGCACGTACGGGGCGCTGCTGGGTCTGCCGCTGGAAGCGCAGCCTGACCTGGCAGCCCAGCCCGGCACGGCCGCGCGGATCGCGTGCGCGTACTGGGCTCAGCGGAAGCTGAACGCTCTGGCAGACGCCGGGGACTTTGAGGGCATCACGCGGCGCATCAACGGGGGACTGAATGGCCTGCCGGACCGGGAGGCGTACCACCGCCGGGCGCTGGCGGCTCTGCCGGAGTCCGCCCCGGTCCCGCGTGTGTTCCTGCGTGACATGGCTGGGGAGAACGTCCTGTGGGACGGAAAGCCGACCGTATACAACGACACCCGGCTGACCCTGTACCCGGACGGTGCGCTGCAGTTGGAACGCGAGTAGGCCCGCTGTGCCTCATGGGGCACTGACAATCCACCCTCTCACCGGCCCCTGCCTCAGCGCGGGGGCCGCGCCACATCGAGGTCCACCATGAACCACTTCACTGTCCTGTCCGCCGTCATCGCCCTCGGCGCCGCCACTCGCAATGGCACCACCCTCGACGTGCCCACTGTTCAGCCGTGGCTCGACAAGCACCTGCCCAACCTCGTCACCAAGGCCCAGGCCCTGCGCGACGGCGCCACGTGGACCGAGGTGGGCGCGCTGCTGGAAGCCGCGGTGCAGGCCGCCCAGGAACTCAAGCCGGTCCTCGCTGGCACGGCCCGCGCTGCGTTCGTCCTGGCGGTCGTGCAGTCCCTGGTACGCGAGTTCGCCCCACCCAGCGCCCAGTGGCTCCGCCTGCTGCTGGACAGCCCCTTCGCGGCCCTGCTCGTCGAGATGGCCTTCAGAAGGCTCTTCCCGGGCGGATAAGGCAGCGAACACCGGGTGAGTGACCTAAACTCGCGACATGGACACCTGGCTCATTGTCAACCTCGGGTGCTAGGGGGTAGTGACGGAACAGGAGAAAGCGGAAGATCCGGTATGCCTACCAAAGAACTTCCGCTCCATCAGCATACCGTCGTCGACCTATTCATCATCATCTACGTCTACGTCGACGATTACCTCAAGGCCGCTGCGTGCAGCGGCCTTTTCACGCTCCCGAACGAGCCGCACCAGAAGGGCAGCTACGCTGAATTGATGACCATTGCGCTCGTCGGCGATTTGCTCGCACAGCCCTCGGTGCAGCAGTGGTACGCCCAGGTGCGAGCCACGTATGTCTTCCTCTTTCCCGTCCTTCCGGATCGCACGCGGTATCTGCGAATTCAACAGAATCTCGAACGGATCTACGCGGATCTCGCGTTGCGCCTGCCCCACTTCGACGACGACACGGTGTACGTCATCGACAGTAAGCCGCTGGTGTGTTGTGTCGGAGGGCGGCACAAACGGCCCAGAGCGATGACCACGGCCACCAGTGGCCGTGGTGGACAGGGAGGATACGGCAAAACGGGGTTCTTTTACGGCTTCAAACTGCATGCCGTGATCGACGATCACGGCATGCTCGTGCGCTTTGCCATTGTGCCAGGTCAAGAAGGTGACCCACCGGTGGCACGAGCACTCCTGGAAGTTCAGGAAGCCAGACTGGTACTTGGGGATCGGGGATACCAGGGATGCGGCGTGTATGCGCAGCCGAAGAAGAACTTCAAACGACCGCGCCCCTGGTGGGGCGCGATGCGGTGGGTTCGGAAGACCATCGAGACTGTTTTTTCTCGGCTGGATCGTTCATTTCACTTGATGCTGCCCCAACTGAATTCAGAGCGCTCCATCCGGGCGCATGTGTGTCGGAAGGTTGCGGCACACAACCTGGGGCTTTTTTTCGGGGCATTCTGATCCCCTAGCACCCGAGGTTATCAGGTATGGCACGCCCTGGCACGTGCCGTTGCCTCACGTGAGCAGGTCTTGTGCTGTACGGTCTGCACGGCGCGTGTGGGGTACGAGAGTGCCTGGGGGAAGTCGGGCGTCCGTGAGGTTCACAAAGTCAGCGCCCCAGTCCATATCGACTGGGGCGCTGTGGTGCTATCTGCTCAGCGGCGGCGTTTGGGGCGTTGGGGGCCGACGCGGCCGGCGCCGGTGCCGGGGGTGTCCTGGCGCTGCTGGGGGCGGGCGTCGGTGCGCTGGGGGCGTCCCTCGCTGCGGCCCTGCTGGCCCTGGCGGGGAGCGCCCTGGCGCTGGCTCTGGCTGCTGCTCTGGGTGCCGCGGGGTTGCTGGGCGCCGCGTGCGGGCTGGCCGCCTCGGTTCTGGGGCTGGCTCTGGCCGCGTCCCTGGCCGCGTTTTTCCTGCACTTCGGGGTCGATCTGGCGTTCCTCGGGCGTGGCGGGGGGTTGCAGCGCGGCGGGGAGTTTGCGGCGGATGCCCTGCCACAGGGCGCGTTGTTCGGGCGCGAGGAGGATCAGGTTGGTGCCGTCGCGTCCGGCGCGGGCGGTGCGGCCCGAGCGGTGGACGTGGTCCTCGGCGGTGGCGGCGACGTCCAGGTGAATCACGAGGCGCACTTCCGGGAGGTCGATGCCGCGTCCGGCGATGTCGGTGGCGACGAGGATGCGGGACTGTCCGTCGCGGAGCGCCTGCATGGTGCGTTCGCGTTTCTTCTGGTCCATGTTCCCTTCGAGGGGGCTGACCTGTTCGCCGGGGAGGAGGTCGCCGAGGTGCTGGGCGCGGCGTTTGACGAGGTGTTTGGTGCGGCTGAACAGCACGACGCACCCGCCGGGCTCCTTCAGGGCGGCGCGGGTGTGGCGGGCTGCGTCGGTCAGGAGGGCGTCCTTGGTGGTGTGCTGCAGCAGGTGCGTGGCGGTGCTGACGCCGCCGAGGATGTCGCCGGTGGCGTCGGCGCCGGGGGTGGGGGCCACGTCGATGCGGGCGGGGTTGTGCATGAAGCGCTGGGCGACGTCGCGGATCTCGGCGGGGAACGTCGCGGAGGCCATGGCGATCTGCAGGCTGCGGCCCTGGGGCTGCTGGTCGCGGGCGTGGCGCAGGATGTCGCCCACGTCGCGCAGGAAGCCCAGCGAGAGGAGCTCGTCGGCCTCGTCCAATACGACGTAGCGCAGGTTGTTCAGGCGTAGTTCGCCGCGTCCGATCAGGTCCTTCAGGCGGCCGGGCGTGCCGGTGATCAGGCCCTTCCCGGTCGCCTCGCGGGTCGTCTGGCCGGGGGTGATGCCGCCCGTGATGCGCCCGGCGGTCATGCCGAGTTCCGTGGCGACGTCGCGGATCTGCACGGCCAGCTCGCGGGTGGGCGTGATGACCAGCGCCTCGGGTTGCATGCCGCGCGTGGGGCGCATGCCGATGCCGCGCGCGGCGGCCGGGATCAGGAACGCCAGGGTCTTGCCGCTGCCGGTGCGGGCGGTGGTGATGACGTCCCTGCCTTCCATCAGCGCGGGGATCGCCTGGGCCTGCACGGGGGTGGGGGTGCGGTCGCCCAGGAGGGTCTGCCAGTCGCGCACGGTGGGCGCGGGAGCGGTGCTGGCGGCGGAGGGGGTGGTGCTGGCGCGGCGGGGCGCGCGGGTGTGCTGGGTCATGGGTGATCCTGTCGGCCTGCACGCCGCACAGGTGGGGGCGGGGGCCGTGTCTTGAGGTGAGGCTTGAGAGGCGGGGCGTGCCCGGTGGGCCGACCTGGCCCGGTCGCGCTGAGCGCGTGACCCGTCATCCTGCCACGCGGAGGGGCCACAGGGCAAATCATGAGATGACGATTCGGGGCGTCCGGGTGGCCTGACCGGTCGGCCGGAACGCCGCCTGGGGGACAGCGCGGGCGGCGTTCCGGGACTGTCCCTGTCCGGTTTCAATTCAGGACGCGGTCCTCGGCGTGGGCGGTGGGGGTCCAGTCGGCGCGGAACAGGTGGGTGGTCTCGCCACGCGCGGGGGCGTACCAGACGCGCACGCCGTGGTCGTGCGCCTGGACGGGCAGCAGCGCCTCCTGCCCGGCGGCGAGTTCCTGCATGGTGTCTCCGGTGGGGGCGCGGACGGGGTACCAGGCGTTCAGTCCGGCGGGGGACCACCCGGCGACCCGCAGCGTGCGGCCCGAGACGTTGCGCAGGTGCGCGCCCTGCTCGCTGAGGGTGACGGTCAGTTCGGGCCAGTCGGGCGTGGTGACGGTCTTCCAGCGGCTGGCGAACGTCAGGGGGGGCGTGACCGGCCAGGGGCGGAACGCGGCGGCGGCGAGCAGGCCCGCCAGTCCCGCCAGGAGCAGCGCGGCGCTGATCGCGGTGACCCACGGGTCGGCGTCGCCCCGCAGGACGTTGACGCCCAGGCCTCCGCCCAGGACAGCCAGGACGAGGGGCCAGCCGGGGCTGGGGCGGATGCGCTGCGGCACGAACGCGTGCGGCCAGTACTCGGCGAGCAGCAGCAGGCCCGCGCCCACGCCGAACAGGGCGGGGACGTCCAGCATCGGCGCCAGCAGCAGCGCGCCCAGGCCGGGCGCCGCCCAGTACGTCACGCGCGGCGCGAGGCGGGCGCGGGCGGCGCGGGTCACGCGGCCCAGCCAGTACGCGGCCAGCAGGGCCAGCGTGACCGCCAGCGGCAGGCTCAGGCTGTCCATGGCCGTCCCGGTGTCATACGGATTCCGTCTGTTTCGTTCACAACCCGGAACCACACCGGGTTGCCAACTCCACGCCCGGAAACCGTGTTTCTCCTGCTCGCTCTGCTGCGCAGCTCTCCGAGTCCGCTCGGGTTGAAAGTTTTTGCAAACCTTTCAACCGGAGTCCGTATCACAGGCCCCCGCCTTTCTTGTGGCGGCCCAGGCCCGCCGCGACCCCGCCCCCCGCGCCCGGCATCGGGGGTGAGGCCGGGTGCGGCTCCGCGACCGGCTGGGTGGGTGGCAGCAGCACGCCGGGCTGTCCGTGGCGTTCCACCTCGAACGCCAGGTGGCCCAACTCGTCCTTCAGGATGCCGTTCCAGGCAGTCTGCACGGCGTTCAGGCTGCCCGGCATGGCGAACACGACCGCGCCGCGCACCAGGCCCGCCACGGCGCGCGACAGCATGGCCGCGCCGCCCACCTGCTGGTAGCTGAGCATCCGGAACAGTTCGCCGAATCCGGGGATGGGTTTGGTGATCAGACTCTCCACGACCGGCACGGTCACGTCGCGGCCCGTGATGCCGGTGCCGCCGCTGGAGATCACCACGGTCGCCTCGCGCGTGAAGGCGACCAGCGCGGTGCGGATCTGCACGGCGTCGTCCTTCACGACGCGGTACGCGACGACCTCGTGCCCCTGCGCCTCGATCTCGGCGCGCAGGAACTGCCCGCTGGTGTCCGTCTCGGGCGTGCGGGTGTCGCTGACCGTCAGGATCGCCACGCGCACCCGCCGGGGCGAGGCCTCACGGTGCGAACCGGCCGAACCGCCGGGCTGAACGGGGGAGGGGGTGGGCGTGCCGTCCGGGGCGTCGGTCATGCCCTTCAGGATAGTGGGCCGCGCAGGGCATGCACAGGCACCTGGGCAGCATTCCCCCGGACGGGGTGGGATCAGTCCGAGGCGTTCAGGACGTGCCGGACCCGTTCGGGCAGGTACGCGCGGTCACTGCGTTTCAGGGCGGCGCGGGGCCGACTGAGGAACAGCGTCAGGTACAGAGCCGCCTGCTCGGCCAGGAATCCCTGGTACCCGCCGCCCTCGCCACTGCGGACGCATTCCAGGGCCAGCAGCTCCAGTTGCTCCTCCAGCTGCCGCAGCGCCAGGAACCGCGCGGCCTGCACGCCACTGTTGCCCAGCGTGTCGCGCAGGCCCTCCAGCCGCTCGGGGTGGCGCATCAGGGCCTTGGCGGCGCGGCGCACGTTCGGGTCCTCCAGCGTCAGCGTGCAGGCCCGGCAGGGCTGTTCGCGGCTGGCCTCGCCGCACACCGGGCAGGGCCGGAACCCCTGTTCCTCGCGCCACTTGCGGGCGCGGGTGATCGCCTCGGCGGCGCGCAGCGCGGCACCCTTCAGGTCGTCCGGGACGTCCTGCACGAGTTCCCGCGCGCGGGCGCGGTCCGGGGCGGGCAGCGGCGCCACCGCCACCGGCGCGGTCGGTTCGCGCACCGTGCCCACCCCGAAACGCAGCTCGGTCAGGGGCGCGTCGGGCAGCAGGGCGTTCAGGGCCTTCAGGAAGTGATGCCGCTGCATGCTGAGGTGGTGCGCGGTGGCGCTGTCGCGGACCTCCACGAACAGCGTGCCGCCCTGCTGCGTGCGGGGCCGCGTGATCCGCGCGATTTCCGGCCCGACCGCCTGCGGCCACAGCAGGATCGCCCGCGCCCGCTGGATGCCCCCGGTGAGTTTCGCGCTGCCCAGCGTGGCACCCATCAGGTCCCCCAGCCGCAGGGGGCCGCTCATGCGCCGCCCGCGCCGCGTCACGCGCTGACCTCCTCGGGCAGGGATTCAGGGGTGACCTCGGGCGTGAAGCGGCCCCCGTGCGCCCGCAGGGTCAGCGCCGCGCCCGGCGCCCGCTCGGTCCCCGTCACGATCGCCTGCGGCACGCTGGCCGCCAGGTCCAGCAGGAACGCCCGCCGCCCCGGATCGAGTTCCGCCGAGAAATCGTCGATCAGCAGCACCGGCCGCTCGCCGAAGCGTTCCGCCAGGAGTTCCAGTTCCGCGCGGCGCAGCGCCAGCGCCACCGTGCGGCCCTCGCCGCGACTGGCGTACTCCCCGGCGGGGAAGTCCCCCAGCGTCAGGACCAGATCGTCGCGGTGCGGACCGGTCGCCGTGCTGCCCCGCGCGAGTTCCTCCGCGCGGCGCGACGCCAGGTCATGCGCGTACGTCTCAGGCGTGGTGGACTCCGCGAGGCTCAGCGTCAGGCCCTTGCGGCTGCCCAGTGCCGCGTTCGCCTCGGCCGCCAGTTCGTTCAGGCGCACCAGCGCGCGGCGGCGCACCGTCATGATCTCGGTGCCCAGGCGCACCAGGGACTCGTCCCAGACGTGCATCGCCCACTCCTCTCCGCCGCGCAGGGCCGCGTTGCGCTGCGACACCGTCCGCTCGTACCGCGACAGGACCTCCGCGTAACGGGCACTCAGGCGCGACAGCAGCGAATCCAGGAACGCCCGCCGCCCCGACGGCGACCCGAACACCAGTTCACTGTCCTCCGGGCGGATCCACACGGCGCTCCCACGCGGCAGGTCGCCGGTGCGGACCCGCACGCCGTCCACCTTCAGCTGCCGCCGCCCGCGCCCCAGGCCGACCTCCTGCACACTCAGGCTGCCGCTGCTTTCCAGGTCCGCCCGCACGTACGCTTCCGTCTCGCCCTGCTGCACCAGCTGTTCCAGGCGCGTCACGTCCGTCAGGCCGGTCAGCGCCAGGAACGCCGCCTCCAGCAGGTTCGTCTTGCCCGCCCCGTTCTCCCCGAACACGCCGGTCACGCCCGCCGGGAACAGCAAGGTACACGGGGCGAGATTCCGGTAGTTCAGGGTGGACAGCGAATCCAGACGCACCCTCCCATTCTAGGCGACGCGGGATAATCCACGCGGGAGCCTGCCCCCAATTCACGCGGGCGGGCAGGGTACGCTGGGCCGCATGACCACCTCCTCCCGGCCCGTCCCCAGCCCGGACGACCTGACCGCGTTCGGCGCCGGGCACCTGCCCGGCCTGATCGGCATCCGCTTCACGCACGCCGAGCGGGGCCTGCTGCGCAGCGAACTGACCGTGCGGCCCGAACTGCTCGCCCCGAACGGCTTCCTGCACGCCGCGAGCGTCGTCGCGCTGGCCGATACCACCTGCGGGTACGGCACCCGCATCCTCCTGCCCGAGGGCGCCCAGTCGTTCACGACCATCGAACTCAAGAGCAACCACCTCGGCACCGCCCGCGACGGCACCGTCACCTGCGAGGCCCGCAATGTCCACGCCGGGCGCACCACCCAGGTCTGGGACGCCGAGGTCCGCGCGCCGGACGGCAAACTCATGGCCCTGTTCCGCTGCACGCAGGCCGTGCTGTACCCCCGCTGACGTGCCCGCCGCGCAGCCCTGGCTGACCCACCCCGACCCCCTGACCCGGCAGGTCGCCCGCGCCTACGCGCAGGGTGCCTTCCTGATGGACAACGGCGACGGCGTGCAGTTCTACAGCGTCGACGACCGCGCCATCGTGCCCCTGACCGAGGCTGGCGGCCTGCACGTCGCCCGCCGACTCCGGCGCGACCTGCAGCACTTCACGTACCGCGTGGACACCAACTTCGACGCCGTCCTCGCCGGGTGCCGCGGCCAGCTCCCCGGCAGCCCCCCCCGCGACGGCGAGTGGATCAGCGACGACCTCACCGCCATCTACGCCCACCTGCACGACACCGGCCTCGCGCACTCCTTCGAGGCGTACAGAGACGGGGAACTCGCGGGTGGTGTCCTCGGCCTCGCCCTCGGCGGCGCGTTCATCGCCGAGAGTAAATTCCACCGCGTCACCAACGGCAGCAAGGCCGCCCTGATCGGCCTCGCCGGACACCTGCACGCCCGGGGCTTCACCCTCCTCGACGCGCAGATCCAGAACCCGCACCTCCAGACCCTCGGCGTGTACGAGATCAGCGCCGACGACTACGCCCAGCGGCTCCAGGCGGCCCTGAGCACCGACGTCACGCTGTAGCGGAGGAGACGCCATGACCCTCGCCCGCCTCGGCCTCACCCTACTGGTCCTCGGCGTGGCCCTGCGCCTCTTGGCGCGCAGGCGCTGAAGACAAAGCAAGAACCCCCGCGCAGGGCGGGGGGTTTTCCTGGTGGGTCGTGTAGGACTTGAACCTACAACCCGCTGATTAAAAGACGGCATACGGGGCTTCGGGGCCATTCTGCTGTCTTCCGGTGGTGTCCGGGTTTATGTGTCTCAGACGGTGTTCAGGGCGTTTCTCTTCGCCGGGGATGTCCGGCGTGAACCTGGGGGGAACGGGGGCGGATGGGCCACGTTTGGGCCACGTCGAAGGCGCGGGAAAGATCGTGTACACGCTGACATTCGGGCATTCCCGTACACAGCCGGGAATCTGCTAGCCTATGTGCATGAAACCGGCCCACACCCTGAACACCTGGAAGGTCCACACGTGGGCACAGGTGGCGCAGGCGGTGACGTGGGATGACTACGCGCTGAACAGTGACGGGCAGGTGACTGTGAAGGCCACGCGCGGGCCGGTGATCGTGTGGGGCAGGCGGACCGGCGAAGGGGAAGACGTGCCCCGCCTCGAAGCGCCCACGCCTTCGCCGCTCGAGGTCGCAGCGGCCCGCGTGAATTTGCGCCCGTTTGTTCCGCTCAAGTACTCTGGCCCCCATTCCAGCGTGCGAAACTTCCCCCGCATTTATAGAGAGTGGAAAAATTTAACAATCAAGGGTTTTGAAGTTAGACCTACGAGTGGTTTTCCGGTTATCACGTTAATTTTGTTCGTTGCAAAGATGGGTACGGACCCATTTCTGCTGGGTAGGCTTTATTATTCCGAAAGATCAAAAATCGCATTAATTAGGCAAACTAAGTTAAGTGATGCATTTTATTCTCTTTGCCGTCACATAAATTACAAGAGGAATAGGGTTGCATATAGCCTTGCCCTTGCGCTGCGATTCATTTTGGTCGCTTCATATAGGGCGTACTTGAAGCGCCGGGTGCGTCCCGTCTCGAGGCGTGCGCGGGTGCCCCGTCCGCTGTATGCGCGGCCCCGGCCCCCATCCTGTCCCCTTGCCCCCCCTGTGACCTGCTGACGGGCACCCGGTACTTCCTGGCAGTCCAGCCCGTCGCTGCCTGACGCGCGGCCCCCCTTCCCCCTGGAAGGCGCGGCCCCTCAGAAACGCACCCTTCCCCACATGGGGCAGGGCAGGGGCATACATGACTCATGCTGTTGATCTTGCTGTGACCGCACGCCCGGACAGCGTGCCCACCATGCCCGCCGGAAGCCCGGACGGCGAAACGACGTACACCCCGCTTGAACTGTGGAAGATGACCCGTCTTCCCCGTGACCTGATCTACACCGCGGTGCAGTCCGGGGACCTGATCGCGTACAACGCTGGGCGCGGTGACCGTCCCCGGTACTTCGTGCGGTGGGCGGACTTCGTGACGTGGCGGGAATCGCTGCGCGTGGTGGGGAAATGAAAATGCCCGGCAGGCAGGCCGGGCAGGCAGGCGAAGCCCTCACGCTTCCCGGTCAGGATACGCCGCGCACCTGGGCGCGTGCGTTCACGTCCGGCGGGGGTGTCCTGTGAGTGCCTTACAGCGTGCCCTCGAGGCGCTGACGCCCGGCGCGGTGCTTCGGAACTTGGCGGCGTACCTGGGCAAGAGTGCCCCGCACCTGCACAGCGAAGCGCAGGGCGAAGTGTGCGACTTCCGGCCCGGTCAGGAAGAGGAAAACCCGTCCCTGTCCTACGGGCGCGGCACGTCCGGCCCGGTCTTCCACAGGTTCGGCGGTGACAGCTTCGAGGGGGGCGCAGTGGCGTTCCTGCAGTCGGCAGGGCTGGCGAAGGGGGACGCGGTGCGCCTGTTGCTCGACTGGGCGGGCGTGAAGGATGAACCCGGCGAAAGGGGAACGGTTCCCACCTCGAGGCCCGCGCAGGTGGACCGGAAGGCGGCGCGGCTGGCGAAGGCTGACGCGGCCCTCTCGAAGTTGCACCCGCTCGAGGCGGCAAAGCACGGCGCAGCCCTGCGCGGCTGGGAACGCCTGCAGGCGGGGGACACGCACCCGGAAGCGCTCGAGCTGGCCCGGCGCGGCCTGACTCCGGCCCTGGCGTCCGGCCTGCTGACCGCGTACCGCTGGACAGGGGACGCGGGGGGCGGGAAGCGGCGCACGCTGTCCCGGCACATCCTGCCCGGCGCGGTGGCCTTCGAGGTGCCCGGCCCGGACGGGACGCCCTGGGCGGTGAAGGCCAGGAACCCCGGAGATAAGGCGGCACTCAAGGCAGCGAACACGCAGCGGTACGTGTACGTGTCCGCCGGGCAGTCCACCCCGGCCCTGTGTGGCCCCGGTCAGGTGGGCGCGGCGCGCGTCCTGATCGTCGAAGGGGAACTGAACGCGGTCGCGTGCGTGCTGATGCTGGGCGCGGCGGCGCGGGGCGCTGACGGTGTGGCCCCGGTCGAAGCGGCGCGCGGCTGGGCTGTGCAGGGCGTGGCGTCCGCTTCCGCCCTGCCCCACGTGGCCCACCTGGGGGAAGGCGCGCAGGTGTATGTGTACGCAGACCCGGACCCGGAAGGCGAAGAGGCCCGCGTGAAGTGGGCGGAGCTGCTGACGGCGCGCGGCTGCCACGTCTTCCAGGTGGGCGGCACCGCGTCCCCCTTCGCCGTCCCTGGGAAAGCGGACGCTGACGCCTGTGACGCCCTGGGCAGCGTGGGCCAGGGGGCAGACCCGGACGCGCACGCCGCCCACCTGGGCGCGCGGCTCTTGCAGGCGGTCGAAGTCGCGCAGCCCTGGAAGGCCCCCGAAGAGGCCACGCCCCCCGCCGGGGAAGACCGGCCCGCGTGGTGTGAACCTGGGGACGTGCCCACCGGCCCCCGCACGGCCTACGGGGTGCGCGGCGGGAAGCTCGCAGCGCTGACCCTCAAGAAAGAGGACGGCGAAGAGTGGGTGAGTGCGGAAACCCTGGCAGACTTCGCGGCGTTCATCACGGCGGAAGTGATCGAAGAGGACGGCAGCGGGGACGCGCGGCGCGTCTTCCAGATCGAAGGCACCCGCCCGGACGGCGCGCCCCTCTTCCCGCCGGTCGTGACCGTCACGACAGCCGAGTTTTCCGGCATGGCGTGGCCCGTGGCGAAGTGGGGCGGTGAGGCCCGGATGCCCGCCGGGAACGGCAAGAAAGACAAAGCGCGGGACGCCCTGCAGGTCCTGAGCAACGCACGCGGATACCCGCGCCGCACGGTGTACCAGCACACCGGATGGATTCAGCACCCGGAGCATGGGCCGGTGTACCTGACGGCCGGCGCAGTGATCGGGGCGCGGGGCGGCGTGGCGGGCGTCAGCGTGGAACTCACGGGGCGGCTGTCCGCCTACGCCCTGCCGGACCCTGCGCGCCTCGATGGGGGGGCGGCCCGTCCGGTCGAAGAGGTGCGCGCGGCGGTGCGGGCGTCCCTGGCCTTGCTCGAGCTGGCCCCGGACGCGGTGGGCGTGCCCATGCTGGGCGCGGCGTACCGGGCGGCGCTGGGTCAGGCGGACTTCGTGGTGTGGACGGTCGGGGAAACCGGGCGGCACAAGACGGCGTTCATGGGCCTTGTCATGGCGCACTACGGGGCGCGGTGGGGCCGGAAGTTCCTTCCTGACGGGTGGAACACGTCAGCAAATGCGCTCGAGAGTAACGCCTTCCGGGTGAAAGACGCGCTGTTCGTGATTGATGACTTCAAGCCGTCCGGGAGTGTGGGGGACCGGGCGAAACTGGACGGCACGGCGTCCCGCGTGATTCAGGGCGCGGCGGACGGGGCGGGGCGCGGGACGCTGACCGCTGACCGGCGGGCGCGGGCGGCGCTGTACCCGCGCGGGCTGATCGCGGCGTCAGCGGAAGACCTGCCACGCGGGCACAGCAACCGGGCGCGGTTGGTGATGGTCGAAGTGGCGCGCCGCCTGATTGATTCCCCGGCGAAGTCGAAGGCGTACTACCAGGGCGAAGAGAACGCCGTGGGGGGCGTGTACGCGCTGGCCCTGGCGGGCTTCGTTCAGGGCGTGGCGTCTTCCTGGGACGCGGTGCGGGTGGGCGGCGCGGCGCACGGCGCGCGGGTGCGTGCCCTGTCTCCGCACTTCCAGGGCGCGCACGGTCGCACCGGGGACGCGGCGGCAGAGCTGGCTTACGGGTGGGAAGTGTTCCTGTCCTACGCGGTTCAGGTGGGCGCGGTCAGTGAGGGGGACGCGCTGGCCCTGTGGGCGCGGGTGGGGGACGCCCTGCGGGACACGGCGCAGGGGCAGGCGGAACACCTGCGGGACGCTGATCCGGTGGCCCGCGCGCTGGCCCTGCTGTCCGGCCTACTCGCGCAGGGCCGCGTGTACCTCGAAGACCTGCGCGGGGGCGGCACACCTGACCCGGACGTGGCCCCGGCGTGCGGGTGGCAGCGGCGCGTGTTCAGCGGCGAAGAGGAAACGTTCAGCACGAAGCCGGGCGCGGTCATGATCGGCTATCACGTGCATGAGGGCGGGCAGGACTGGGCGTGCTTCCTGCCGGACGGTCTTCACGAGGCGCTGCAGCGGGCGGCGCAGGGGCAGGCGGGCGCGGCCCTGCCGGACGCTGCGAAGCTGTGGGGGAACATGCGGGACCGCCTTCACGGTGCGGGCCTGATGCGGTGCGAGGTCGAAGCCGGGGGGCGGGTGCGGGCCACGGCGAAGAGGAAAACGCCGGACGGTCAGCGGAAGCACCTGCTGATGCTGCGCCTTCCCCTGGGGGACTCCTATGAAACTGTGGGGACTCTGGGGACTCTGGGGACACAGGGCGAAGAAAGCGCGACTAGCACGGCATTTCACTGTGTCCCCAACTTAAATTATTTCTCTGATGAATTGGGGACTTTGGGGACTCTAAGGAAGGAAGAGACGTCTTTCCCTTCGCCGGTCACCCCTGACCCCGCCCCCCACGCGCTGACCCTCGAAGACCTGGAAGGCTACGCGGAAGGCGAAGACCTGCCCGGCGTGGTGACCCTGTGACCGGGGCGGACGTGCCCGCCCTGCTGTCCCGCCTCGAGGCGGCAGGGGCGCGCCTGGAAGTGCAGGGGGAGCGGCTGACCCTCACGGGGAAGCGCCCCCCGGCGGCGCTGCTGTCGGAACTGCGGGACCGGAAAGCGGACGTGCTGGCGTGGCTGACGGCACCCCCGGAAGACCTGGCACCCCTGCCCGTTCCCTCTTCGCCGGACCCCTTGCCCGCCCCTCTCGAGGTTGTCGGGAATGCGACAACCTCACGCCCGGCCCGTGGCGTGCCGCTCGAAGAGGCCCGCGCCCGGAACGCGCACGCGGCAACCCTGCCCGGACACTGCGGGACGTGCGCCCGCGCTGTCCCCGCCCCGGAGTGGGGGCCGGGCATGGTCACCTGCAGTTGTCCCCCGAAGGCGTGGCAGCCTGTGCCGCCCCCGCTGGCGTTGCATCCCGCGTGCCGGTGCGGGGCGTACCTGACGGCAGGGGAAGACGTGGGCCGGGGCTGGAAGGCCCGCCCCGCGCGCCGCCCGCGCCCCACCTGGGAAGACGCGCCGGGCGTCGAAGGGGGCGCAGCGTGACGCCCCTGCAGTGGGTGGTGTTGAGTGCCTACGCCCGCGCCCTGAGTGACACGCACCCGCACCGCGCGCCCCTCGAGCGGGCACTGTCCGGCCGCGCGCCGTCCCCTGCAGGTCAGCGCGTGGCCCTCGAGCTGGCCCGGCAGTCCGGCATGGTCGAAGGGGACCGGATCACGGCGCAGGGCCGCGAAGCTGCCCGCGCGGCCCTGCGCCGCCTGGGCATCCCGGCGAAGGGGAACGCATGACCGGCCCCCTTCACGCCCTGGGGGGCGGCACCGTCCCCCCCCGCTCTATACGCGGCCCCCAGTCCGGGGCCGGGAGGTCAGACCATGGCAAACCCTAACCCTGTGGCAGCCCGTCAGGCGAAACGCGCCCGGCGAAGAGGGAAACCCGGCACGCTCGAGGATGCCCGCGCGCTGCTGTGGCGCGCCCTGTCCCGCGCGGGTGAGTTGCTGGAAGCGGAAGACCCCGCGCACGCCCTGAAAGCCGTTCACGCCGTCAGCCAGGGCGCGGCGGCTTACGCCCGCATTGTCGAGATCGGGGAACTCGAGGCGAGAATCAAGGCCCTCGAAGACGCGCAGCCGGGCGAAGAGGAAGACCCCGCGCCCACCCCCACCGGCCCGCGCCTGGGCAGGGGGGCGGCGTGAAGGGCGCACACGTGGCCCGCGTGGCCCGCCTGGAAGGTCAGGCCCGCGCGGCGCGCCCTGCCGGTGTACAGGTGACCGTCACCCGGCAGGTCATGGAACGCGGCCCGGACGGCGTGCCCGTCCCCGTCCGGGTGGAACGCCGCACCTTCACCCTTCGCCGGGGGACCGCGTGACCGCGCGGCGCAGTCGACTGTCCCGCCTCGAGGCGCAGCGGGGCCGGGCCGTGACCCTGTGGGACGCCCTGCCGGAACACCTGCGCGCTGACGTGACCCCGGACGCGCTTGAGCGGGCCGCGCAGGATGCCCCGGAAGGCTTACGCGGGGACGTGCGCGCCCTGAGCCTCTGGGCGTTCCTGTGCGCCCCGGACGGGGGTGAAGCGTGACGCGGCGGGGCCGGGGGACGGTCGCGCGCCTGGAAGCCCTCGAGGGACGGGAAGCGGCCCGGCGGGAAGAGGTTCAGGCCCGCACGTGGGCGCAGCTCGAAGCGGCCCGCGCGCAGCTCGCACCGGGGGACGCGGCGGCGTACCGGGACGCGCTGGGCATCCTCGAGGAAGGCGGGGACGTGGGGGGCGTGCTGGCCCGCCTGCGCGTGGCGTGCGCGCATCTGGGCGAAGGGCTGCCCGTGACGCACCCGGCGAAGGAAGACGCGGAAGCCTGGGCAGAGCTGGCCCTGAGTGGCCCGGACGGCGCGCCCCTGACCCCACCGGACCCCGCCCGCGTCCCCGCCTTCGTGGCGTACTTCGAGGCGTGCGGCGCGTGGTGTGACCGGGAAGCGGCCCGCGTGCCCCTTTCGCCGGACGTTCACCGGCTGGCCCGGTGGGGCGGTGCCCTGTGGCGCTTCGACGCGGCCCTGTGCGCCGAGCTGGGCGGGGGCCGCGCGTGAAGGGTCGCGCCTCGAGGGTCGCGCAGCTGGAAGCGCAGACCCGCACCGGCCGGAACCGGGACCGCCTGCCCCTGGCCCTGCGCCGCCTGAGTGACGCCCACCTTGAAGACCTCGAAGACGCCGTGAACGCAGCGGGCGGCACCGGCCTACCCGTCCGCCCGTGGGAAGACCTGCGGCCCGGCCTGAGTGCCCCGGAGTGCGCCGCGTGGCAGTGGGCCGCACGCACGGGCCGCGCCGCCCTGGAAGACGTGTGGACACCCCCGCCCGCCGGGGCCGCTGACGTCTTCCAGGTCGAAGCCGCACGCCTGGGGGGTCAGGACGGCACCCCTGCCCGGCACGCCCGCGCCGCCTGGGCACTCATGGCCGCACTCGCAGCGGTGACGCTCGAAGAGAGGAACGCATGAAGACACAGCAACCGCACGGTCTGCGCGGGCAGTACCGCAACGGCAGACCCACGCACTTCCTGGGGTACGGCACGCCCTGCCCCGTGCCCTACGCGGCCCGCGTGACCGTCCGGGAGGCGTGCGAGGCGCGCGGCCTGACCGTCTATCAGGTCGCCATGAGCGGCTACGCGCAGGGCACGCTAGACCCCGGCACGGTGTACCGGCTGGCCCGTGGGGACACGTCCCGCATTGACCTGGGCACCCTGGCAACCGTGGCGGGCATCATGCACCGCCTGACCGGCGAAGCGGTGACGGTCGCTGACCTGCTGTCCCTCGAGGTGACCGGCGAAGAGGAATGAGAGGGGGACCGGCTTCCCGGCGTTTTCCCGGCCTGAGTGCGCCCGCACCTGTCCCGCACGCAGCGGCAGGGGCGGGCGCTTCCCGTGACCCTTCCCGGCCCGTCGAAGTGTTCGGAAATGTCAGGTTTTGTCAGGTGGAACAAACGCCCACCATGACCCCAGGAACGCCGTCCCCGTGCGTGTTTCCCGGTGCGGCGGGGCGTGCGATTCTGCGCGGCGCTGGGCGTCAGTTTTCGCCAGGGGATGAAGCGCCCACCGTGCGCGGTCGAAGGCGCTAACACCTTAGCTTTCTCAACCGGAACAAACGCCCACCATGCGCCGTGAATGCCGTCCCCGTGGGCGTTTCCCGGCGTGCCCCTGTGCGCTGTACTTGGGCAGCCTTAGCCACTTTCAACCATCTTCGACGAGCTGGGAGGCAGGGGGCGCGGTGCGTTTCCCTCTTCGCCGGGTGGGGGTGTTTCTCCGGTTTGAAACCGGGGAAGCCTGCAGGGCGCGGGGCCTCGAGGCGTGGCGGCGTGCGGCGGTGCGTGGCGGTGCATGACGGTGCATGACGGTGCGGCCGGGTGTTTCCACCTTGCCTCTTTTCATCATGCACTTCTGCCCACTGGGGGGCGTGCGGGCCGTGTGGGTGGGCGTTTCCGGCGAAGGGAAGACGTGGGGTCTGCCCGCTTTCGCCCCTGCTGATGCGCGGTAAGTGCCCTGTCACTGCGGGAACGTGCATCCACGGGGCACACTGGGCGCATGAGTCGAGGGCCAGGGCGGGTACAACGCGGGATTCTGGAAGCGCTCGAGCGGGGACCGCTGACCGGCTGCGAACTGGCCCGGACGGTGCGGGCGGAAGGGGACAGCACGCGCCGGGCGCTGCGCCGCCTGGAAGCCGCCGGGCGCGTGGCCTGCCTGGGCTTCACGCCGGGCAACTCGAAGCGGTGGTGTCTCGCGGATGAACTGGAAGCGCGGGCGTCCCTGTGGCCTGCCGAGCGGGCCGCGCACCTGGGGGACGTGATGGGCGCGCGGTTCATGCGGAGCTTCCGGCGGGCGTTGGTGGCGGCACTCTGACCGGATGCGGGCAACCGTCACCATAGGGTGATGCTTGCCGGGCAGCTGCGCGCGGTCGTGACCTGCAGGGCGTGACCCGCTGAACGTGTTGCCGGGGCTGGCAAATTGATGCCGGGCAGCTGCGGACCATTTTCCTGACGTCAGGAAAAAGCGTCAGGGACGGCGCGGCGGTCATGTTCGAGGCGGGTCGAAGATGGTACGGCGCGCGGGGTGGCGGTGGGGACGCACTTCCGTTTCAAACGGCAGTGGGTGCGGGGCGCGCTGGGGACGCACTTTCATTTGGGCTGGAAGTGGGGGCGCTGTCCGGCGAAGAGGGAACGTGGGGCGCGGGGGGTGGGTTTTCCCCGGCGTGGGGGGAAACCTCGAGCGGGGGCGGTCGCGTTTGAAACGCGGGCGGGTCTGCCGTGCCGGGTATGCCTGGGGGCGCTGTCCGGTATGGCGGGGGCCGCTGTCCGGTATGCCTGGGAGGTTTTCGCCAGGATGGGCGGGAACCTCGAGCGGGCGGGGTTTATCACTAGTCCCTCATGGGCGGGACAGGGCAGCGGCCCACGCGCAGGGGCATGGGCCGGAGCTGGGCGGGGCGCTGGGCTGCGTGCTGAACGGTTCCCCCGTCTCGGGGAACGCGCGGCGGGGCCGGTGGACTGCGTTCTAGACGGTTCGCCCGATTTGGCGAACGCCTCACAGGGGGCCGGTGGGGAATGCTCGCCACTTCCGGCGGGCAAAGCGGGCGCGGGATTGCCCCCCACTTCCGGGGAGGAAAGCGGGGGGCGCGGTCGAAGCGGGGAACGGGTGAGGCCCGGCGAAGGGGAAGCCGGGCCAGGGGGCGGGGGTCAGCGGTTCAGGGTGCGGGGCGGGTGGGGGTGCGGGCGGGCGTCAGCGCGGGGCCGGTGGGGCTTCCTGGGCGTGCGGGTCTTCACGCGGCCCCCTGCCCTGACGTTCCCTCTTCGCCGGCTGTGCCTTCGAAGGCGGCGCGGGCTTCCTGCGCGGCGCGGGTCGCCTGGGCGTGCCCCTCGAGGGCTTCGACGACTTCCCGGTACAGGCGGACGGTGTGAAGGGCCAGGGTCGAAGTGCGGCCGTCCGGGGTCTGGAAGGTCACGGTGCTGCCGGGCAGGAACACGCGGCCCCGGTCTTCCGGCGCGGCGGGGCGGGGGGTGGTGACGGTGACCTGTGCGGCGTCCGGCACGCGGAAGAGGCGGGGAATGCTGCCGTGATCGTCCGTGCAGACGTACAGGGCGGGGCTTCCGGTGCCCTCGAAGATCAGGGCGCAGGCGCGCAGGGCCACGGCACCGGGGAACACGGCGCGGGGGGCGCGGGGCTTCGTGGGCCGGGCGGGGGCGGACTTCCGGCGGGTCACGCGGTCACGCCTTCGCCGTTCAGGACCGCTTCGACGTGCGCCCACAGGTGCGCGGGGACGCGGTACCCGTGCGGGCCGTACAGGGGGCCGGTGGTGCGCTGGGCGTGCCCGGTGAAGATCAGGACGCGCACGCCGTCAGCCTGCAGGAAGGTCAGGGTGTCCACCGTGGGGAAGATCGTGACGGCTTCGCCCCGGTCATCCACGAAGTAAGGCCGGTGGATGCCGTGTTCAGGCATCGCGGGGCGGCACTCTCGCAGGGCGGGCAGCGCGGCGGGGTCTACCGCGGTGCGGAGGGGCGGCGCGTCTTCGGGCAGGGCGGCGGGGGCGGGGTGCGCGCGGGCCAGGAAGCGCAGGGTGCGGGCGCGGTGCGCTTCGCCGTCTTCGTGTTCCATGTCCGCCCCGGTGGCGTGTTCAACCATCGCCAGGAGTTCCCGGAAGGGGACGCCCGCGCGGCCCCACTGTGAGGCCCACGCGCCCACGATCGGAGCGGTCAGGGCTTCGAGCTGAACGTGTGCTGCGTGCCGGGTCAGGTGTTCGGTGTGGCAGGGGACGCACAGGGCGGGGCCGGTGCCCTTCCCGGTGGGGGTGGCGGTGGGGAGGCCGTAGGCGCTGCCGCAGTCTTCGCAGACCTGCCACGCGGGGGACGCGGCGCGGGTCATGCGTGCCCGCCTTCGAGGGCCGCGCGGTGCCCGGCTTCAATGGCGTCGAGCTGGGCCAGTTCGCGGGTCAGGACGTCCCGGCGAAGGGTGATGTTTCGCAGGGCTTCGAGGCGTTCCGGGGCGGTCAGGGGGGCGGCGCTGCAGTCGGCTGTGAGCTGGGCGGGGGTGCGGGTGTCTTCGAGCGGGTGGGGGTGCGTCATGCGGTCACGTCCTGACGGGTGAAGCGGCGAAGGGCGAAGGCCAGGGCCAGGAAGCCGCACAGGATCGCCAGGGCGGCGAAGCGGTAAGCGTGCGGGCCGGGCGCGGCGGTCAGGATCAGACAGGCGAAGTACAGGGCGGCGCAGGTGCGGGCCACAGGGTCACGTCCTTACTGGGTGCTGCAGTTCCTCGAAGCGGGGCGGGTGGGCGCGGCGTGCCGGTGGGGCCGGGGCGTCTTCCACTTCGCCGGGGATGGGATGCGCGGGCAGGGCTTCGAGGGCGCAGGGGTGGGGGCCGGGCGTGGCCCCCCGTGCGGGTCAGGCGGCGCGCACCTGGGGGAACGTGGCGCGCAGGAAGGCCCACACGGCGCGGGCGTCCCCTTCGGTCAGCGTTGCGAGGCTGAACACGGCGCGGTCAAGGGCCGCACCTGCGAAGCCGTAGTGTTCCCTGCTGGGCACCCCGGCGCGGGCCATGAGGCGGTGAAGACCGGCGGCGCGGGCCTTGCCGATCGTGGGCGCTTCGAGGGTCTGGGCGGTGACGGTCACGGTGTCCGCACCCTGCAGGATGCCCACGGCGCGGGCGAGGTCGCAGGCTTCGCCGTTCACCTGGGCTTCGATACCGGCGGGCGTGCGGGTCAGGGTGACGGTGTGCGCGCGGGTCTGGACGACTGCGCCGTCCATGCGGTCAAGGGTGACCGTTTCCCAGGTGCGGGACAGGGCGCGGGGGGCGGTGGTATCGTTCATTGCTTTCACTCCTAGAGGTGCTGGAAGTCAGGCGGGGACGCGTTTTCTTGGTCGGAAGGGCGTCCCTTTCTGCTGATCTGATACTAACATTTGTGGTTAGTGCTGTCAAACTTGGTTAGCTAACCTCATGTGTTAGGCTGTGGGCATGAATGAAGAGATACGGGCAGCCGTGAATGCCCGCCTGAAAGAGAAGGGCCTGAGTCGCGCAGACCTTGCCCGCGCCGTGGATGCCCACCCAAACGCGATAACGCGCGCCCTGAATGACACCGGGGGGCGGGGTGGCTCGATTCCCCCCCTGTGGGCCGCGATTCTCGAGGCGCTAGACCTGCGCCTGACGGTGGAACCTGGGCAGGGGTCGAAGACCGGCGAAGAGGGGCAGGCGTGAAGGCGTACCGCGTGCTGAGCGGGGTCGGATTTGCTGCGGCCCTGGCTGTGGGGGCGTGGCAGGTTCCCGCACGATCGGGGGAACCTGGAATCTCTGCCCTGATCTTCACCGGGGCGGCCCTGGGACTGTTTTTGGTGGGCGTCGCGCTGCCCCCCGTCAAGGCGTGGCGGCACGCGGCCCTGGCAGGCGTGGGCTTCCTGCTGCTGGCCCTGGGCAGCCCTGCCGCGTGGCTGCTGGGCGGCTTCGCAGGCATGGGGGCCGTGATGCTGTGGCAGGCGTACCAGATCAAGACCGGCGAAGGGGGGAAGGCGTGACCGGTAGGAAGTGGGGGGCGGTTGCGCTGTACGCCCTGGCGGCGGCTGTACTGCTGTGGTCGGCGCTGGAAATCCGACAGGGCGGAACCGTGGCCCCCCTCTTCCTGATAGCCCCCATCCTGGGCATCGTGGCGGGGCGGCTGTGGAAGACCGGCGAAGGGGGAAAGTAGGCCGTGCGCCGGACGCTGCGCGGGGGGAATGAGGTGCGGGCCGTGCTGGGGGACAGGTTCACCGGCCCGCCCTTGCCGTGGCCTGTGCGGGTGATCGTGCGGGCCGCGCTGCGCGTCCGGGCCTTCCTGCAGGGCAGGCCATGAGCGGCGCGCCCACGGTGCCCACCGGGTACAGCTCGAGTACAGACCTGATCGTGTCCTATGGCCCGGCCTTCCCGTGGGAGGTCTTCGCCCTGGCGTGCGCGCTGCTGTTCCTGGCGTTCCTCTTTCGCCGCGTTCCCTGGGCGCGCTGGGCGCTGACCGGCGCGGGCGTGCTGGCCCTGATCGGGGCGGGCGTCCTGTGGGCGGGCATGGCGTAGCACCTGGAAGACCGGCGAAGGGGAAGCGTGGGCGCTTGGCCTGGGCTTCCCCCTTCGCCGGTCATGTTCCTGCCGCCGGGAAGATGATCCCGTCACGGTCTAAGCCCGGCTGAGGGCGTCACGCGCCGGGGGTTTTACTCACCCCTGAGTAAAAGGGGCGCGGGTCGCTCGAGGGGCCAGGGCGCGGCCCGTGTTGTCTTCCGGGCGTGTTCGGGGGCCAGGGGGGTACGCCGGGCTTACCCTGTGGGCCATGACGGGGAAGCGGAAGGGCAAGGCCAGTGACCGGCAGGGGCAAGTCGAGCAACTGCCGTCCGGGCGGTGGCGGTGGCGGGTGCGGGTGACGTACCCGGACGGGACAACGGCGCGCCCGAGTGCCACGGTGAACACGAAGCGGGAAGGTCACGAAGCGATAGCCCGCACCCTGCAGGAAGCGGCGCAGGGGAAGCGGCCCGTGTCGCAAACGCTGACGGTGGGGGAGATGGTCACGGAGTTCATGCGCTGGAAGCGGGCCACGTGGGCAGACCGCACCGCCTGGAATAACGAGGCGCTGTACACCCGGCACGTCGCGCCGCACGTCGCGCACCTGAAAGCGGCGGGCGTCACCCCTGGGCGGCTGCGGGAGTACTTCGAGCTGCTGAGCGAAGAGGTGCCCGTGCCCGGCGAAGAGGGAAAGACGCGGCCCCGCCTGGGGTTCAGCGGTCAGCGGCAGATTCACGTCCTGATTCACGGGGCGTATGCGCGCGCTATCGCTGACGGGGCGCTGAGGGACAATCCGGCGCAGTACGCCCGGCCCCTGTCCCCCTCGAAGGGCGGGACGGTCACAGAGTCGAAGGTGAAGCACTTCACGCCGGAAGACCTGGCGCGCTTCGTGACCGTGGCCCTGGGGGACCGCTTCGCCGTGCCGCTGGCCTTCCTGGCGTACACCGGGCTTCGCATCGGGGAAGCGCTGGCCCTGACCTGGGGGGACCTGGGGACGGATGACACGGGCGCGCCTTACGTCAGCGTCTCGAAGACGCGCAGCGAGTTTGAAGGGAAGACGTACACCGGGGGACCGAAGACCGCGGCGGGCGTGCGGCGCGTGTACCTGTCCGGGGACGCGCTGGGGATCGTCGAAGACATGCGGGGCCGCGTGGCCCGTGAGATGCACGCCACGGGGTACCGGGGCCAGGGGTTGAAGGCTACAGCGCCCATGTTCCCGGCGGTGGATGGTCGCCCGTTGCGTCAGGACACGCTGCGCGCTGTGATGCGCCGGACGTGCGCGGCGGCGGGGGGTGCCGGTGCTGTCCCCGCACGCGCTGCGCCACAGCACGGGGACTTACCTCATCTCGAGGGGCGAAGACCCGGTGAGCGTGGCGGCTCTCTTGGGTCACGCGCAGGTGAGTACGACACTGAACATTTACGCGCACGCCCTGCCGGGGAAGCTGCGGGGCCTGGGGTATGGGCTGGCGGACCTGCAGGGGCCGCAGGTGCGGGCGGGGGACGCGGCGCAGGGCGGCGGGCCGGACGGGGCGGGGGATGGTGGGGACGTGCCCGGCGAAGGGAAGACGCGGGGGGCGGTGTCCCCGGTGCGCCGGGCGGTCAGGAAGGGCGGGCCGCGCCGGAAAGCTTAGGCCAGGGCGCGCGGGGCGGGGACTTCTTGGAACTGGCGACACGAAAACGCCGGGGCGCGTCCCCACCCCGGCCGGGCCTGAGTCCCCAGTGTGGGGACGCAAAGTCCCAAAAGTGGGGACACGGAATAATGCCGTGCTGGACGGTGTTTTCGGGAACTGCGTCCCCACTCCCGTTTTTCGTGGGGACCGGGTTTTTCTTCGTGTGGGACGGCATAAAAGGCGCTGCGTCCCCAATGTCCCCAGATTTTTAGGGGGTATACAGGCCAGAGTTTTTTCTGACGTGTTTTTTCTGCGAAGTGGGGCCGCACCTGGGGGCCGGTGGGGGGATCGTCGAACCGGGGGGCAGTGGGCCAGGATGACCCCACCTGAAAACACTTGGGCCACGTTTGGGCCACGCGGGGCACTCCGGGCCATGTCAGCGGGACAGGGCAAAAGAAGAAACCCCGTCTAGGACGGGGTTTTCCTGGTGGGTCGTGTAGGACTTGAACCTACAACCCGCTGATTAAAAGTCAGCTGCTCTACCGATTGAGCTAACGACCCAGGTGGTCTTGTCTCGCTGCGTGCCGTGTGGGCGCGTTCTCAGCGGGAGTGAGTATATGGGGCGCGTGCGGATGTGTCAACACCCGCCCCGGCGGATGCGCGGAAGCGGGTGCTGGTGGGTGTTCAGCGTTTGAGGCTGGGGGGGACGTTCGGCATGCGGGGTGGTTTCATGCCCTTGCCGCCGGGGCCGCTCATGCGCTGGAGCATCTTCATCATGTCCTTCATCTGCTCGTGCATCTTCAGGAGTTTGTTGATGTCCTGCACGCTGTGCCCGCTGCCGGCGGCGATGCGTTTGCGGCGGCGCCCGTCGATGATCTTGGGGTTGCGGCGTTCCTTGACGGTCATGGAGCTGATCATCGCGTCGATGCGCTGCAGCTGCGCCTCGTCGATGTTGAAGCCCTCGGGCAGCGCGCGGCTCATGCCGGGAATGAGTTTCAGCAGGTCACCCAGCGGGCCCATCTTGCGGATCTGCCGCAGTTGCAGCAGCAGGTCCTCCAGGTCGAAGTCGCCGGGTTTCTTGACTTCCATGGCCTTCAGGTCGGCCTGCTGCGCGCGTTCGATCAGGCCGAGCACGTCGCCCATGCCGAGGATGCGGCCGGCGACCCGGTCGGGGTAGAAGGGTTCCAGGCCCGCGATCTTCTCGCTGACGCCCGCGAAGTAGATGGGTTTGCCGGTCACGGTGCGTGCCGAGAGGGCCGCGCCGCCGCGCGCGTCGCCGTCCATCTTCGTGACGATCAGGCCCGTGACGTTCACGCGCTGGTCGAAGGTCTGCGCGACGTTCAGCGCTTCCTGGCCGGTCATGGCGTCCACGACGAGCAGGCTCTCGGTGGGCTGCATGGCGGTCTGCAGGTCGGCCAGCTGATCCATGAGTGCCTCGTCGATCTGGAGGCGGCCGGCGGTGTCCACGATCACGAGGTCACGGAAGTCGGTTTTCAGGTGCTCGTCCACGCGGCGTTTCGTCTCGGCGGGGCTCTCGCCGTCCGCGACTTTCAGAACGGGCACGCCCACCTGCTTGGCGAGGACTTCGAGCTGGTCGCGCGCGGCGGGGCGCTGCGTGTCGGCCGCGACCAGCAGGACGCGGCGGCCCTTGCTCTTGTAGTGCGCGGCGAGCTTGCCGGTGCTGGTGGTCTTCCCGGCCCCCTGGAGGCCGACCATGAACCACACGTTCCTCTCGGTTTTCAGTTCGGGTTGCGCGGCCTTGCCGCCCAGCGTCTCGATCAGTTCGTCGTGCACGAGTTTCACGACGGTCTGCCCGGCGTTCAGGCTGCCCTCCACGGACTGCCCCACGGCCTTCTCGCTCACGCGGGCCACGAAGTCCTTCGCCACGCCGAAGTTCACGTCGGCTTCCAGCAGCGCCATGCGGATCTCGCGCATGGCCGCCTTGACCTGCGCCTCGGTCAGCTGGCGCTCCTTGCCCACCCGGTCGAGGATGTCCTGCAACTTATTCCCAAGGGACTCAAACATGCTGCCACGCTACCACGCACGCCAGAGGGCGCCTGTGCCGTGCGTGAGGGGCCGTGCGTGGCGGCCGCGAGCGCCGACTGCTACGCTGCCCGGCATGGGCAAACTCGTGCGTGACCGCATCCCGGAACTGTTCGGTGGCCAGACCCACCTGCTGAATGGGGAGGAGTACCGCGCCGCGCTGCGCGCCAAGCTGGAGGAGGAGGTCGCGGAGTACCTGGAGTCCGGCGAACCCGGGGAACTGGCCGACGTGCTGGAGGTGCTGCGCGCTCTGGCGGCCCTGCACGACCTGACCCCCGAGGACCTGGAGGCGCTGCGCCGCGCGAAGGCGGACGCGCGCGGTGGGTTCGCGGGCCGGGTGTGGTGGACGCCAACCTAACGCCCGTTAGGCAGGGCGCGCTATGCTGCGCGCATGCAAAGAGCAGTGATCGTCGCGGCCAGCCGCACGCCCACCGGGAAGTTCCTCGGCAGCCTCGAGAGCGTCAGCGCCGTCGACCTGGGCGCCACCACCCTCCGCGAAACCCTGCGCCGCAGCGGCCTGGACGCAGCACTCATCGAGGAAGTCGTCATGGGGCAGGTCGTGCAGGCGGGCAGCGGGCAGAACCCCGCCCGGCAGGCCGCCCTGAAAGCCGGACTGACCAACGATGTCGGGGCGCTGACCATCAACAAGGTGTGCGGCAGTGGCCTGAAAGCCGTGATCCTCGCCGCGCAGAGCATCCGCGCCGGGGACCAGCACGCCGTCCTCGCCGGGGGCATGGAAAGCATGAGCAACGCCCCGCACCTGCTTCCCGGCGCACGCAAGGGCTACCGCCTGGGCCACGCGCAGGTCCTCGACGCGAACACCCACGACGGCCTGTGGTGTTCCATCAATGACGAGGGCATGGGCCTGACCGGTGAACGCGTCGCCGAGAAGTACGCCATCACCCGCGAGGAACAGGACGCCTACGCCACGCAGAGCCACCGCCGCGCCATCGCCGCGCAGCAGGAAGGCCGCTTTGCCGATGAGATCGTGCCTGTCACCGTCAGGGGCCGCAAGGGCGACACCGTCGTCGACACCGACGAGGGCCCCCGCGCCGACACCAGCGAGGAAACCCTGGGCCGCCTCAAACCCGCCTTCAAGAAGGATGGCAGCGTCACCGCCGGGAACGCCCCCGGCCTGAACGACGGCGCCGCCAGCCTGATGGTCGTCAGCGCCGACTTCGCCCAGGCGCACGGCCTGACCCCCCTGGCCGAGATCGTCGACTACGCCACCGGCGGCCTCGCCCCCGAGTGGGTCATGATGACGCCCGTCCCCGCCACGCAGAAACTCCTGACCAAACTCGGCTGGCAGGCGGGCGACGTGGACCTGTGGGAACTCAACGAGGCGTTCAGCGTCCAGAGCCTCGCCGTCGCCCGCGAACTCGGCCTCGACCCCGCCCGCGTCAACGTGAACGGCGGCGCCGTCGCCCTCGGCCATCCCATTGGCGCCAGCGGCGCGCGCATCCTCGTGACCCTCCTGCACGCCCTGAAGCAGCAGAACAAGGAAACGGGCATCGCCACCCTGTGCATGGGCGGCGGCAATGGCCTCGCCCTGGCCGTCCGGAGGGTAGGCTGAGCACCATGACGACCCTGTGGATCATCGAGAGCACCTACCTCAAACCCACCGACGAGATCGCCAAGGTCACCCCCGCCCACCGCGAATGGCTCGACCAGCACTACCGCAGCGGCGTGTTCCTCACCAGCGGCCGCAAGGTCGACAACACCGGCGGCGTGATCGTCGCGCAGGCCGACACCCTGCAGGAGCTCGTGGACCTGTTCGACCACGACCCCTTCGTCCAGGCGGGCTGCTCCCGCTACAAGTACACCGCCTTCAACCCCGTCAAACGCGGCCGGGCCGTGCAGATCGAGGGTGTCCCGCTCGTCGAGTAGTGGCAGTTTTTATTTCGACGGAGAGTGATGACATCTCCATCGCCAACATCGTTTTCGAGAGTCTCCGCGACGAGGTGGTGGCACACGGCGAGGACGCTGCCCTCAAGTTCATTCTGGAAGAGGCGCAGTTGTCCTATCTGCTGGAACTCGACACGTTGACCTCCGAGCAGCTTGTGGCCGTTGCTGCTGGGGTGGCGCGTCTTCTGGGGAAGGCCGAGACGCATGGAGCCGCGCCAGAACTACTGGAGCATCTGACACGCGTCAGGGAATTCATCCTGACGCAGGGAGTAAATCTATGAAATTCGGAGTGATCGGAGCTGGACAGATGGGCGGTGGCATCGCGCAGGTCGCCGCGCAGAGCGGATTTACCGTGGTCGTGCAGGACGTGAAGCAGGAGTTCCTGGACCGGGGCCGCGCCGTGATCGAGAAATCACTGGCCAAACTGCATGAGAAGGGCCGCCTGACGGACACGCCGGACGTGATCCTGGGCCGCATGGAGTTCACGACGGACCTGACCGCGTTCGCGGACTGCGATCTGGTCGTGGAGGCCATCGTGGAGAACGAGGGGGTGAAGGGTGACCTGTTCCGGCAGCTGGGGCAGATCGTGAAGCCGGACGGCATCCTGGCGAGCAACACGAGCAGCATTCCGATCACGGCGCTGGCGAGCGCGTCGGGCCGACCGGAGAAGTTCATCGGGATGCACTTCATGAACCCCGTGCCGCTGATGCAGCTCGTGGAGGTCATCCGGGGCTACAGCACCAGCGACGAGACGGCGCAGTTCGTCACGCAGACCGCCGAGCGGATGGGGAAGACCCCGCTGGCCTGCAACGACTTCCCCGGCTTCGTCAGCAACCGCATCCTGATGCCCATGCTGAATGAGGCCATCCAGTGCGTCATGGAAGGCGTCGCGGAACCCGAAGCCATCGACGGGATCATGAAGCTCGGCATGAACCACCCCATGGGCCCGCTGACCCTGGCGGACTTCATCGGGCTGGACACCTGCCTCGCCATCATGGAAGTCCTGCACAGGGGGCTGGGGGACGACAAGTACCGTCCCAGCCCGCTGCTGCGCAAGATGGTGCAGGCGGGTCTGCTGGGCCGCAAGAGCGGTCAGGGTTTCTACACGTACTGAACTGATGTGCTGACCCTGAAGTCAGTTTGAGGGAAGTGGGGTGTCTGTGTGGTGGCGCCCCGCTTTCGTGTTACAACGCAGTATGCTGAAAACCCGCTGGCTGACCGCCCTGACCGCCGCCGCTGCCCTGACGGCCCTCGCCACGCCCGCCCAGGCGGCCGACCTGCGCCTGAGCGCCACCAGCAGCCTCGGGCTGTCCTGCGGGATCGCCGGAGCCCGCGTGGGGCTGCAGGAGGGCCGATTCGGGGGCTTCATCGAGGGCGCGTACTGTACGAGCAACGTCGAGGGTCAGAGCGGCAAGGCCGCGTTCGGGGGTGGCGTGACCTTCGACGTGTTCGACGCCGGACTGGTCAGTGGGTACGTGCTGGGCGGCGGCGGATTCCAGGGAAGCAGCAGCGTGCTGTTCGCGGGGGTCGGGGCGCGCGTCGGTCTGGACCTCGTGCCGGTCGAGGGCTTCATCGAGGCCGGGTACCAGCGGGTCAGTACGCCGCTGGTCAACGTGCCCGGCCCCAGGTTCGCGCTGGGCGTCACGTACCGCGTGAACGTCGGTGACCTGAGCAGCATGACCGGCGCGGCCACGGGCGGGGAGTCCAGCGAGGGCACCGGCGGTCAGAGCGGCGCGCCGCAGGTCTGTAACGTCACGCCGGAACAGGACGAGGCTGCCGTGCGCTCCGCGACCGTGTCGGCCGCGAACGAGGCGCTGTCCGCCGCGGCCAGTTCGTACTCGGCCGGGTTCAGTAACTTCTCGTATCAGGTGAACGTGACTGGGGTCAGCATCAACGGCAATACCGCCACGGCGTCCGGGACGGTCACGATCAGCCTCACGAACCGTTCGACGGGGCAGCGCAGCACGGACACCTATCCCGGTACGGTCCGTCTGGTCCGGTCCGGCTGCGGCTGGAGCGCCACCGGGTACACGCGCGGCTGATCCCGGTCAGCGGCCCCTGTGGTGGTATTCCTCGTTGGGGGTGAAGCCCAGGGCGCTGCTGACGCGGTTGGTCATGTTGAACATCCCGATGACCTGCGTGGCTTCCAGGATGGCGTGGTCGTTCAGGCCCGCCTCGCGGAGGGCGTGCAGGTCCTCTTCGGTCATGTGGGCGGGCGTCAGGGTGAGTTTCTCCGCGTAGGCGCACAGCGCTGCCTGCTGGGCACTGAGGGTAGCGTGGCGCCAGTTCACGGCGACCGTGTCGGCCAGCTGTGGGTCGCCGCTGTATTCGCGCAGGGCCGCGCCGTGGGAGACGGCGCAGTACACGCAGCGGTTCAGGCCGCTGACGACCACGGCCAGCAGTTCCCGGTCGGCGCTGCACAGGTGCCCCTCGCGGTTGACCAGGGTGTTGAAGTCGTTCCACCACGCCAGGAACGTGCCCGGGTTCAGGGCCTGCGCGCGGAACACGTTGGGCACGAACCCGAGGTTCGCTCTGGCTTTCGCGTGGAGTTTCTGCACGCCTTCGGGCGCGGTCGTGTCGTCGGGGACGGCCAGCCAGGAGATTCGGTTCATGGGGGCAGCGTACGCCGCGTGGCATCATCGGGCGCGTGAATGTGGAAGTCCGGCCTCTGTACGCGAACGTGTTCCTGCTGAGCACCCCGGCGGGGCGGTTGCTGGTGGACAGCGGCGCCCTGTCCCACGCGCCGCGGTTCGCTCAGCTGCTTCGGGCGTTCCGGCCGGACGCGCTGCTGCTGACGCACGCGCACGTGGACCACGCCGGGAACGCGTTCCTGGCCGCGCGGGCGGGCGTGCCCGTGCTGGCGCACCCGCTGGAGCACCCGGCGCTGCTGGGGCAGGCGCACGACCTGCCGTACCCGGCGGGCTTTCCGGGCCTGGGCCGCGTGATCTCCCGCGCTCACCCGAAGCTGCGGTCCGTGCAGGCCGCGCTGCCGGGGCAGGATGTGATGGGCTGGCGGGTCGTGCACCTGCCAGGGCACACGCCGGGGCAGATCGGGCTGCTGCGGGAGGGGGTGCTGATCGCCGGGGATGCCGTCGTGGGCGGCGCGGACGGCGCGCACCTGCCCCGCGCGGCGTACAACCACGACCACGCGCAGGCACTGAGGACCTTGAAGGGCCTGCTGGACCTCGACCTGCGCGAGGTCTGGCCCGGACACGGGGGCCGCCTCACGCCGGGGCAGCTGCGCGCCCGCGCTGAGCGGGACGGTTGACGGTGAACAGTTGATGGTTGACGGAAGGGACCACGCCCCCTCCATCAACCATCAACTTTTAACCCGCTACGGTTTTACTTCTTGGGTTCGTCGGCGACCTGGCCGGTGACGCCCTGGGCGACCCAGGCCATGTTGTTCAGGTCGGCGATGCTGGCGACCTTCCCGGCGGGGACGCGCAGGATGCCGTTGCGGTCCTTGAGGGGGCCGGTGAAGGGGTCGAACTTGCCGCCCTTCTCCATGTCGGCCTTGAGGGCCATGACGCGGTCGTACACGGTGGTCTTCTTGCCGGCGACGGTGATGGTCCTGGCTTTCAGCGCGGGGATCCATTTGGGGTTGATGGCCATGCCGTCCTGCGCGCCCAGTTCGACGCTGCCGCCGCGCAGCAGGTTCCAGTAGTCGACTTTCTGGAGGTTCTTGGTGGTGTAGGTGCCGGTGCGGACCTTGGTCAGGAAGTCGATGTAGATCTTCTCCCAGTGGACCAGCTGGCCGCTGACGACGTAGTCGGGCGCGAACTTGTACATGGGGGAGTAGTGCGCGAAGGAGGGGATCTTGCGCGCGGCGGCGGTCTGCACGACGGTCGCGGTGTCCTCCGTGAAGGCCAGGGCGCCTGCGCCCTCGCTGATCAGGGCTTCGGCGGCTTCACGGGCCTTGTTGGGGTCGAACCATGCGTTGATCCACTTGACACTGACGGTCGCCTTGGGGTTCACGGCGCGGGCGCCCATGGCGAAGGCGCTGATGTGCCGCTTGAGTTCCGGGACGGGGAACGCGGCGACGTACCCGAGCTTGTCGGTCTTGCTGACGGCGGCGGCCATCATGCCGTTCAGGTAGTAGATCTGGTAGAAGTCCGCCATGTACGTCGCCATGTTCGGGGCGCGTTTGAAGCCGCTGGCGTGCGCGAAGATCACGTTCGGGTACTTCTTGGCGGCGTCCAGCGTCTGGTCCATGAAGCCGAAGCTGGTGGTGAAGATCACCTTGCAGTTGTCCTTGACCAGCCGGTCGATGACGGGCGTCGCCTGTCCCTCGGGCACGCTTTCCACGTACTTCGTTTCCAGCCAGGGGAGGGCCTTCTCGGTCTTCTTGCGGGCCTCGTCGTGGGCGTAGCTCCAGCCGATGTCGCCGACCGGGCCGACGTAGATGAAGCAGGCCTTGAGTTTGCCGGTCTGCTGGGCCTGCGCGGCGGGGCTGGCGGCGGTGCTCAGGAGTGCCAGGGACAGGGGCAGGACAGCGAGGAGTGCTTTCTTCATGGTGAACCTCCAGGGAAGGGGGGTGAAGCCTGACTTCATTGTGCCTTCATTCTGTCGCAAAGGATAGGGACAGGATGACCAGATGCCCCGGCCCGCCCCGGAGAGGACTGGCCCGGATGTGCATTTTGTCGCGCTGACCGAGGCTACCGTGCGCCGCGTGACAGTGCACTGAACCGAAACCGCTCAGGCTGCGTACATCTGTTCAGGAGGTCCACCCATGAGCGATCACCCCACCCCGCCCGACCACGCCGACCCGGACTCCGGCGAGCGCCGCATCCTGACGCCCGGCACCCCCAACCCCCGCCGGGAGTTCCTGCGCAGCGCCGCCCTGTTCACCGCCACCGCGGGCGCGCTGGGCGGCGGCCTGGAACTCCTCACCCGCCGCCCGGGCGGACCTGGCAGCGCCGAAGCGCAGGGCGCGGCCTTCACCCGCCCCACCCGGCCACTCGGGCCGTACGACACCAGCGAGGCCGTCACGCCCTACGCGCAGGCCACCTCGTACAACAACTTCTACGAGTTCGGGCTGGACAAGAGCGACCCCGCCCGCCTGGCCGCCAGCCTCAAGACCCGCCCCTGGACCGTCCGGATCGACGGCGAGGTCCGCAAGCCCATGACGGTGGATATCGACACGCTGCAGGGCTGGTTCCCGCTGGAGGACCGCGTGTACCGCATGCGCTGCGTGGAGGGCTGGAGCATGGTCATGCCCTGGCTGGGCTTCCCGCTCGCCGCGCTGATCCGCCGCATGGAACCCACGGGCAAGGCGAAGTACGTGCAGTTCACCGCGCTGCTGGACCCCAAGCAGTTCCCCGGTCAGCGCCAGCCGGTCCTGAAATGGCCGTACGTGGAGGGCCTGCGCCTGGACGAGGCGCTGCACCCCCTGGCGTTCATGGCGGTCGGCCTGGACGGGCGGGTGCTGCCCGGTCAGAACGGCGCGCCGTTGCGACTGGCCGTGCCGTGGAAGTACGGCTTCAAGAGCATCAAGAGCGTCGTGCGGATCACCCTGACCGAGAAGCAACCCCAGACCACCTGGGCGCTGGCCGCCCCGCAGGAGTACGGCTTCTACGCGAACGTGAACCCGGCCGTGCCGCACCCCCGCTGGAGTCAGGCGACCGAACGGCGCATCGGTGAACTGGGCCGCCGCAAGACCCTGCCGTTCAACGGGTACGCCGAGCAGGTCGCGGGCCTGTACAAGGGCATGGACCTGCGGCGGTTCTTCTGAAGACCCCCGCCCGGCCCCGACCGATTGCGCCCCGCCGCCGCCCGTCACTGGGCTGGCTGGTCCCGGCGGTCACGGTAGGCGGCCTGATCCCGGCCGCCGTCCTGATCGCCGACGCCCTGAGCGGGCAGCTGGGCGCGAACCCCATCCAGCGCGCCACCCTGCAGACCGGACTGCTCACGCTGGCGCTGCTCGTGCTGTCGCTGGCCTGCACGCCGCTGCGCCTGCTGACCGGCTGGACGTGGCCCGCCCGCATCCGCAAGGCGCTGGGCCTGCTCGCCTTCGGGTACGCCGTCCTGCACTTCCTGATCTACCTGCTGGACCATTCCTTCGACCTGACCCTGATGGCCGAGGACGTCCTGAAACGCCCGTTCATCACCGCCGGGTTCACCGCGTTGCTGCTGCTCGTGCCCCTGGCACTGACCAGCACGCCCCGCGCCGTGAAACGCCTGGGCTTCCAGCGCTGGACCCGCCTGCATCAGCTCGCGTATGTGGCCGTCAGCCTGGGCGCCCTGCACTACTACTGGGGTGTGAAGAAGGACCACACCCAGCCGCTGATCTACGCCGCCGTGATCGCCGCGCTGTTCGCCGTGCGCCTACTCCGCCGTCCCAGGTCGGGCCGACAGGGGCGCGCCGCCCGTCCGTGACCCGAACCGGCCAGTTGACGGTGGGTGGTTCTCCGGTGACCGCCCACCGTTCATTCAGGCAGTCCCGCGCGCTGGTCCGGTGGGGGTGACCTCCCTGAGGCAGGCACAACGAAAGAGCTGACTGGGATTCACGTCCCAGTCAGCTCCTCGTTTCCCCGGTTGGTTACTTCAGGGTGGGGGGGAGCATGACGCTGTCGATGGGGTAGATGACGCTGCCGCCCGCGTCGGCGCGGCTGTTGAACATCCCGCCGTTGATCATGTCGCCGCTGCGCACGCCGACCATGTACATGTCGCCGTTCATCATCAGGTCAATGCTGCTGCCTTCCATGGAGCGGAGCTGCGCGACGTTCAGGCCGTCGTCCACCACGCGGCCCGTGACGACGTGGAACAGCAGGACCTGCTTGAGTTTGTCCATGTCGGCCATCAGCATGTCCAGCGTCGCCTGGGGAACCTTCGCGAAGGCGTCGTTGGTGGGCGCGAAGATCGTCACGTCGCCCGCCATGAGAGCGTCGACCAGACCGGCGCGCTGCACGAGGCTCAGCAGGGTGCTGTACTGCGGCTGGGACAGGACCTCGGTGATGTTCGCGCCGGACTGCGCCATGGGGAGGGTCATGGTGACGGTCGTGGTGGTCGTCGTGACGGTGGCCTCGGCGACCGGGGTCGGCAGGACCAGATCGGGCGGCAGGAGCACCTGGTTGATCGCGTAGATGTAGCCGTTGCTGGCCTCGATGGGCATGCCGTCCACCATGGCGTCGTTGACCATCTGGGTGCTGCCGTCCATGCGGAAGTTCAGGCTGGCGCCCTGGGCGCTGCTGAGCTGCGTGGCGGCGCCGACCTGATCGGGCGTGATCTTGCCGGGGAGGACGTGGTAAGTCAGGACGGCTTTCAGGGTGTCGGGGTCGCTGGCGATCAGGGCCAGGGTGTCGGCGTCCACGGCGGCGAAGGCGTCGTTGGTGGGGGCGAAGACGGTGTACTCGTTGTTGATGAGCAGGTCGGTCAGTTCGGCGTCGCTGAGCAGGTCGCGCAGCGTGCTGAAGCGCTCGTCGCTGATCACCATGTCGTACACGGTGCTGCTGCCCATGACGGCCGTGGTCTCAGTGGTGGTTTCCGTCGTGGTCGTGGTGGTGGTCGTGGTCGTCGTGCCGACTGGCGTGACCGGGATGACGGTCACGTCGGTGGCGGGCGCGGCCGGGGTGGTGACCGTGACGGTGGTATCCGTGACGGTGGTGTCCATGGCGCCACTGTCGGTCGTGCCTGCCATCTGGTCGGCGGCGGCCACGGCCATGGCGGGCATCAGGACGGTGTCCACGACATGCACGATGCCGTTACAGGCCATCACGTCGGCCTTGGTGACGGTGGCGTTGTCGATCATGACCTTGCCGTTCATGGTGCTGATCAGGACGCTGCCGCCCTGCGCGGTCTTCGCGGAGGTCATGTTCATGACCTGTTTGGCGGTGACCTTGCCGGGGACGACGTGGTACAGCAGGATCGCGCGCAGCAGGGTGGGGTCGTTCAGCGCGGCGGCCAGCGCGTCGCTGGGCATCTTCGCGAAGGCGGCGTTGGTAGGGGCGAAGACGGTGTACTGACCGCTCATGAGCGTCTGGGTCAGCCCGGCGGCCTCGACGGCGGTGGCCAGCGTGCTGAAGTTGGGGTCCGTGGTGACGATCTGCGCGATGCTCTTGCAGGCCGCGGCGGGGCGGGGGGCAGCGGGGGCGCCGGCCCCACCGGCGAGTGCGGGAGTGGCGAGCATCAGGCTCAGGGTGAGCAGACCAGTGTGCTTTTTCATGAGATCACCTCGGGAACTATGGATATTGAACTGCGGGTTTCCGTCAATCAATCTTCACCACGGGGCCACGAAAAGCAACTTTTGGAAGCAATCTTGCAGGTCAAATAAATGAAGAAGCCCCATACATTAGGGGCTTTCTCATGCTCAATTCAGAACATTTATCTTTTGTTTATGATCTGCCTGCCATCTGCCAGCCTTGTGCCATGCGGCGCGTGATCAGCGACCGAAGTACTCCGGCAGGTCCGCCTCGGTGATCAGCACCTCGCGCGGCTTGCTGCCCTGATGCTTGCTGACGATCCCCATGGCTTCCAGCATGTCCATCAGCTTCCCGGCCCGCGCGTGGCCCACCGACAGGCGGCGTTGCAGGCGCGACACGCTGCCCTGACCCTCCTCGATGGCGATCTGCGCCGCCTGCCGCAGCAGCGGATCTGAAAAGTCCATGTTCGACTTGTCGCCGCTGGGCCCGCTGGCCTCCACGCCCCCCTCGAAGTCCGTGCCGTAGGCCTCCACGAACGCGTCCTCGAACACCTGACGGCGCAGCTCGTCGGCGATCCGCGCGGACTCCACCTCGCTGATGTACGGCCCCTGCAGGCGGATCGGTTTCACGAGGCCCGGCTGGTAGAACAGCATGTCACCCATGCCGGTCAGGCGCTCGGCGCCCAGCGCGTCGAGGATCGTGCGGCTGTCGTGACTGCTGCTCACCGCGAACGCAATTCGCGCGGGCACGTTCACCTTGATCAGGCTGGTCAGGATGTCCACGCTGGGCCGCTGCGTCGCCAGCACCAGGTGCATCCCGGTCGCGCGGGCCATCTGCGCCAGCCGCATGATCGCCGACTCGACCTCTTTGGGGCTGGTGATCATCAGGTCCGCCAGCTCGTCGATGATGATCACCAGATGCGGGAGTTCCGTCTCGCCGACCTGACGCATCTTCGCGTTGAACTGCTCGAGGTTCTTCGCGCCCACCTGCGACATCATCTTGTAGCGCCGCTCCATGTGCGCCACCGCGCCCAGCAGCACGCCCGCCGCGTCCACCGGGTTCGTCACGACCGCCCGCACCAGATGCGGAATGCCGTCGTACGGCGTGAGTTCCACCATCTTCGGGTCGATCATCAGGAAGCGCAGTTCGGTCGGCAGGTACTTGAACAGCAGGCTGGTGATCAACGTGTTCACGCACACGGATTTCCCACTGCCCGTGCTGCCCGCCACCAGCAGGTGCGGCATCTTCGCGAGGTCCCCGACCATCATCTCGCCGTCGATACTCTTGCCGAGGATGATCGGCAGTTTCGCCCGCGACCCCTTGAAGCTCGGCGCGGCCGCCGCCTGATGGAACGTGATCGGTTCACGCTCCGCGTTCGGGACCTCCAGGCCGATCACGCTCTTGCCCGGCACCGGCGCCTCGATCCGCACGCCGCCCACCGCCAGCGCCCGCGCCAGATCGTTCGCGAGCCCCGCGATGCGGCTGATCTTCTCACCCGGCGCCGGTTCGATCTCGTAACGGGTCACGGTCGGGCCGCGCGCGTAGTCCACCACGCGTGCCTGCAGGTTGAAGTGCCGCAGCGTCTCGTCGATCAGGCCCGCCCGCTGCCGCGCCGAGATGTCCAGCGCCTCGGTGTTCAGCGCCGCGCCGGGAATCGGGTCCAGCAGCGCCTCGTCCGGACGGGCCAGCGGAATCGCCCCCTGCACCGGGCGGGCGTTCGCCTCGCCCGTGAACAGCGGCAGCGGCGCCGAGGGGGGCTGGGTCTGCGGCGGGGTCGGGGCGCGCCGTTCGGGCTGCGGACTCTCCCAGGGGGCCGCCTGCACCGCCGGAGTGATTTGGGATGCAGGAGCCACCTGGGCCGCTGGGGCAGCCGGTCCCGTGGAGGCCGGGCCGAACGGCAGGTCGTCGTCATCCCAGCCGCTGAAGGGGTCCACGCCCGCCGGGGCGTCCTCCAGGCCCGGCAGGACCGGGTCGGGCCGGACCTCCGGGGTGTACGCGGGCGCGGGGCGCTGCGCGGTGGGCGGCAGGGTCGGCGGCACGGGGGGGAACGGCGCAGCAGGCATCGGGGCAGAGGGTGCCGGGGTCGTGGGTCCAGATGGTGCGGGCAGCGGCGTCGCGTCCCAGTCCAGCGCCTCCACGGCAGCCGGGGTAGTCGCCGGGGCAGGGGAGAGGTTGAACGGAGCGGGCGTGGGCGTCGGTGCGGGCATGACCGCCGGGGCAGCCGCGCCCATGGTCGCCGCGCCCACGACAGCCGTCGCGACCGTCGCATGGAGTGCCGGTGCCTCGGTGACTGCTGCCGCCGTCCGTCCCGGAGGGGACCACAGCGGCGCCGGGGCGGGTGCGGGCACCGCTGCAGCCGCACTCAGCGGCGCGCCGAAATCGAAGTCCAGAGTGGGCAGCGCGGGCGCCATGTCCGGGATGGGCTGCGCGGCCAGCGCCTCGGCGCGGCGGCGGGCGTCCTCCTGCGCGCGGGCCAGCTGCGCGCGCCACCCCGACGGGTCCGCCATCACCGCGTCGGGGTCGGCACCCAGCGCCTCCGCGAGCGATTCGGCCAGTTCGGTCGGCGCGCGGTCGAACGCGGCGGCCAGTTCGGGCCAGCCGACGTACGCCGCCGCGCGGGCCCGCCACGCCGTGAACTCCTCGGCGAGTTCCGCCCACTCGCGGGCGCGGGCCGCGTGTGCGGGCACCTCGCGCGCCAGCATGCCCGCGTCCGGTTTCCCCAGCGCCTTCTCAGCAGCCTTGCGGTCGCGTTCCAGCCGCCCGGCCCGCTGCGCGAGACGCTGCACCTCCAGCACCAGCGTCCGCCGCAGCCGCTCCAGCGCGGCGCTCGCCATGGTGCTCGGCAGCTCGGCGCTCAGGTCGTGCCGCCCGGCGCGGACCTCGTTCGCGACCGCCTCCACCTGCGCGCCGGCCTCGGGCGCCTCGGCGCTCACGTCGGCCCGCAGGTCCCGCGCGGCGTTCCCCACGAAGGTGCGCGCCACCTCGCGCCACGCCACCAACTCCCTGTCCAGATTCTTCAGACCCGCCTCGTCCAGGCCGCGCACGTCCCGGCCCGCCGCGCGCAACTCGTCGTGCAGGCCGGACAGTTCCGGCGCCTGCGGGTACAGGCGGCGCAACCCCTCGACTTCCCGCTGCAGGTTCGCCAGCCCCTGGCGGGCGCCCACGCGGGCACGCGCGGCCTCACGGCCCTCCTGGCGGGATTCCAGCACGCCCTGCACCTGCGCCGCCCCGCCGCCCAGCAGCACACTGATGGAGCGGAAGAAGCCCTTGAGCAGCGACAGCGGGGACAGGCGCAGCATCACCTCGACCCCCAGCGTCAGCGTCAGCAGCGGCAACAGCGCCGCCGCGTAACTCAGGGCGCGCACCAGCGGCGTCATCGCCAGCCCCGCCAGCTGCCCCGCCTGCCCCGGCTGCGCCACCTCGTGCAGCGCCAGCAGCGACAGCACCACCAGCACGCCACCCAGCACCCGCCGCGTCAGGTTCCCCACGTCCCGGTTCAGGAACACCAGCGTCCCGTACGCCACCGGCACCACCGGCAGCAGCGCCGACGCCCAGCCCAGCCAGCCCACCAGCAACGCCCGCGCCTGCCCCATGAACGACTCCGAACCCGGCTGCGCCGGTTCCATGAACACCGTCACGCCCAGGAAGATCCCGAGCGCGAACAGCACCAGGCCCAGGGCCTCTCCGTCGAACCGGCTGACCGGAGCTGCACCCCTCGAACGCGCCTTCGCCATGCGGCGCAGTGTACTCCAAAATCAGGCGCAATTCCGCACCAGCACGGCATTTCACCCCTTACGCCCCCGGCGTGGGTCATGCCAGAATGCCCGGCGTGCCCCTGCACCTTCCCGCCGCGCTGCACGCGGCCCTCTGGCAGCACGCCCGCACCCACCCCCACCACGAGGTCGTGGGCGCACTGGGCGGCGTCCAGCACGGCGAAACGTGGTGCGTACACACCCTGTATCCCCTGCCGAACATCGCGCCGGACCCCACCCGCGAGTACCTCGCCGACCCCACGTACCTGCTGCGCGCCCTGAAAGCCATGCGCGCCGAGAACCTGGACCTCGTGGGCCTGTACCACAGCCACCCGCGCGGCCCGGACCGGCCCAGCCGCACCGACACCCGGCTGGCTGCCTACGACGTCCCGTACCTGATCGCCGACCTGCGGGGCGGCACGCTGCGCGCCTACCTGCTGCCCGAAGCGCAGGAGGTCACGCTGCACGTCACGGAAAGACCGGAATGAGCGAGATTCACGCCCTGCACGGCTTCATCGGCTCGGGCAAGACCACGCTGGCCCGCACGCTGGAAACGCAGCTGGGCGCGCTGCGCTTCACGCCCGACGAGTGGATGACCACCCTGCACGGCGCCGACCCGTCCGTCGCCGAGTACCCGGCCATGCTGGCGCGCGTGCGGACCCTCATGCACGCGCAGTGGACGCGGGCGGTCACGCTGGGCGTCCCGGTCATCCTCGACGAGGGCCTGTGGACCCGCGCCAGCCGCGACGAGCTGCGCGCGCAGGCCGTCGCCCTGGGCGTGCCGCTGACCCTGCACGTCCTGCCCTTCGACCCGGCCAGCGCGTGGGAGCGGGTCGCCACACGCAACGACCAGCCCGGCGCGCACTACGTCGCCCCAGCCACCTTCGAGCTGTTCCTCCCGCGTTTCCAACCTCTGACGCCCGACGAGGAGCTCCTCCAGCGCGTCGTCCGGCCCTGATCAGGGCAGGCGGCCCACCCGTTCCAGCAGCAGGTCGAAGAATTCGGCGTCGCGCACGCCCACCGCCACCAGCGCGTTGGCAGGCTGACCGGTCACGCCGTACAGGTCGCAGACGGTGCGGCCCACGTTCAGGCCCTCGGTGGTCTCCACGCTGACGGGCATCGCCTGCCAGTCGAGCAGGTCCGGGCGGATCGCAGCAGCCACCGCCAGCGGGTCGTGCAGCGCCCCACCGTCCAGGCCGTAGCGGCGGCGGTACACGTCCGCGTAGAACGTGAGCAGCTCGGCGCAGGCCCCTCCCGCGCGGGTGCCCAGGGCGCGCAGCGCCGCGATGCGGTCCGGCCCCGCGACCGCATGCATGGTCACGTTCAGGCCCACCATCCGCAGCGGCACGCCACTTCCGAACACGACGTGCGCGGCATGCGGGTCGGCCAGCGCGTTGAACTCTGCGGCCGGCGTGCGGTTGCCCTGCGCGGTGCTGCCGCCCATCCACACGACCTCGCGGATCAAGGGCGCGAGGTCCGGCGCCAGCCGCAGCGCCAGCGCCACGTTCGTCAGCGGGCCGGTGGGGATCAGGGTCACCGCGCCCGGCATGGCGCGCACCGTGCGGATGATGAAATCCACGGCGTGCCCGGCCTCCGGCTCGCGGGCCGGGTCCGGTAGACCGTCGGCAGGCAGGCCCGAATCGCCGTGCACGGCCGCCGCGGTCAGTGCCGGGCGCACGAGCGGGCGATCCGCGCCCACGTACACGCCCACGCCGTCCGCCGCCGCGCCCGCCAGGGCCAGCGTCACCCCGGCGTTGCGGGTCGTGCGGTCCAGGGACACGTTGCCGTGCACGGTCGTCACGCCCAGCACCCGCAGGTCCTCCGGGCTGCCCAGCGCGAGCAGCCACGCCACCGCGTCGTCCAGGCCAGGGTCACCATCGAGAATCACGGGCAGCGGGTGCTTGGTCACGCGCGGCAGCATACCGCCCACAGAAAGGGGCGGCCCCCACCCGGGAAGCCGCCCCCCTGAACGTGGTTCTTAAGCCTGGGCGGTGCCGGGTTGCTGGGCGCCGGGCTGCGGCACTTCCTCACCGCGGATGGTGGCGATGGTCGCCTCCACGAGTTCCGCGAAGCCGCCCTTGTGCATCGCGGTGAGCAGTTCGATGGTCTTCGCGGCGTTCCCCTCGAACGCGAAGCCGGTGTTGTCCAGCTGGCAGCCGTTCATGGCGGTGCCGTCCGTGCCCTTGTACACGAGGAGGCACTCGACGAACGTGCAGTTCTGGAACTGGGTGCCGTCCAGTTCGATGCGTTTCTTGGTGAAGGTCTGGTTCTCGATGGTCTGCATGAGTGGACGTCCAGTGTACGCGAGGCGATGAAAGAGAGGAGGCCGCCCGGTCGCCCGGCGGCCCCCTGCCCCGTGCGGAATTACTTCCCGACGAACACGGCGGTGGTCAGCGCAGGCACCGTCACGCTGTTCCCGCTCGCGCGGCTGGTCTTCACGGTCGCGTCCGTGCTGGCGGCCAGCGCGGGGTGCAGGCTGAGGTTCAGGCCAGCCAGGGCCGCGTCGCTGAGGGTCACGCTCTGGCCGGTCGCGTTGAACACGACGACCACGTTGCGGTAGGGGTTGGTGGGGCTCACGGCGCCGCTGAGTTTCATGGCGATCACGCCCGGCTGCTGCTGCGGTCCCACGTTCAGGAACGTCAGGCCCTGCTGCACCTGCGCCCCCGTCTCCATGCGGAACAGGGTGCTGGAGTACCGGACGCGCAGCATCTCCTGGTAGTGGTCGAAGGCGCGCTTCACGTCGGTCGAGCTGACCTTCAGGGCGGTGTTCCCCAGCAGGCCGCGGTACAGGTCCCAGTTCGCGGCGTTCTTCTCGGCGGGCGGCAGGCCCTTGCCGAAGCCGTTGCTCTTGCCGGTGTAGTCCAGCGTGTTGAACCAGTCGCCGCTGTTGTAGCTGTCGGTGTCGAAGCTCTTGGAGCGCAGCATCTCATCCCCGGCGTAACTGAACGGCAGACCCTGCCCGAGCAGCACGACGCTGTTCGCGACGTTCTGCATGCGGGTCCGCTGGGCCGGGGTGGCGCTGGCGGGGGCTTTCAGGAGGATCGCGTCGAACAGCGTCTGGTTGTCGTGCGCGCTGACGTACGTGATCGCCTCGCGGGGGCTGGCGGCGTACCCGGCGGGCGCGCCGTTATAGCCGATTTCGGAGCCTTTCACGATCTTGCCGGTCGCGTCCGTGAAGCGGTAGTCGCGCAGGTTGCCGGTCAGGCCGATCCGCACCTGATCCGCCAGACGCAGCGCCCTGGCCCTGTCCGCGTTCACGGGTTGGCCGTTGGGTAGCACGAACAGTCCGGTGGCGAAGCCCTGCTCCTGCAGGCCGCCGAAGGGGTTCCCGCCGCGAACGGCGTCGCGCAGGCGGTCGTTGAAGGTCCCGATGCCCTGCCCGAACAGGTTGATCTGCGTGGCGTTTGTTCCGCGCCCACCGCCCTGCACCTCCCCGAAGTCCCAGCCCTCGCCGTAGAGGTAGATGCTCTTGCCGTCCACGCCGTCCTTCTGGACGGTCAGGGCGTCGAGCGCCTTGCGGGCGGCCTGCATGTCGGCGACCATGTGGTGGCCCATCAGGTCGAAGCGGAAGCCGTCTACCTTGTACGCCTTCGCCATCAGGACCAGCGTGTCCACCATGAGTTTGCGCATCATGACGTGCTCGGTGGCGGTGTTCGAGCAGCAGGTGCTGTTCTCCACCGCGCCGTTCGCGTTCAGGCGGTGGTAGTAGCCGGGCACGATCCGGTCCAGCACGCTGCGGTCCGCCTGTCCACTGGCGGCCGTGTGGTTGAACACGACGTCCTGCACGACGCGCAGCCCCATGCCGTTCAGCGCGGCGACCATGCGGCGGTACTCCAGCGTCCGCTGGTCCGGGTTCACGGCGTAGCTGCCTTCCGGCACCATGTAGTGGTACGGGTCGTAGCCCCAGTTGTACGCGTCCTGGTCCTTCACGGCGGTCACAGCCTTCTGCTGCTCGTCGCTGTTCGGCGCGAACTTGCCCAGGTCTCCCGTGGACTTCCACGCCGCCTTGTCCTCTTCGATGGTGGCGATGTCGAAGGTGGGCAGCAGGTGCACCGCCTTCAGCCCGGCGTTCGCCAGGGCCTTCAGGTGCTTCACGCCGTCGCTGGCCGCCTGCGCGAATGCGAGGTACGTGCCGCGCTGCGCCGCCGGGACCGTGCTGTCCGCCGCGCTGAAGTCCCGCAGGTGCAGTTCGTAGAAGCTCAGGTCACTCGCGGAGCGCAGCGCGGGCTTTTTCAGCGCGTCCCACGCCTGGGGTTTGGTGGCCGGATCGTTCAGGTCCACGAGCACCGAGCGGGTGCTGTTCCGCGTCAGCGCCACCGAGTACGGGTCGGTCACGAGGTTCGTCTCGACCTTCCCGGTCGAGGGCGCGTACACCTTCACCTCGTAGCGGTAGGCGGCGCCGCGCCAGGTCTGCGCGCCCCTGACGGTCCAGACGCCCTTCGCGTCGCGGGTCATCGGCACGACCGTCTCCTGACCACCGGCCAGGGTCAGGCGTAATTTGACGTCCTGCGCGGTCGGCGCCCACAGCCGCAGCGTCGGGGTGTTGCCCTGCCACTGCGCGCCCAGCGCGCCGTCATACGCGAACAGGTCGTCCAGCGCCCAGGCGGTCTGCACGCCGGTCGCGCCCAGCACCGTGCCGTCCGGCATGACGCTGCTCACCGCCACCTGACCCTGCAACGCGGTCCCGATGCGCGCGGCGTCCTCGGGCCGCACCCGCAGCAGCGCGTAGCCGCTCAGGTACGGCGCTTTCGCCTTCAGGGCGGCGCTCAGGCCCCCCTCGACTTCCTCCAGGGTCAGGCTGTCGCCGCCGTCCACCCCGACCGCCGACAGTTTCAGGCCGCCGCCCCGCGCGGCGTGCAGCGTCAGGAACGCGCCGGGCTGCACGAACTCCGGCTTCACCGCGATCAGGTCACGCGACAGCATCACCGCCTGCGCGCGCGTCAGGTCGCCCACCGTGCGCACACTCGTATCGGGCCTGGTGGTGTTCACGGTCGCGCTGCCACTCACGATCCACGCCTGATTGCCCATGTCGCTCGTCAGGAACTGATCGGCCCCCGGATCCTTATTGTCGCCGTTATGCACGATGAACCCCAGTTTCTTCCAGTCGGTCTTCATGGGCACGTCCCAGTACACGCCGAACGAATTCGTGCCCGTGGGCGTCAGGGGCTTGCTCCACTCGACCTGCGCGGTGGTGTCCTCCCAGGCGTGCAGGCCCCACCCGTCGTACTTGCCGTCCGGGCGGTAGTAGTTGATGCGGGCCACACCGGCCGGGACGGGCGGGTCGCTGAGCACGGCGGGCGCGCCGTACGCGAACTCGGCCTTGCCGCTCATGACGGTCACCTCGTTCCCCTTCGTCAGGTCGGCGAACATGTCGGCACCCGGGTCCTTCTCGTCGCCCTTGTGCACGATGAAGCCCACCTTCGCCGCGCCGTCCTTGAGAGGCACGTCCCAGTACGCGCCGCCCGCGTCCACGCCGGTGGGAGGGAGGGGTTTGCTCCACTCGACCTGCGCGCTGGTGTCTTCCCAGGCGTGCAGGCCCCACCCGTCGTACTTGCCGTCCGGGCGGACGTAGCGTACGCGCAGGACGTTCTTCGGGATGGGCTGCGCGGCCGAGGTGGCCGCCGGGGCCGCCGCCGGAGCGGTCGCGGCCGGAGTAGCGGCGGCCTGCGCGACCGGAACCTTGCTGGCGTCCACCGTGAACGGCCCGGCCTTCGCGTAGGCCACGTTCGCGCTGCCGGACTTCAGGAACAGTTCCCGGCCCCGGCTCAGGTCGAACCACAGATCCGCGCCCGGGTCCTTGTCGTCCCCCTTGTGCATGATGAAGCCCACCTTCTGCGCGCCGGGTTTCAGGGGAATGTCGTAGTACGCGCCGAAGTCGTCCCTGCCGCTCTGGGTCAGGGGTTTGTCCCAGGTGACCTGGGCGGTGGTGTCCTCCCAGAGGTGCAGGCCCCAGCCGGCGTACGCGCCGTCTGCACGTTGGTAGTGGACCCGCGCGGTGTCGGCGGGCAGGGATGTTTGCGCCGCTGCCGAAGCAGACAGCGCGACCGTCAGCAGGGTCGCCAGTCGTTTCATTGGTATGGAAATTGTAGCGCTTCCAAAACTGAAAGGGGGAGGGGCGACGGTCCGAAATTCCACGCGGCCATCCTGAAAACGTCGATCAGGGCGAACTTTCCGCCGCCTGCAGCCACCTCGACCCCGCGAGGCGTGAATGGAAGCGTTCCACAGCGCATCAAGTCCCCTTGACCCACCCCACACGCGCCCCACCCCGCCGCCCCCTACGCTGAGCCGCATGACCGGAACCGGACACCGAAGCGACGAGACCCTCGACCAGCCCCAGGAGAACCACAGCGACGCCGAGAGCCTGCGCCACATCCCCGCCGACTACGACGACCGTGGCGTCGTGCAGGACAGCCCCGGCAACCCCGACATCGGCGTCGAACACGGCGAACCCAACCGCCAGATGGACCCCGACAACGACAACACCAACGACGGGTAACCTCACATGAAGAGAGCGGCGCGCCGGGTTAACTGGCGCGCCGCTTCCACAGTTCAGCTGATCAGAATCGCAGTTCCAGTCCCAGTCCCGCTCCGAAGTTCCCGGCGCTCGTGCCGCGCACGAAAGCCCGCCAGCCCGCCGGGCCGAACACCGGTCCGCGCAGCCCCGCCTCGCCGTACAGCGCGTACACGTTGTCCCCGCCGAACGAGGGCAGCAGCGCCTGCCCGCCCAGCGTGGCGAAGGCGTCCACCTTCGACAGGGGAATGTTCAGGTCACGCAGCGTCAGGCCCAGCGCCACGCGGTTGAAGGTGGTGTCCGTGACGCGCCAGGGCCGCTCGGCGCTGCCCTCCACGCCCACCGTCCCGACGAACGGAATGGGCAGCAGGGCCGCGCCCGCGTGCACGCCGAAGCCCGTGGTGGTGGCGTCCGCCCCGGCCCACGCCACGGCGGCGGAGGCAGGCGCAGAGAGGGTCAGGGCGGCCAGCAGCGGAAGGAAACGCTTCATGCCCGCAGGCTAGCAGGCCTCGCGTGAGAACGTGACCGGACTTCCGATCTGACCGGGCCGCGACTCCGATCACGGCCCTGAGCATGTTCAGGCGAGCAGAGGGGGTCGGTCACCCGTCCAGGCGGACCTCGGCCACCTTGGCGAGCATGCGGAACGTCTGGAACAGGTGGTACGCGTCCGGGCTGTGCCACCCGACCGTGACGGCGTCCACGCGGGTCACGCCGGGAACGCGCTCGCACGCGTCCGCGCGGGCCTGGTGGTTGAAACTGACCTGCGCGTGCGCAGGCCAGCGGGTCACGTACGGCGCCGCGTCGCCCGCCGCCTCCACTGCCCGGCGCGCCCCGTCCCGGATGCGGCGCTGCGCCTCGCGCGGGTGCAGGTGCGCCGCCGCGAAGGCACTCAGGCCCTCCTTCACGGGCACCGTGACCACCCCAGCTCCCAGTTCCGCCGTGATCTCGCCCATGGCCACGTCGTCCCCGGACGCGAACAGCACCGGCACACCGTAATGCCCGGCCAGCAGGGCGTTCAGGCCGTACTCGCCGGTGCTCACGCCGTTCACGACCACGTCCCGGATGAAGCCGTTCCAGGTGTGCGCCAGCGGGCCGCGCACACTTCCGGCGCGCGCGTGGTAGCCCACGAACAGCAGGCCCACCACACCGGCCTCCTGCACGCCCTGCACCATGCTCAGCGGCTTGTCGTTCCCGCTCGTGAACCGCACCCCGTCGGGCAGCAGTTCCGGGATCAGGTTGCGCATGGTGTCGTGACTGTCGTTCACGAGCACGTCCGTCGCCCCGGCGTCCAGCGCGCCCTGCGCGGCGGCGGCCGCCTCCAGCGTCATGCGTTCACGGGCGCGTTCGTACTCCGCGCCGCTGACCAGTCCGCCGAATTCCGGGGGGCTGACCTGCACCCAGCTCGACACCCCGCACACGCCTTCCATGTCCACGCTGATCACCACTCGCCGTTCGGTCATGCCCGGAAGCGTACCAGCGGGCAGGGGAGGGGGCGCGCAGCGTGACCTGCGGCGGTCCCGTCGCGGCGCGGGCGTGTTAGCCTCATGCGTTATGAGCCGCGTGCCCCTGAAATCCGCCCGTGAAATCGACATCATGCGCCGCGCGGGCGCGCTCGTCGCCGACACCTTCCGAATTCTTGCGCCGTTCGTGAAACCCGGCGTGACCCTCAAGGAACTCGACCGCCTGGCCGAGGAACACATCCGCAAGGCCGGCGCGATTCCCGCGTACGTCGGGTACGGCCCGAAGAACAACCCCTTCCCCGGCACGATCTGCGCCAGCGTGAACGAGGTCATCTGCCACGGCATCCCCGACGCCCGCGAACTCAAGGACGGCGACATCATCGGCGTGGACATCGGCGTGCTGCTCGACGGCTACTACGGGGACGCCTGCACCACGTACACGGTCGGTCAGGTCAGCGCGGAGGTGCAGGGACTCGTGGACACCACCCGCGAGTCCCTGAAGGACGCGCTGGACCTCGTGAAGCCCGGCGCGCGCCTGGGGGACATCGGGCACGCCATCCAGAGCCTCGCCGAGGGCCGTGGGTACGGCGTGGTGCGCGAGTACACCGGGCACGGCATCGGCAAACGCCTGCACGAGGAACCCACCGTCCTGCACTACGGCGCGCGCTACACCGGCCTGAAACTCCAGCCGGGCATGGTGTTCACCATCGAACCCATGATCAACCTGGGCCGTCCCGAGACGCGCCTCCTCGCCGACGGCTGGACGGTCGTCACGGCCGACGGCAGCCCCAGCGCACAGTTCGAGCACACCGTCGTCGTCACCGCGAAGGGCCACGAGATCCTGACGGTGTGAACAGGCCCGCCGCGCCGACACCCCCGAAATTCCCGCGTGGCGGCGTCCGCGCGCCCAGCCCGGACCAGATAGAGGACGAGGCGACCCTGCGCGGCGCGCTGTTCGAGGGGGGCGACTGGCCCGCTCTGGCCGCGTTGCACAGCGTGACCTTCGCCGGGTGCGTGTTCCGCCGCGTGAACCTCACCGGCAGCACCTGGGAGCGGGTGCGGCTGCTGGACGTCCACTTCGAGGACTGCGACCTCAGCGGCGCGCGCTGGACGGACGTGAGCCTGGAACGGGCCGAGGTCACGGGCTCGCGCCTGCTGGGCCTCCAGGCGGCTGGCGTGCGCCTGCGGCACGTGCGCCTGACCCGCGTCCACGCGCCCCTGAGCGTCTGGCAGCGCGCCGACGCCCTGCACCTGCACCTCAGCGGTTGCGACCTCAGCGAGGCCAGCTTCATGGAGGCGAAACTGCCCGGAGCCGTGGTGCGGGACTGCCGCCTGCACCGCACCGACCTGCGCGGCGCGCAGCTGGACGGCGCGGACCTGCGCGGCAGCGCCCTGGGGGGCCTGCGCGCCGGGGCGGCCGACCTGCAGGGCGTCATGGTGGAGGCCGCGCAGGTGCTCGACCTCGCGCACCTGCTCGGCGTGACCGTCGCGGAACGGCCCGGCGACGCGTAGGCCGCCGGGGCCGCTTATTCCTCAGCTTTCCAGCGCCAGCCAGGTGTTCGGGCCGACCACGCCGTCCGACGTGAGACCTTTACTCGTCTGGAAGGATTTCACGGCGCTCTCGGTGCCGGGACCGAACGCGCCGTCCACCGTGACCGCGTACCCGCGCGCCGCGAGCTGCCCCTGCGCCGCCTGCACCGCCGGTCCGCTGTCCCCCCGGCGGACCGTGCGGATCAGGCGTTCCCAGGTGGCCGATCCGATCAGTCCGTCCGCCGTGAGGCCCACCCCTGCCTGGAAGGCGCTGACGGCCCTGGCGGTGCCGCTGCCGTAACTGCCGTCCGCCGTCAGGGTCTGCCCGGCGGCGATCAGCAGGCGCTGCGCGCTGCGGACGCGCTCGCCGGTCATGCCGGTCTTCGTGGTGGGCCAGATGCGGACCTGCACGCCCAGCCGCGCCGCCACGTCCGCGCGCAGTTGCGGGAGTTTCGCGTACAGCACGTCGCCGGGGCAGCTCGTGTTGTTGAAGTCCCGGTGCCCGTACAGTTCCGTGGCGGGAATGCCGTACTGCTGGCACAGCCACGCGCACAGACCCACCAGCGCGCTGTACTGCCCGCCCGGCGGCGAGACGGTCATGTACGTGCCCTCGTTCTCGATGCCGACCGCCACGTCGTTCTGCCCGTCACAGTGCGCGCCCTGCACGTGCTGCGTGCCGCCCTGCGCGGCCTCCAGGCTGCGGTGCCGGCCCTCCAGGACGTACCCGCCGCGACTGATCGTGAACTGCTGCCCGGAGTCGATCCACCCGCGCGAGAAGTGACTCTGCTGGATGGTCCGGGCCAGACTGAACGCCTGCGCCTGTGACAGGTCCGTGGAGTTCGCGCTGGCCGTGTGGTGCACCAGGATGCGCGTGGGCCGCGCCGCGAGCATCACGATGGGAGCGGTCGCGGGCTGCGCCAGCCACGCCGCGCAGGTCGAGATACTCGGCGCGGCCACCGCCAGTGAGTTCAGCCGCTCGGGCACGCGGGTCAGGGGAACGCCGCAACTGGCCAGGGCGGCACTGGCGCTTGCCAGCAGACCCAGTCTCAGCACGTCGCGTCGGTGGAGGCTGTTCATCGTCTTCTCCTCGGGGCAGCGGTGGGGAACGGGGACCGCGACCAGCGGCCCGATGGAGACGACCTGCGAAGGATGGGCCGGGGCCATACCGCAACGCTCCCCATTCCTGAGTGCGCCGGACCTTTCGCCGCGCGCGTGCGGGGCGGGCGGAGCAGTGACGCCAGAGCCACCGATGGCATCTGGGCGGGATCTGTCGCTTCGGTGCAGACTGGTCCGGCTGGCAAGGCTCGCGCCCGTGGGCGGCGGGTCGTCACGGTCAGTTCCACGCGCAGTGAACGTGGTTGCTGTGCCCGCCGGGCGGGTCGTAGTACGCGTTGAAGGTCTGCCCCGGATCACTGCCCGCCGCGAGGCACGCGTTGCGCGCCGCCGTGTGGGCGCTGTTCGGGCTGCTGAGGCTCACGCCGTTCCAGATGCCGATGTCGAACGCCAGACCCGCGTAGTGGTCCGAGTACGTGGAATGCACGCCGCCCGCGATGGAGGTGACGTAGAAACTGTTGCTGCGCGACATGTCGGACATGCCCTGCAACATGCTCTTTTTCAGGTAGACGGTCAGGCCGCAGTTGGCGTTGCTGGCGCAGCCGCGCGTGACGGCCCGCCCGGCGGCGGTGTCCAGCATGTTCTGCCGGGGGTTGCCGTTCGTGGTGCTGCTACTGGTGCCCAGCGTCACGCGGCTGGTGTTCAGGATGCTCTGCGCGAGGCTGGCCGTCGTGCCCGTCCCGCCGGTGCTGGCGCCGGTCACCAGGGCGTGCCAGGTGTTCAGGCCCACCACGCCGTCGGCGCTCAGGCCGCGTCTGGTCTGGAAGTCCCGCACGGCCGTGTTCGTGCCGGACCCGAACACGCCGTCCACGGTCACAGCCGTGTACCCGTACCCGCTGCGCAGCTGATCCTGCACAGCGCGCACGGCGTTGCTGCTGTCGCCCTGGCGCACGGTCACGATCAGTTTCTCCCAGGTGTTGCCGCCCACAATTCCGTCCACCGTCAGGCCGCTGGCGCTCTGGAAGGACCGCACGGCGCTGTCGGTCCCGGCACCGAACGCGCCGTCCACGCTCAGGGTGTACCCGCGGTGGCGCAGCAGGTACTGCAACGTGACCACGTCGCGGCCGCTGTCGCCCTGACGCAGCGCCTGCCACGTGAGCACGGACTGCGCGCCCAGCGTGGGCGTGGGGGACAGCGAGGTGGGGGCGCTGGGCGCGGCGCACCCGGCCAGGAGCACAGTGAGAAGCAGGGGAAGACGGACGCTCATGGGGACCTCCGGGCACGCGTCTGGGGAATGGGGGACTGTCCGGGTGAACGACCGGACCCCAGTGAATTGACGCGTGACCCTGACTGTAGCGCTTCCACCGTGGGGTCGCACGGTCTGGTGTCATGTGGCCGGTGGTGCGTCCCAGTGCATAGCAGGTGCAGTGGCAATCCCCCCGGCCGAACGCTCCGGGGGGCAGGGCTGACCGGCGGAGTCAGTGGGCTTTCAGCGTCTCGCCGTGCGCCGCGCCGAAACGGTCGCGCAGGAAGTGCCCCTGCGTGAGCAGCCGGTCGGCGGCCGCGTGGTCGTGCCGCAGCAGGTCGTCCAGGCCCTCGTTCAGGCGCTCCAGCTGTTCGCGCAGCAGCCCCTCGGGGTCGCGGCCCTGGGCGCGCAGCTGCTCGCGCCCGGCGGGGGTCAGGTGCAGGTAGGCGCGCAGGGTTTCCGGCAGGTACTCCAGGCGGATCTGCGCCAGCATGGTCCGCGAGCGTTCCTCGGCAGGTGGGGGCGTGTCCTCCAGGCGGCACAGCAGCGCCAGCGCGAACAGCCGGTGCGGTTCCGGCAGGCGCAGCGCCAGGGTCGGCGCATCATCCCCGGCGCTGAGGGTCGCCGGGGCGGGCAGGGCCGGGTGTTCCTGCGTCACGCGGGTGGGCAGGAAGCCGCGGCGCAGCGCCTCGCGTTCCAGTTCGTGACGGTGGATCATCTGGCGGCGCAGCAGCGGGAAACCGAACACGCTGCCGAAGAACAGGGCGGGGACGACGATCGCTTCAAGGTCCACGGGAACACCTCCAGGGGGCTATTGCGCTCGACTGTACCTGCCGGGCATGGGGGGCTCGTCCCCCGAAAGGCGGACCTGCCGGGCATGGCATCTACAATCTGGGGATGACTGTGTACTGGACCGGGGTGACGCCATCAGCGGCGTGACCTTCAAGGGAAAACGGCCGCGTGACCTCGCGGACGACGCGGCTGTCAGCGTGCGCGGCGTGCGCAAGAGCTTCCGCTCGCCGGGCGGCGCCGAGACGCGCGTACTGGACGACATCGACCTCGATATCCGCCGGGGTGAGTTCTTCAGCCTGCTGGGGCCGTCCGGCTGTGGCAAGACGACCCTGCTGCGCATCCTGGCGGGCTTCGAGCAGCCCGACGCGGGCGCGGTGCTGATCGGCGGGCAGGACATGACCGGCGTGCCGCCGCACAGGCGGGACGTGAACACGGTGTTCCAGAGTTACGCGCTGTTCCCGCACATGACCGTGCAGGACAACGTGGCGTTCGGCCTGCGCATGAAGGGTGTGCCTGCCGCGCAGATCCGGGGGCGGGTCATGCAGGCGCTGGAGCGGGTCCGCATCGCGGATTTCGCCACGCGCCGCCCGGATCAGCTGTCGGGCGGGCAGCGGCAGCGGGTGGCGCTGGCCCGCGCCATCGTGAACGAACCGCAGGTGCTGCTGCTGGACGAACCGCTGTCCGCGCTGGACCTGAAGCTCCGCAAGGAGTTGCAGGTGGAACTCGCCAACCTGCAGGAGACGCTGGGGATGACGTTCGTGTTCGTCACGCACGATCAGGAGGAGGCGCTGGTCATGAGCGACCGTATCGCCGTGATGAACCGGGGCCGCGTGGAACAGCTGGGCCGCGCCGAGGAACTGTACGAGCGTCCGAGGACGGCGTTCGTGGCGAACTTCCTGGGCAGCAGCAACCTGATCGAGGGCACCGTCCTGAGCGTGGACGGCCATGAGGCGACCGTGCAGACCGAGCACGGCCCGCTGCGCACCACCCACGGCGAGGGCCTGCGCCCCGGCCAGACCGTCACGCTGTCCGTCCGCCCCGAGAAACTGAGGATGGAACGCGACGACGAGACCGAAGGCAACGAGATCCGCGCCCGCGTGGACGACATCGTGTACACCGGCGCCGAGAACCAGTACCTCCTCCAGGCCGGCGGGCAGCAGCTCGTCGCGTTCCAGCTGAACGCCGACATCGGCGCGGACGAGGACTTCGACTACGACGAGCAGGTCGCCCTGTACCTGCCACCCGACAACCTCGTCGTACTGGAAGAAGCGTGATGGGGGTTGAAAGTAGAAAGTTGATGGTCGATAGAGAGGTGTTCCATCAACTGTCAACCATCAACCATCAACCCTCGGCAGGTGCCCCGTGCTGACCGTGCGGCGGTTTTTCGCCACGCTGGGGCCGGGCGTGGTGTGGCTGGCCGTGTTCCTGATCGTGCCTGCCCTGGTGATGCTGGGGTACTCGTTCCTGACGCGCACGGACCTCGCGCAGGTGGGCGGCCCGTGGACGCTGGAGTCCTGGCAGCGGGTGTTCGGGTACGACGCGCTGTTCCAGGAGTGGACCGGGGACAACGTGCGGGTGCTGTGGCGCAGCGTGTGGGTCGCCACGCTGAGTACGGCGCTGTGCGTGCTGATGGGGTACCCGCTGGCGTTCTACATCGCCCGGCAGGACGCGCGGCGCAAGAACCTGCTGCTGCTGCTGCTGATCATCCCGTTCTGGACGAACTTCCTGATCCGCGTGTACGCCTGGATCCTGATCCTGCGCCCCTTCGATCTGGTGCCCAGCCTGACCGCCACGCTGCTGGGCATGGTGTACGCGTTCGTGCCGTTCTTCGTGCTGCCCGTGTACTCCAGCGTCGAGAAGATCGACTGGCGCCTGCTGGAAGCCGCCGAGGACCTCGGCGCGCCGCCCGTCCGGGCGTTCCTGAGCGCCGTGTTCCCGCAGACCCTGCCCGGGCTGGTGGCGGGCATCCTCCTGACCTTCATTCCCGCGCTGGGCACGTTCGTCGTCAGCGACATCCTCGGCGGCGCGAAGACGGCCCTGGTGGGGAACCTCATCCAGAACCAGTTCGGGCAGGCGGGCGACTGGCCGTACGGCAGCGCCCTGAGCTTCCTCCTGATGGGCGCCGTGCTGCTGGGCCTGTGGGCGTACGCCCGCGTGGCCGGGCAGAAGGGCCTGGAGGAACTCGTATGAGTGCGCTGCGCGCACGGCTGATGGTTGATGGTCGATGGTTGAAAGAGGTTCCATCAACCATCACCCTTCGCCCATCGACGGCCCGGAGGGCACTGTGATCCGGCGGACGCATCCGGCCCTGAGCGTGTGGGCGTGGCTGGTGTACGCGTTCCTGTACCTGCCGATTGTCGTGCTGGTGGTGTTCTCGTTCAACGATTCGCGCTTCGGGGCGACGTGGGCGGGCTTTACCACCAAGTGGTACGGGGTGCTGTTCGCCCGCGCGGACGTGCGCGAGGCACTGGCGCACACGCTGGAGATCGCCCTGCTCAGCACGCTGGTCAGCACGGTGCTGGGCACCCTGGTGGGCCTGGGCCTGTGGCGGTACACGCTGCGCTTCCGCACGGCCCTGACGGGGCTGCTGGTCCTGCCGATCGTGGTGCCGGACGTGGTGATGGGGGTCAGTCTGCTGATGTTCTACTCGTTCGTCCGGCAGGGCCTGGAGCGCACCGGGTGGACCTTCGACAACGGCTTCTGGACGGTGCTGCTCGCGCACGTCACCTTCCAGATCAGTTACGTGGCGCTGACGGTGCGCTCGCGGCTCGCCGGGTACGGCCCGGAGCTGGAGGAGGCCGCGCGTGACCTGGGCGCGAGTGGCTGGGAGTCGTTCCGGCGGATCATTCTGCCGCTGGCGATGCCGGGCGTGCTGGCGGGCGCGCTGCTGGCGTTCACGCTGTCCCTGGACGATTTCGTGGTCACGTACTTCACGAGCGGGTCGGGCTTCAGCACGCTGCCCGTGCTGATCTACACGAACGTGAAGCGCGGCGTGACGCCGGACATCAACGCGCTGAGTGCGCTGCTGGTGCTCGTGACGGTGGTCGCCATCGTCGCGGCGAACGCGCTGCTTCGCCCCCGGCGGGACGCGTGAAGCGGGCCGCGCTGCTGGCCGCCGCGGGCCTGCTGCTCCTGAGCGGCTGTTACCGCGTGCAGAAACCCGCGCAGGCCCAGACGGGCGCGGCGGGTCAGGCGACCCCTGTCCCGCGCGGGGACGGGAAGACCCTTCGCATCTTCATCTGGTCGGAGTACATCGACCCCGATCTGGTGAAGGCCTTCGAGAAGGCGAACGGCGTGCGGGTCGTGCTCGACACCTTCGAGAGCAACGAGGCCATGCTCGCCAAGCTGCAGGGGGGCGGAGCGCAGTACGACCTCGCGGTGCCCAGCAACTACGTCGTGCAGACCATGGTGCGCGCCGGACTGCTCCAGCCTCTGGACAAATCCCAGATTCCCAACCTGAAGAACATCGCGCCCGGTTTCCTGAACGCCGACTACGACCCTGGGAACGTGTACTCCGTGCCGTACCAGTACGCCGCGACCGGACTGGCGTTCAACAGGCAGCGGTACGTGCCGCGGGACACCTGGGCGGAGATCTTCGGCCCGGATGACCGCCGCTCTTTCGTGCTGCTCGACGATCCGCGCGAGGTGATCGGCGCGGCCCTGAAATACCTGGGGTTCAGCGCGAACACCACCCGCGTCGAGGAACTGCGCGCCGCGCGGGACCTGCTGCGCCGCGTGGTGGCGAAGAAGGGCTTCCAGGGCTTCGACGGCGGCCCCGGCACCCGCAACAAACTCCTGGCGAAGACCGTGGACCTCGGGCAGATCTACGTCGGTGACCTGCTGATCGCCACCGAGGAGGACGAGAACGTGCAGGTGCTGCTGCCCCGCCAGGGCACGACCATCAGCATGGACACCCTGGTCGTCCTGAAACGCAGCCCCAACCCCGAACTGGCGCACCGCTTCATCGACTTCATCCTGGACGGGGAAAACGGCGCGCAGCTCAGCAACTACACCTACTACGCCACCCCGAACGCCGCCGCCCGCTCGTACCTGGACGACTTCCTGAAGGACATCCCGGCGTTGAATCCGCCTGCCGCGTGGCTCACGGACGGCCGACTGGACTTCATCGGCGAGCTGCCAGGAGGGCGCCCGCAGCGGCTGTACGACCGCATCTGGACGGAACTCAAGAGCCGCTGACCTGGTCTGCATCGGCGCGTCGCCTCTGACCGGGGCGGCGCGTTGGCCTTGCACTGTGCCCCGCACTGACCTACCGTGCGCGCATGACCCACAGTCCCGTCACCGTGCGCGCCGCGGCCCGTGCGGACGTGCCCGCCATCACTGACATCTACAATCACGCGGTCGAGCACACGACCGCCTCGTACGACCTCGAACCGGTCACGCTGGAATCGCGCCTGGACTGGTTCGACGAGAAAACCGCGCACGGCTGGCCCGTCTGGGTCGCCGTCAGTGGGGAAGAGGTGGTCGGCTGGGCGACCTTCGGGCCGTTCCGCGCCAAGCCCGGCTACCGCTTCACCGCCGAGCACAGCGTGTACGTCCGGGACGGTCTGCGCGGGCAGGGCGTGGGCGGCGCCCTGATGCTCCCGCTGATCGAGGAGGCGCGCGCGCGTGGGCTGCACTCGCTGATCGGCGGGGTGGATGCCGAGAACGCCGGGAGCCTCGCGTTCCACGAACGGCTGGGCTTCACGCCGGTCGCGCACTTCCGGCAGGTGGGTCACAAGTTCGGGCGCTGGCTGGACCTCGTGTTCGTGCAGAGGTTGCTGAACGCAAGCTCAGATTGAGCATCCTCTCTAGACAGGGCTGAAATCATTCGACGGTCAGAATGGGCCAGCCCTGTTCAACTCATCACATTTCTGCATTTCAAATGCAAATTTTGCTTGGGCAATTCCATTCATGCGCCAGTTAATTCATGAGGTTGATTTGAGTTGACCTCGCGCCCAGATGCAGTTCTTGACCCTGCATTCATACGCCAATATATTTAGCTCGCTGGAAAACGAAATCTGGACCTCAAGCTCACCGGCTGCGCGCCGGAACTTGTCGTATTTCCTTTCACGCACCCTGGAGGACCCCATGAAAAAAGCCCTGACTCTTGCCCTCGCCCTGACGGTCGGCACCGCCGCCGCCCAGAGCGCCTTCGTCTGGCCCGCCGCCTGGACCGCTGAACAGAACACCGCGAACAAACGCGGCGGTGAACTGCGCCTGTCCGCCATCAGCGACTTCAAGACGATGAACCCCTTCACCAGCAGCGAAGCGGACAGCATCCCTGACCGCATGGAAACCGGCGCCGGTCTGTTCACCCAGGACCCCCGCAACGACGAGTTCATCCCGTACATGGCCGCTGCTCCCGCCGTGGTCAGCAACAACAACAAGCGCTTCGTGGTCAAGATCCGCCAGGGCATGAAGTTCAGCGACGGTCAGGCCATCACCGCCGACGACTGGGTCACCACCTGGAAGATCCACACCGACGACAAGGTCGGCAGCAACAGCCGCGACTCCTTCTTCCTGGTCGGCAAGCCCATCACGGTCAAGAAGATCGACAACTACACCCTGCAGTTCGACTTCCCCCAGCCCAGCGCCAGCGCCCTGAGCATCCTCAGCTACGCCCCCTGGCCTGACCACGTCTTCGGCAAGGCCTACCGCGAGGGCGGCGCCGACGCCATCAAGAAGATGTGGGGCCTCTCCACCCCCGCCAGCCAGATCGTCAGCCCCGGCATGTGGGTCGTCGAGTCCTACCGCGCCGGCGAGCGCACCGTGTTCAAGAAGAACAACAACTGGGGCGACTGGAACAAGGACAGCCGCGGTCAGGAACTGCCCTACCTGAGCAACCTCTCCGTGCGCATCGTCGCCGACGCCAACGCCTCCCTGGCCGCCTTCCTGGCCGGTCAGATCGACATCGTCGGCATGCGCAACGCCGACGACCTGGCCCAGACCAAGCGCGCCATCGACAACGGCAGCCTGAAGGCCTTCCTGAAGCCCAACGTCAGCCCCCAGGCCACCAGCCAGTGGATCACCTTCAACTGGAACAAGGCCAGCGACCCCGCCAAGCAGAAACTGTTCCGTGACGTGCGCTTCCGCCGCGCCATGAGCCACATCGCCAACCGTCAGGCCATGGTGCAGCTCGCCCTGGGCGGCCTGGGTAGCGAGACCTACTTCAGCGTCTACCCCATCTTCAAGAACCAGATCGAGGCGGGCCTCGCCGCCGGCGCCCCCCAGTACAAGTACGACCTCGCGCAGGCCAGCAAGCTGCTCGCGCAGATCGGCTACACCAAGAAGAACGCCCAGGGCTACCTGGTCGACAAGAGCGGCAAGGTGCTGGAATTCAACCTGAGCACCAACGCGGGCAACACCGTCCGCGAGCAGCTGGGCCGCATCTTCGCCGACGAGGCCAAGAAGGTCGGCGTGAAGGTCAACTTCACCCCCATCGACTTCAACACCCTGGTCGGCCAGCTGACCTCCAAGGGCGAGAACCGTCCCTTCGACGCCATCCTGCTGGGCCTGTCCGGCGGCAGCAACATCTGGAGCTTCGGCAGCAACGTCGTCCCCTGCGGCGGCAACCTGCACTCCTACAACAACCCCACCGACGGCAAGTGCGCCACCAGCCAGGAACAGCTGATGACCAAGCTGTACTACCAAGGCGACGCGGAACTGAACGACGCCAAGCGCCGCGCCATCGGCGGCCAGCTGATGAAGGCCGAAGGCGAACTGCAGCCCGTCATCTACCTCGTGGGCGGCAACTTCCACGTGGCCTTCAACGAGCGTCTGGGCGGCGAATTCGCAGCCAACATGATGGACGCCTACTACGGCCAGCGCTTCCAGGCCCTGACCTTCATCAAGTAAGCGACCAGAGCAGCACGCTGCTCCCACGGGGGGTGGTCCGCCCGCGCGGACTGCCCCCCACACCCATGACGCCCCACGGAGTACCCGCATGATCCCATTCCTCCTGCGCCGCCTGGTGCAGTCCATCCCCACCCTGTTCCTGGCCAGCATCCTGATCTTCTTCGTGATCCAGCTGGCCCCCGGCGACTTCCTGACCCCGGCCAAGCTCAACCCGAACATCAGCCCCGAGTCGCTGGCCGCCCTGGAACGCAACTTCGGCCTGGACCGACACCCCATCGAGCAGTACTTCCTATGGATGAAGAACATGCTCTTCAACTTCGATCTGGGCCTGTCGTTCTCGTACCAGCAGCCCGTGCTGGACGTCATCAAGCCCCGAATCGCCAACTCGATGTACCTGGTGCTGCTGTACACGGTGCTGTTCTACGCCATCGCCATTCCCATCGGCGTGTTCGGCGCCGTGCGGCAGAACTCGCTGGGCGACAAGACCATCAACGTCATCCTGTACTTCCTGCTGGGCTTCCCCAGCTTCTTCCTGGCGCTGATCGTCATCTACTTCATCCTGCAGGTCCGTACCGCGACCGGCTGGGACATCCCCATCAACGGCATGACCAGCAACGGATACGACAGCATGACCCCGGTCCAGAAATTCCTGGACATCGTCAAGCACCTCGCGATTCCCGCGATCATCCTGGCCGTCAGCGACGCCGCCGGACTGACCCGCGTCATTCGCGGCCAGATGCTGGAAGTCATGCGCTCGGACTACATCCGCACCGCGCGCGCCAAGGGCGTCAGCGAACGCACCGCCATCTGGAAGCACACCTTCCGCAACGCCATCCTGCCCATCGTGGCGAACATCGGGGGCCTGCTGCCCAGCGCGGTCGCCGGCGCCGGATTCATCGAGGTCGTGTTCGCGTACCCAGGCATGACCCCCATGATCCTCGACGCGATCAACGCGCAGGACCTGTACCTCATCGCGGGCTTCACCGTGATCACCACCGTCCTGCTCGTGATCGGCAACGCCCTGAGCGACATTCTCCTCGCGGTCGTAGACCCGCGCATCAAGGTCGGCTGACATGACCACCACCGCTCCCACCACCCCCGCAAAGAAGGACAAGGCCCTCGGCCAGTCGCAGCTGTCTGTCGCGTGGCAACAGTTCCGCAAGAACCGCCTCGCTCAGGCCGGCGGCCTGATGCTGATCCTGCTGTACCTCATGGCGATCTTCGCGCCGTTCATCGCGCCGGACGCCCTGTCCTCGTACTCGACCAGCAACATCACCCGCTTCCACCCCCCCACCCCCATCCAGTTCCGGGACCCCGACACCGGCGCGTTCACGCGTCCCTACGTGTTCAAGTACACCCAGCAGCTGAACATGGACACCTTCGTGAACGAGTTCAAGCCCACCACGGAACGCTGCCCGCTGTACTTCGGCGTGCGCGGGGCCAGCTACAAGATCCTGGGCCTGTTCCCCGGCAACCTGCACCTGTTCGGCACGACCAAGGAAGAGTGCAGTCTGTACCTGTTCGGCGCCGAGGACCTGGGCCGCGACCTGTTCACCCGCACGCTGTACGCCTCGCAGATCAGCCTGACCATCGGCTTCGGCGCGGTGCTGATCACCACCCTGATCGGCCTGATGATGGGCGCCATGGCCGCGTACTTCGGTGGCATCGTCGACACGATCATCATGCGCCTCGTCGAGGTGCTTGCCGCGATCCCCTCACTGTTCCTGCTGCTGCTGCTGCGCAGCGTGTTCCCCAAGGACATCAACCCGATCCTGGCGCTGTACGTGATCCTGGGCATCCTGGCCTTCATCGGCTGGGGCGGCTTGGCCCGCGTCGCGCGCGGGCAGCTGCTCAGCGTGCGTGAACAGGACTTCGTGTCCGCCGCCAAGAGCCTCGGCGCCAGCGACAACCGCATCATGTGGCGCCACATGCTGCCCACCCTGACGACCTACGTGATCGTCACGACCAGCCTCGCCATCCCCAGCTTCATCCTGCTGGAATCCGGCCTGAGCTTCCTGGGGATCGGCGCCGTGGAACCCTACGCCTCGTGGGGCAGCCTGCTGAAAGCCGCGCAGGACGGCGGCCTGAGCAGCCTGAACACCCGCCCCTGGGTCCTGATCCCCGGCTTCTTCATCGTGTTCACCGTCATGTGCTTCCAGCTGCTCGGCGACGGGCTGCGCGACGCCTTCGACCCGCGCAAACGCTCCTGACCCCAGCCCACGTCCGGCGCGGCCCATTTCGCTGGCCGCGCCGAACGTGACAGAACGCCCTAGAATCCCTAACGGTTGTATGATGCACAACGTGTTGAAAACGGAGGAACAATGACCCACCAGGGTGAAGTCCTGTTGGCCGTGAACGGCCTGAAAACTTACTTCAGTACCGACGACGGTGTCGTGAAGAGCGTCGACGGCGTGACCTTCCACATCAAGAAAGGCGAAACCCTCGCCGTCGTGGGCGAATCCGGCTCCGGCAAGAGCGTCACCAGCCTGTCGGTCATGCGCCTGATCCCGACCCCTCCCGGCAAGATCGTGGAAGGGGAGATCCTCTTCACCGGCAAGGACGGCGTTCAGAAGAACATCGTCACGCTGAGCGAAGCGGACATGCGCAAGATCCGCGGGAACGACATCTCCATGATCTTCCAGGAGCCCATGACCAGCCTGAACCCCGTCTATACCGTCGGGGACCAGATCGCTGAAGCCGTCATGCTGCACCAGGGCAAGAACAAGAAGGACGCCATGGGCGTCGCCACCGACATGCTGCGGTTCGTGGGCATCCCCGCCCCGGAAAAGCGCGTCAACGAGTACCCGCACCAGATGTCCGGCGGGATGCGTCAGCGCGTCATGATCGCCATGGCCCTGAGCTGCAAACCCGCCCTGCTGATCGCCGACGAGCCCACCACCGCGCTCGACGTGACCATCCAGGCGCAGATTCTCGACCTGATGCGCAACCTGCAGAAGGAAGTCGGGATGAGCATCCTGTTCATCACGCACAACCTCGGGGTCGTGGCCGAGATGGCCGACCGCGTCGTCGTGATGTACGGCGGCCGCGTGGTCGAGGAAGGCGACGTCGTGGACATCTTCCAGGCGCCCCGCCACCCCTACACCATCGGTCTGCTGAACTCCATCCCCAGACCCGGCGAGTACGAGCACGTGCCCGGCCAGCCCAAGGGCCGCCTGGAAGCCATTCCCGGCAACGTGCCCAACCCCCTGAACCTGCCGCCCGGCTGCGCCTTCGAGCCCCGCTGCAAGTTCGCCGTTCCCGACTGCTCGAAAGCTGTTCCCGCCCTGGAAGACACCGGGCAGGGCCACATGTCCCGCTGCATCCGCTGGCGTGAACTCGCGCAGGCGCAGCGTGAGGTGACCGCATGACCGCCGTAAGCAAAGACCGCCGCAGCATGCCCGCCATGGGCGAGACGCTGCTGGACGTCCAGAACCTCGAAAAATACTTCCCGATCCGCGGAGGACTGCTGTCCCGCGTCGTCGGGAACGTCAAGGCCGTCAACGACGTGTCCTTCAAGATCGGGCGCGGCGAAGTGGTCGGCCTGGTGGGCGAATCCGGCTCCGGGAAGACCACCGCCGGGCGAGCCATCCTGCGCCTGATCGAACCGACCGGCGGGCAGGTGCTGTTCAACGGCACCGACATCACCAAGCTGTCCAAGGGGCAGATGCGTGACTACCGCCGCGAGATGCAGATCATCTTCCAGGACCCGTTCGCCAGCCTGAACCCCCGCATGACCGTCAGCGACATCATCGGCGAGGCCATGCAGATCCACAACCTGCACCCCGGTAAGGGCCGCATCGACCGCATCGCCGAACTCCTGCAGAAGGTCGGCCTGCGCCCCGAGCACATGCGCCGCTACCCGCACGAGTTCAGCGGCGGCCAGCGCCAGCGCATCGGGATCGCCCGCGCCCTGGCCGTGGACCCCGCGTTCATCGTCGCCGACGAGCCCGTCTCGGCGCTCGACGTGTCGATCCAGGCGCAGGTCGTGAACCTGCTGCAGGACCTGCAGGAAGAACTGGGCCTGACCGTGCTGTTCATCGCGCACGACCTCGCCGTCGTCGAGTACATCTGCGACCGCATCATCGTGATGTACCTGGGCCGCGTCATGGAAATCGCGCCCAGCCGCGAACTGAACCGCAACCCCAAACACCCCTACACGGAAGCGCTCCTGTCGGCCGCGCCCGTGCCCGACCCCACCGTCAAACGCCAGCGCATCATCCTGGAAGGCGACATCCCCAGCCCGATCAACCCGCCGTCGGGGTGCGTGTTCCGCACCCGCTGCCGCTACGCGATCGCCGACTGCGCCAACATCGTCCCCGAACTGCGCGAAGTCGCCCCCGGCCACTTCAAGGCCTGCATCCGCGACGACATCCTCTAAGCGTCCCGAGCAGACGAACAGCCCGCCACCCCACATCCGGGGCGGCGGGTTTTCTGTCGCGTTCCTGACGCACGCTCTCACATCTCATATTGAGCGGCGGGTCACCATCCAGACATGAAAAACAGCCTGTCCGTCGCCGCTGCCGTCGCCACCACCCTCGCCCTCGGAAGTGCCAGCGCCGCCGACCTGCGCATCTACCCCAGCTTCAGTGAGGTGCGTGAACCCGTCACCGCCGACACGAACACCCTCCGCCTGAACCTGCCCCTCGACACCTGGCAGAACATTCTGTCCGGCAGCCTCGACCTCGAAGGCCTCACCTTCACGCAGGCCATCCAGAAACAGGAAGCGAACTGGCTCAGCAGCCTCGAAGGCCAGACCATCTATCTGCGCCGAGACGGCAAAACCGAACCCGTCACCCTGATCCGCGCCCGCGACCTGCTCGTCAAGGACGCCCAGGGCCGCTACTTCACCGCCCGCTACGAAGACCTCCAGTTCGACGCCGCGCCACCCGCCAACCCCCAGGCCCCCACCCAGAGCGTCACCTACACCCTCGCCCAGCCCGGCAAGGGCACCCTGAGCTACCTGACCCGCGCCGTCACCTGGACCCCCCGCTACACCCTGAAAGCCAGCAGCAGCGGCGCACAACTGGCCGCCCTGGCCGACATCCGCAACACCACCGAACAGGCCTACGACGTCCAGAACACCGAACTCTACGCCGGAGACGTCAACATCCAGAACCAGCAGGAAGCCGCCTACATGATGCGCGGCGCCGCCATGGACGTCATGACCAGCGCCGCCCCCGCCCCCAAGATCGAAAGCCAGGGCGAACTCCGCGGCCTCTACCGCTACGCCCTCACCACCCCCTTCCAACTCCCCGCGAACAGCGTCACCACCCTCCCCTTCATCACCCCCAAACTCAACACCTTCGAACGCTACGCCGGCCTCCAGACCTACTTCGACCCCAGCCCCCGCGAAGGCAACCTGAACCGCTCCTACCGCCTCAAAGCCGACCAGCGCCTCCCCGCAGGCCCCATCACCGTCCGCGAAGACGGCCGCATCGTCGGCCAGACCAGCATCCCCGACACCCGCCAGGGCGGCACCATCGACTTCTCCTTAGGCGAAGACCCCGACCTCAGCTACACCCGCACCGTCCAGCAGACCGCCCAGACCAAAGACACCAAAGGCAACATCACCAAAACTACCTACCGCGTCACCTACGCCTTTGAAAGCAGCAAAGACCGCGCCGTCCGCGCCGAAATCACCGAACGCATCGGCGGCCGCATCATCATCATCGACACCAGCGCCCCCGTCAAAAACCAGGGCACCGCGAACCTGCGCGTCGACGTGCCCGCCAAGGGCAAGGTCAGCAAGAGCTTCACGGTCGTGATCGACAACAGCTGAAGCTTCAGCGGGATGTGGGCCTCTCCGGATTTCCTGGGAGGCTCATTTCGTTCGTCGCCCCACCCCCCAGCCCCCTCCGCAAGCGGCTCATACGAGTACCCCAGAGGGGCAGGGGGAGCGGTCGCTGCGCTCGGCAAGAGGCTTTACTGTTGCGGCGCGGTCGGCATAGGCAGTGACGGGTCCGGCCTCGACGCCATCCTGTCGCCCCCGTAAGGCCCGCGCGCTTCGCGCACGACGGCCGGTGGCAGTCGGCGGTCAGTAGGTGGGTGGGACGTTTCGTTCCGCTGATCGACTTTCTTTGTGCCTTGCTCCTCCCCCTTCAGGGGGGAGGCCGGGTGGGGGTGGTTCACAGCCCAGTCGCTCAGAGGATGCCACCCAGGTACTCCAGCACGTTCACCTTCACGGGCATGAAGTACGCGTGCTGCTCCCGCTCGCGGGCGAAGGTCAGGAGGTCACGGGCGAACGTGCGGTTGCAGTCCAGGGTGGGCGTGAACGTGCGGGGGAACACCGCGTGGTTCCGGGCGCGCCAGTAGTTGAAGCTGGCTTCCGTGAGAATGCTCGTCGCGCCCCACCACACGTCCGTGCCGTCCGGCAGGAGGTCCGCCCAGGTGTCCAGCAGGCGCAGGTCGAAGAACGGCTGCGTGAAGAACCCGGCCGCGCCCGCGTCCAGCTTGCGCTCCAGGTAATCCCGCTCGCGGACGAACGACTGCCGGTACGGGTCCAGCCCGGCGTACACCCGCAGGTGCGGCGCGTCGCGGTTCAGGCGGCGGATCAGGTCCACGGCGTCCTGGTCGTACACCTTCGCGCTCATGTCGATCGGGGCGTCCCCGGTCACGACGAGCACCTCACGAATGCCGTGTTCCTCCAGCATGGGCAGGAACGGCAGCGGCTCACGCGGGTTGAAGTCCACGGCGCGCAGGTGCGGAATCGCCGCGAAACCCGGCCGGGCGAAGCCGCACCCCACCCAGGAGCGCAGCGAGTACCGCGTCAGGTCCGGCACGTTCACGGTATCCACGCCGCTCAGCGCGCCTGCGACCTCCGCGATCTCCGCGCGCAGGCCAGAACGGGACCGGGGCACCAGCTCGACAGACACTCGCGTCACTGGCCGCCTCCGGCCGCGGTCGATGGTTGAAGATTGATGGTTGACGGGTTCCGACCATCAACTATCAACTGTCCACTTTCAACACCCGCCGGGTCATACGCGAGGATCGGTCCCAGCCAGCGTTCGGTTTCCTCGATGCTCTGGCCCTTGCGGCGGGCGTAGTCCAGGGTCTGGTCGCGGCCGATGCGGCCCACGGCGAGGTAGCGGGCCTCAGGGTGCGCGAAGTACAGGCCCGACACGGCGGCGGCGGGCGTCATGGCGCACGACTCGGTCAGGCGCAGGCCGACTTCCCCTGCGTTCAGGAGGGTGAACAGCGTGCGTTTCTCGGTGTGGTCGGGCTGCGCGGGGTAGCCGGGCGCGGGGCGGATACCCTGGTACCGTTCGCGGATCAGGTCGTCGTTGCCCAGCGTCTCCTCGGGCGCGTAGCCCCAGTGGCGCACGCGGACGTCCCGGTGGAGTTTCTCCGCGAAGGCCTCGGCCAGCCGGTCTGCGATCGCCTTGACCAGAATGGCGTTGTAATCGTCGTGCTGCGCCTCGAACGCGGCCGCGAGTTCCTCCGCCCCGTGAATCGCCACGGCGAACGCACCGATGTGATCCCCGTCCGGCAGGATGAAGTCCGCCAGTGCCGCGTTCGGCGTGGTCTGGTCGCGCTGCTGCCGCAGGGTGTGGAGGATGGTTGATGGTTGATGGTTGATAGATGACGGGGTCTGGTCGTTTCCATCAACCATCAACCGTTCAATATCAACCACGATGTCGTCTCCGTCGCGCCGGGCGGGCCACAGGCCGATCACGCCGCGCGCGGTCAGCAGATTCTCGTCGATGGCGCGTTGCAGCAGCGCCTGTGCGTCGGCGAACAGTTTGCGGGCTTCCTCGCCGCGCAGGGGGTCGGTGAGGATGTTCGGGTAGATGCCCTTCATCTCCCAGGCGATGAAGAACGGCGTCCAGTCGATGAAGTCCAGCAGCTCCGCGATGGGTTGCTCGATGATCTGACGGCCCGGTTCGCGTGGGGCGGGCGCGGGGGTGGGGGAGACCTGGGGTGCGCGGGCGCGGGCGTCCTCGATAGGAATGAGGCGCACCTGCCGTCCGCCGTGCCGTTCGCGCAGCGCGTCGTACTCCTCGCGGACGCGGTCCTGCACGCCTGCCGGGTCGGCCAGCAGGTCGGCGGTGGTCGTCACGGCGCGACTGGCGTCCAGCACGTGCACCACGGGGCCGGGGTACGCGGGGTCGATCTTCACGGCGGTGTGCGCGCGGCTGGTGGTCGCCCCGCCGATCAGCAGGGGCAGGGTCAGGCCGCGGCGGGTCATCTCGCGGGCCACGGTGACCATCTCGTCCAGGCTGGGGGTGATCAGGCCGCTCAGGCCGATGACGTCCGCGCCGATCCGCTCGGCCTCGTCGAGGATCTTCTCGGTGGGCACCATCACGCCCAGGTCCGTCACCTGATACCCGTTGCAGGCCAGCACCACGCCGACGATGTTCTTGCCGATGTCGTGCACGTCGCCCTTCACGGTTGCCAGCAGCACTTTGCCTTTGCCGCCGGCCTCCTGCTTCTCGGCTTCCATGTACGGCGTGAGGTACGCCACGGCGCGTTTCATCACGCGGGCGGACTTCACGACCTGCGGGAGGAACATCTTCCCGGCCCCGAACAGGTCGCCCACCACGTTCATGCCGTCCATCAGGGGTCCCTCGATGACCTTCAGCGGCGAGCCGAGTTCCTGATACGCCTCCTCGGCATCCACGTCCACGAAGTCCGCGATGCCCTGCACGAGCGCGTGCTTCAGGCGTTCCTGCACCGGCAGGTCACGCCAGGGGCTGCCCGCGCCGACCTCGCGCTTGATGCCCTTGTAGCGGTCGGCGAGTTCCAGCAGCCGTTCCGTGGCGTCGGGGCGGCGGGCCAGGATCACGTCCTCCACCGCGTCGCGCAGCTCGGGTTCGATGTCCTCGTACACGGCGAGCATCCCGGCGTTCACGATACCCATGTCCAGCCCCGCGCGGATCGCGTGGAACAGGAACACGGCGTGCATCGCCTCGCGCACGTGGTTGTTCCCCCGGAACGAGAACGACACGTTGCTGATCCCGCCCGACACGAGGGCACCCGGCAGGTTCGCCTTGATCCAGCGGGTCGCCTCGATGAAGTCGATGGCGTAACGGTCGTGCTCCTCGATGCCGGTCGCGACGGTCAGCACGTTCGGGTCGAAGATGATGTCCTGCGGCGGGAAGCCCACCTGTTCAGTCAGCAGGCGGTACGCGCGGGAGGTGATCTCGATGCGCCGTTCCAGATTGTCGGCCTGTCCCTGCTCGTCGAAGGCCATGACGACCGCCGCCGCGCCGTAACGCCTCAGGAGGCGGGCGCGTTCCAGGAACTTCTCCTCGCCGTCCTTGAGGCTGATCGAGTTCACGACCGCCTTGCCCTGCACGCGCTTGAGGCCCGCCTCCAGGATCTCCCACTTGCTGGAATCCAGCATCAGCGGCACGCGGCTGATGTCCGGTTCACCGGCCAGGAGGTTCAGGAACTTCACCATGGCGGCCTCGCCGTCGAGCATGCCCTCGTCGAAGTTCACGTCCACGATCTGCGCGCCGTTCTCGACCTGCTGCCGCGCGATCTTCAGGCCCGCGTCGAAGTCCCCGGCCAGGATGGCCTTAGCAAATTTGGGGCTGCCGGTCACGTTCGTCCGCTCGCCGACGTTCACGAAGTTCAGTTCCGGCGTGACGTTCAGCGGTTCCAGGCCGCTCAGGCGCAGCACGGCGGGCTGCTCCGGGGCCGTGCGCGGCGTGATCTCGCGCACCGCGTCGGCAATCGCGCGGATGTGCTCGGGCGTGGTGCCGCAGCACCCACCCACGATGTTCACGAGGCCCTCGCGGGCGAAGTCGGCCAGCACGCTCGCCGTGTGCTCCGGCGTCTCGTCGTACTCCCCGAAGGCATTCGGGAGGCCCGCGTTCGGATGCACCGACACCAGCGCCTCTGTGTTCGCGGCGATCTCGCGCAGGTGAGGGCGCAGCAGGTCCGCGCCCAGCGCACAGTTCAGACCCAGGCTGAACAGGTTCGCGTGCCCGGTGCTGATCGCGAAGGCTTCCGGCGTCTGCCCACTCAGCGTGCGGCCGGACGCGTCCGTGATCGTGCCCGACAGCATCACCGGCAGCGTCTTCCCGGTGCGGGCGAAGGCCTCCTCGCAGGCGAACAGCGCCGCCTTGGCGTTCAGGGTGTCGAACACCGTCTCCAGCAGCAGGAGGTCCGCGCCCCCCTCGATCAGGCCCTCGGCGGCCTCGGTGTACGCGGCCACCAGATCGTCGTAGGTCACGTTGCGGAATTCCGGGCGTTCCACGTCCGGCGAGAGGGTCGCCGTGCGGTTCGTCGGGCCGATGCTCCCCGCCACCCACCTGGGTTTCCCGTCGCGAGCTGTGAACTCGTCGGCCACCTCGCGCGCCAGCCGCGCGCCCTGCACGTTCATCTCGCGCGCCATGCTTTCGGTGCCGTAGTCCGCCTGACTGATCGTCGTGGAGTTGAAGGTATTCGTGCTGGCGATATTCGCCCCCGCCTCGAAGTACGCGCGGTGCACGGCGCGGATCACGTCTGGCTTCGTCAGCTGGAGCAGGTCGAAGTTCCCCCGGTACATCCGCAGCGGATCGGCGCCGTCCCAGCGGAAGTCGGCCTCGGTCAGTCCGGCCTGCTGGAGTTGCGTGCCCCACGCTCCGTCCAGAATCAAGATTCTCTTGCGCGCCTCGGCGCGGATATCGGTACTCATGGTCTACCCCTGTACAGCAGAAAGCCGCCCCTGGGCGGCCTCGAAAGTCCTTGCGCGAGTGCTGCGCCGCTTCTGGGCCATCGTCCCCGCTCGCACCATCGTCAGCGCACCCACGCGGGTCTTCTCTGAAAGCACCGAGTGCCGCAATGAGGGCCGGTTGCCACGCCATCACAGGGCAGAAAATTCCCTCCGGCGGTTCTGGATGACCACGCCCGGCAGGCGCGGTTCCCGGCAGGATAGCGCGCCGCGTGAGCCGCCCACCGTGACGTGCATGGACAGGGCCGCCGGGTTCAGGGCGTCTTCACCCAACCTGAATGCTTTAGAAAGCAAAGTAAGGGGTTCGACAGTCGGCCCGCCTGTCGGCGCATAAGGTGTCGCCCATGACCAAGAACATCCTCGTGGTGATGTCCAGCGAAGACCAGCTCCCGCTCAAGGACGGCCAGACCCACGCCACCGGCTTCTACCTCAACGAATTCGGCGTGCCCGCCCACCGCCTGACCCAGGAGGGCCACAAGCTGACCATCGCCACGCCCAAGGGGAACCGCCCCCCCATGGACCACGGCAGCGACACCAAGGACTTCTTCAAGGACGAGGCCGAACACCAGCAGATCAAGGCCTTCGTCGAGCAGACCCTCAGCGGACCCATCCACAAGCTGAGCGACGCTGCCGCGAACCTCGACCAGTTCGACGCGGTGTTCCTGCCCGGCGGGCACGCCCCCATGATCGAACTCATGCGCGACGCCGACCTGGGCAAGGTCCTGCGCCACTTCCACGAGAAGGCCCAGCCCACCGCGCTGATCTGCCACGCACCCGTCGCCCTGCTCGCCGCGCAGCAGGACGCCGCCGCCTACCAGACGGCCCTGCAGAACGGCGAGACGCCCGCCGCGCAGGACTTCATCTACGACGGGTACAAGGCCACCGTGTTCAGCACCCCCGAGGAGCAGGACGCCGAGAAGACCTTCGAGGCCCCCATGCAGTACTACCCCGCCGACGCCCTGCGCGCCGCGGGCATGGACGTGCAGAACGGCGGCAAGTACACCAGTCACGTCGTGCGTGACCGTGAACTCATCACCGGGCAGAACCCCATGAGCGACGAGGAATTCGTCACCGCCCTCCTCGGCGCGCTGAAGGGCGACACGGTGAACGCATGAGCGTCATCGCCGTCCACGCCATCATCACGCCCAAACCCGAGCACGTCGACACCGTCCAGGCCGAGATGCTGAGCATGGTCAAGGCCAGCCGTCAGGAGGAAGGCAACCTCCGCTACGACCTGCTGCGCGAGGAGAAGGACGGCACCGTCCGCTTGCACGTGCAGGAACGCTACCGCGATCAGGCCGCCGCGCAGGCCCACCGCGACAGCGAGCACTACCAGGCGTACCGCGCCAAGGCCGGCGACTGGTTCGCCAGCGCTCCCGAGGTGACGGTGCTTCAGGAAATCGACGTCGCCTGACCTGACACACGTACGAGGCCGCCACCGGATCAGGTCCGGGAGGCGGCCTCCCGCGTATGCTCAACGCGTCGCGGGGACCGCACCGGATGCCAGCGCGGCCAGCAGTGGGTTCAGCACGTCCCAGCCCTCTGTCCCACCGGGGCTCAGGAGGGTCCGCGCCTCGGCGGCCAGGGCGGACGCGACCTCCCGCTCGCCCTGATCGAACGCCAGCGCCGCCTGCTCCGCGACGATCAGGCCCCGGATCGACCCGGCGTTCAGGGTGCGGGCGCTGTCGTCCGCCTCGCGCAGCGCCGCCGACGCCTCGCACCACTGCCCCATTCGGCGCAGGCACGCCCCGACCTTCCACAGGCTCAGCACCCGCCCGCGCGACAGCGTGCCCGCCGGGAGGACGTCCACCGATTGCCGGTACGCCACCGCCGCCTGCGCGTACTCTCCGGACCGGTACGCACCGTACCCCAGCCAGTACAGGACGTTCGAGGCCCGCACCGGCAGTCGCTCGCGCGTCAGGGTCAGCGCCTCCTGCAGCCACTCCGCCGACGCGGGCCAGTCCTCCAGGCACGCCATGGCTGCGCCACCCTCCAGCAGCAGCGCCGAGCGGACATCGTCATCCAGCGCCCCGCCGAAACGCCCCAGGGCTGCCCGCACCTCCGCGACCGCCAGGGCGTACTCGTCCCGTTCCGTGTGCCACTTCGCGCGCCGCGCGGCGAGGTCTGCCCAGCACCCCGCGTCGTCCAGCCCGGCCGCGAGCGCCGCCAGCGCGTCCAGTTCCGCCTCGCGCCCCGGTTCGTCGTCCAGGTGGCGGCACAGCTCACTGCGGGCTACCCGCACTGCGAACGCCTGACGCGGCGGCGCCCCGCACGCCAGCGCCCGCCCGTACAGCGCGAACGCGTCGGCGTGCGCGAACAGCCCCTCGGCCTCCCGCGCCGCCCGCACCCACAGCGGCCACGCCCGCTCCGGCTGCCCGCCCGCCTCGAAATGCTGCGCGACGGTGCCCGCCGGAGTGCCGTCCGGGGCCAGCGCCGCCAGCTGCCCATGCAGGTGCCCGCGCCGGGCGGTGCCCAGGTCCTCCAGCAGCGCCCGGCGGTGCAGGTCATGCCCGAACCGGAACCCCGCGCCGTCCGGGGTGACCAGCCGCGCCTCCTGCGCCCGCTCCAGCTCGTCCAGCGCCTCCCCGACCGGCACGCCCACGCACCCCGCCACCAGCGACACGGGGAAGGACTCGCCCCACAGCGCCCCCGCCTGCAGCAGCTGCCGCGTCACGCGCCCCAGCCGCTCCACCCGGCCCCGGATCGCCTGCGTCACCGACGGCGGGACCGGCACCTCGGCGTAATCCACCGTGAACGCATCGAACGGCGTGTGCCAGCGCCCACCCCGCTCCGCGAGCAGACCCCGCTCGCGCAGGTCGCGCAGCGTCTCCATCAGGAACAGCGGGTGCCCGGCGGTCGCCTCGAACAGCCGCGCGGTGAACAGCGGCGCCTCCCCACCCGCCAGTCCCGCGATCAGCTCGTTCACAGCCTCTCTGGGCAACTCGGTCAACGTGAGGCGCGCCGGGTTCACGCGGCCCAGCACCGCCAGCACCTCCGCCCGCTCCTGCAACTCCCCCGGGCGGGCCGACAGCCACACGTGCCGCGCGCCCCGGTGCAGCGCAAGGAACGCCGCCTCCAGCGACCCGGCGTCCAGCCAGTGCAGGTCCTCCACGACCACCGCGCGCCCACCCGCCAGGGCCAGCAGCGCCTGCGCCAGCACGTCCAGCATCGCCCCACGGTCCGTGGACGCCACGCCGCCCGGCGCGCTCAGGGCCGCCGCCAGCCCCGGCCGCAGGAACTCCGGGCACCACGCCAGCCCGCTCGTATCCGAACGGAACGCGTCCAGCAGCGCCCCGAACGGCAGCGGCGTCAGCTCCGGCGCGCCGCGCAGCACCAGCGCGTCCCCCGCCGCCTCGCGCAGCAGGCGGGACTTCCCGATCCCTGCCTCGCCCAGCACCAGCATCGTCCGCGCCGCGCGCAGCGCCAGCACCTCCGCCGCGCGGCCCACCAGCGCCGCCGCCGGAGGAGCCGCCGGGCGGTCCCGCTCCAGTCCCTCGGCCAGCACCCGCGTGGCGGGCAGCGGCTCGGCCCCCAGCTCGTCCCGCAGGCGGCGGCACAGCGACCGGTACGCGTCCAGCGCGTCCTCGCGGCGCCCCATCGCGGCCAGGACCTCCATCTGTGCCCGCACGCTCCGCTCGCGCAGCGGGTCCAGCGTCAGCGCCTGTGCGTGCGCCGAGAGCGCCGCCGCCCACCCACCCCGACCCGCCTCGAACGCCGCCAGGGCGTCCAGCGCCCGCAGCTGCTCCTCCAGCGCCTGACCTGCCACGCGCTCCTGCCACTCCTCGAACTGCGCCGCGCCCGGTACGCTCAGGTGATCCAGGAACCGCCCCCGCGCGAACGCCGCCGCGCCCGCCACGTCCCCCGACGCCAGCGCCGCCCGCAGCGCGAGGAGGTCCACCTGCACCTCGCCCCGCAACGCCACCGCGCCCGGCCCGACCTCCAGCCAGTCCGACAGGCCCGCTCCCTTCAGGCGGTGCAGCTGCACCCGCAGGTTCCGCCGCGCCGCGTCCCCCTCCTGATCGGACCACAGCAGGTCCGCCAGCACCTCGCGCGGCGTCTCGCCCTCGACCGCCAGGAACATGAGCAGCGCCAGACTCTTGCCCGTGACGTCCAGCGGCGCGCCCACCACGCTGGCGCGGGGCACACCCAGCGTCCGCAGGACCAGCACTGACCCGGTGTTCATGAGTGTCCCCAGTGTACCGCGCAACGCCCGTGCAACACCCCCCCGGTCAGACTGATCAGCAAGGAGCCCCCGTGACCCCCCCGAATCCCCCCACCGAGTACCTGATCCGCATCGAACCCCTTGCCCCATCCGCCACTGCACCGTCACGACCGACGGTCCGGCTGGAACCGCAGGGCCGACCCCAGGACGCCCGCACCTTCCATGACGTGGACGAACTGCTGCGTCACCTGTGGCTGCTGCTGGAAGGGCGCGGCATACGCTGAAGCCACCATGGGAAGAGGTCGGGCCATGACGCGCCCGACCTCTTCCTGTTCCGACTGTGTTCAGCCGACCGTGCCCTGACGCGCCGCGCGGGCCTTGAGAACCTGCGGCACCACCAGCGCCGCCACCACGATCAGCAGGATGAACGCCGACAGCGGCTGCCGCACGAACACGCTCATGTCCCCGCCGCTCTGCTGCATGGCGGTCCGGAACTGACTCTCCGCGACCGGCCCCAGGATCACGCCGATGATCGCGGGCGTGACCGGGAAGTCGAAGCGGCGCATGCCGTAGCCGATCACGCCGAAGATCGCCAGCAGGAACAGGTCGAACACGCTGTTGTTCAGCGAGTACACGCCCACCGTGCTGAACACCAGAATCCCGGCGTACAGGAACGGACGGGGAATCAGCAGCAGTTTCGCCCAGACCGGCGCGAGCGGCAGGTTCAACGCGAGCAGCATGACGTTCCCGATGTACAGGCTGGCGATCAGGCCCCACACCAGTTCCGGGCTGGTCACGAACAGCAGCGGCCCGGGTTGCAGGCCGTACTGCTGGAAGGCGGCCAGCAGGATCGCGGCGGTCGCGCTGGTCGGCAGGCCCAGCGTCAGCAGCGGCACCAGCACGCCCGCCGCCGAGGCGTTGTTCGCCGCTTCCGGCCCCGCCACGCCCTCGATGGCGCCCTTGCCGAACTCCTCGGGGTGCTTGCTGAGTTTCTTCTCCAGCGTGTACGACAGGAACGTGGGGATCTCCGCGCCGCCCGCTGGGATCGCGCCGAACGGGAAGCCCAGCGCCGTGCCGCGCAGCCAGGGTTTCCACGAGCGCCGCCAGTCCTCGCGGTTCATGCGGGCGTTCCCGTCCAGCTTGATCACGCTGGCCTTGCCCTTGCGCAGGCGGCTGGCGACGAACAGCGTCTCGCCGATGGCGAACAGGCCGATCACGACCGTCACGAAGTCAATCCCGTCGAGCAGTTCCGGGTAGCCGAGCGTGAAGCGCGCCTGACCACTCTGGAGGTCCGTGCCGACCAGGCCGATCGCCAGACCCAGGAACAGGCTGATCAGGCCGCGCAGGGGCGACCCGCCGAACGTGGCGCTGATGGTCACGAACGCCAGCATGATCAACGCGAACTTCGCGCTGGGCGGGATCTGCACCGCCACGTCCGCGATGGCGGGCGCGGCGAACGTCAGCAGGATGGTGCCGATGGTGCCCGCCACGAACGACCCGATCGCGGCGGTCGCCAGTGCGGCGGCGGCGCGGCCCCGCCGGGCCATCTTGTTCCCTTCCAGCGCGGTGATGATGCTGCTCGACTCGCCCGGCGTGTTCAGGAGGATGCTGGTGGTGCTGCCGCCGAACATTCCGCCGTAGTAGATCCCGGCGAACATGATGAACGCACTGACGGGCGGCAACTGCGCCGTGACGGGCAGCAGCAGCGCGACCGTCAGGGCCGGGCCGATGCCCGGCAGCACGCCGACCAGCGTGCCCAGCGTGACGCCGATCAGCGCCCACAGCAGGTTCAGCGGGGTCAGGGCCGTCTCGAAGCCCGCCAGCAGGGAGGTGACGGCCTCCATCACAGCACCCCTTTCAGAATGCCGGGCGGCAGGGTCAGGCCCAGGCCGCGCGTGAACACCACGTACGTGACCAGCGCGACGATCAGCGCGACGCCCGCCAGCAGAGGCAGGCGGCGCTCACCGAACGCGAAGCCCACGCTGAAGTACATGACGGCCGTGCCCACCACGAAACCCAGCGGCACCAGGATCAGCGACCCGATCAGGAAGCCGCCCAGGATCAGGCCCGGCTGACGCAGGTCCGGCTGGGCGTCCGGGTCGCTGTCCTCCTCGGCGGCGGGTTCGGCCCGGGAGCCGCGCAGGGTCGCCACGAGCAGCAGCGCGCCCAGGGCCAGCGTGCCGACGGACACGATCATCGGGAACACGCGCGGCCCGACGAAGGCATTGATGCCGAACGGGATCTTCAGCGTACCGATCAGCAGGAGCGCCCCGACGATCAGGACGCCCACGGCGACCAGCAGGTCCGGAACGCTCAGCGCGGGCCGCGCGGGCGGGGTGAGGGTGGGGGAGGGGTCAGACATTCACGTACCTCGGCGGGGGTGGGGGTGGGGGAACGTGGGGCCGGGCGGCGCGAAGGAAACTCGCCACCGCCCGGCACGACCAGCTGCAGGCCTTACTTCACGAGGCCGATGTCTTTCAGAATCTCGCGGGTGCGGCTGGCTTCCAGCTTCAGGAACACGTCGAACTTGCTGCCGCTCATGTACAGGTCCGTCCAGTTGCGGGTCTTCAGGGTGTCCTTCCATTCCTTGCTGGCGTGCAGCTTGTCCATCACGGCCACCAGCGCGGCCTTCTCACTGCTGCTCAGGCCGGGGGCGGCCACGATGCCGCGCCAGTTGGCGAGTTCCACGTTGAAGCCCTGTGACTTCATGGTGGGCACCGGAATGCCGGGCTGCGCCTTGGGGGCGCTGATGCCCAGGGCGCGCAGTTTCCCGGCCTTGATCTGCGCCTCGAACTCGCCGTACCCGGCGACGGCGGCCGTCACCTGATTGCCCAGCACCGCGGCGAGGGTTTCACCGCCGCCGCTGAACGGCACGTAGTTCATCTTCTTCGTGTCCACGCCTGCCGCCTTGGCGAACAGCCCGACGAGCATGTGGTCGGTGCCGCCGGCGCTGCCGCCCGCGAAGGGCAGATTCGGGTTGGCCTTCCACGCAGCGGCCAGGTCGCCCAGGTTCTTGTAGGGGCTGCTGGCGGGCACCACGATGACCTCGTACTCGCCGGTCAGGCGGGCAATCGGCGTGACGCGGCTGAGGTCCACCTTCGAGGAGTTCGTCTGGATCGCGCCGACCATCACGAGGCCCATGGTCATCAGGAGGTTCCCGTCGCCCTTGCTGTTGTACAGCTGCGCCAGGCCGATGGTGCCGCCCGCGCCGGGCACGTTGAACACCTGCACGGGCTTGGCGATGCCCTGGTTCTGCAGGACGGTCTGGATGGCGCGGCTCGTCTGGTCCCAGCCGCCGCCGGGGCTGGCGGGAGCCATGATGCGCAGGTTGCTGACGCCCTGGGCGGTGACGGGAGTGGCGAGGGTCAACAGCGCGGACGCGGCCAGAATGGCGGTTTTCTTCATGGGTGTTCCTCCGGTGAGGGGGTGGGTTGTGGTGTCCCCCGTAAAGTACGCCCCCCGGACCGGCGGAACAAGGTGTTTTTTGCGTGCTGGCCGCGCAATCCGTGCACGCAATGCACGCCCGTGAACGGAATGTACGCAACCCCTGCCAAGGTGGGGCTGCCGCCTCCTACAATCGGGAGCGAACACCCATGAACCGACGCCGTCCCAACCTGCAGGGCCGACTGGTGCGCCTGCACCTGATCGTCCTGTGCGCCATGACCGCTCTGCTGGTCGGCGTGCAGACCGCGCAGCTGTACGGCGAGGCCCGCGAACGCCTGGGTGAACGCGCCCTGACCGCCAGTCGCATCGTGGCGAAACTACCCGCGGTGGTGCAGGGCACCGAGAAGGGCACGCAGGACGCTGGCCTGAACGCCCAGGTGAACCTGCTGCGCGAGGAGGCCGGCGCGGACTTCATCGTGGTCGGGAATGCGCGGGGTATCCGGCTGGCGCACCCCGTCCCCGAACGGCTGGGTAAACCCATGGAGGGCGGCGACAACGTGCAGCCGCTGGCCGGGCAGGAGGTCGTGTCGGTCGCGCGCGGCAGCCTGGGCCTGAGTGTGCGCGGCAAGGTCCCCGTCTGGGCGGGCGGCGTGCCCGGCACGCGCGTGGTGGGCGTGGTCAGCACCGGGTACCTCATGCCGCAGGTGTGGCATCTGGTGGGCAGCGCACTGATCAGCCTGCTGCCGTGGTTCGTGCTGGCGCTGGGCCTGGGCACCGTCGGCGCGGTGTGGGCCGCGCGGCGCCTGCGGGCCGAGATCCTGAACCTGGAACCCGAGCAGATCGCCGCGCTGGCCCGCCAGCAGCGCGCCGTGCTGGCCGCCCTGCGTGAGGGCGTGCTGGCGGTGGATGCGGGCGGGCTGGTCACGCTCAGCAGCGACCGCGCCGTGACCCTGCTGGGCGGCCAGAGTCCCCGCGCCACTGGCGACCCTCTGGCCGGAACTGGCCCTCCTGACCGCCGGCCACCCGGTCGCCCGCGCGCAGAACCTGGAAGTCACGCTGCGCGGCCAGCCGGTCCTCGTGAACCTCGAACCGCTGGAGGGCGGCGGGTTCGTCGCGGGCTTCCGCGACCGCGCCGAGGCGCTGGCCCTCGCGGAGGAACTCACGCACGCGCGGGGCTTCGTGGACGTCCTGCGCGCCCAGACGCACGAGTACCAGAACCGCCTGCACGTCCTCTCGGGCCTGCTGCAACTGGACCGCTCCGAGGAGGCCCTGCGCGTCCTGAACGCCGAGATTCACGCCGACGCGCAGTTCCGCCAGTTGCTGCGCGACGTGCAGGTGCCCCGGCTGGTCGCGCTGCTCGCCGGGAAGCGTGAACGCGCCCAGGAGCTCGGCATTGACTTCCAGATCACCGAGGGAAGCCACCTGGGGCCGCACTGGGAACGCCACGCCGACACGCTGGTCAGCGCCGTCGGGAACCTCACCGAGAACGCCTTTGAGGCCCTCGCCGGTCAGCCCGGACTGGTCACCGTGACGGTCGGAGAGGACCCGGACGGCATGCAGGTCGAGGTGGAGGACAGCGGCCCCGGCGTCGCCGAGACCCTGCGCGACACCCTCTTCAACCGTGGGGCGAGCAGCAAGGGCGAGGGGCGCGGGTACGGCCTGCATGGCGTCCACGCGCGCGTGCAGGGCCTGGGCGGCACGCTGCGTCACACCCGGCGCGGCCCCCTGACGGTCTTCCAGCTGAGCCTCCCGCAGCCCCTCCCGCACCGCCCCACCGACCCGGCCGAGGTGACCGCATGAACGCCCGAATCCGCGTGCTGCTCGTCGAGGACGACCTGCGCGTCGCCCGCATCAACCGCGACCTGCTCGAACGCGACCCCGACGTGCACGTCGTCGGCAGCGCCGCCACCTGCGCCCAGGGCGACGCACTGGCCCAGGCACTCAAGCCCGACCTGATCCTGCTGGACGTCC